>DATNCC010000217.1:0-18211 GCA_035571735.1 Dongiaceae bacterium | reverse complement strand
ATGCTGATCTTCTACCTGATCGGTTACACGCTGAACCGGATCACGCTCTTTGCCCTGATTTTCTCGATCGGAATTCTGGTGGACGACGCGATCGTGGTCGTGGAAAATATCCACCGCTACTTTACGACCACGATCATGAAGCCACTGGATGCGGCTATTCAGGCGGTGGACGAAATTGGCAATCCGACGGTGCTGGCCACTTTTGCCGTAATCGCCTCAATTCTGCCGATGGGGTTCGTCGGCGGCCTGATGGGCCCCTACATGCGGCCGATCCCGGTCGGCGCCAGCATGGCCATGCTCTTCTCGATGCTGATCGCCTTCATCGTTACCCCCTATTTCGCCTTCCGCTTCATGAAGGGGGAATCGCATCACGGCTCGGACCTGAAGCCGGAAGATTCAAGGTTGACCGGATTCTACCGCCTCTGGATGGGGCGCCTGATCCATGAGAAGGGTCTGCGCTACAGCTTTCTGGCAACCGTCGTCGTGCTGCTGCTGCTCTCCTGCTCCCTGATCTACTTCAAGGCGGTGACGGTCAAGATGCTGCCATTCGACAACAAGAACGAACTGCAGGTGATTGTCGACGCCCCGGACGGCACCACTCTGGAGCAAACCGCCCGCATGACCCGCGAAATGGGGGATGCGCTGCGCACGGTGCCCGAAGTGACCGACTTCCAGATCTACATCGGCACCAGCGCCCCCTTCAACTTCAACGGACTGGTGCGGCACTATTACCTGCGCAAGGGGGCTGGCCTGGCGGACATCCAGGTCAACCTGCTTCCCAAGGACGAGCGCAAGGATCAGTCCCACGCCATAGCCAAACGGATCAGGCCGCTCGTCAAGACAATAGCCGACAGATACGGCGCCCGGGTCAAGGTCGCCGAGATCCCCCCCGGTCCGCCGGTGCTGGCTACTCTGGTGGCCGAAGTTTACGGGCCGGATGACGCATCTCGGGCCGGTGTTGCCTCAAAAGTCAAGGCGATCCTGGCCGGGACTGTCGGCGTGGTCGATGTCGACTGGTATCGCGAAGACGATCAGGCCAAGCTGACCTTTGCCGTCGATCAGGAAAAGGCGGCCCTGTCAGGCGTCGCAGTTGCTGACGTTGCCACTACCCTGCACATCGCTCTGGAGGGAGAAAATGCCGGGCTCCTGCACGTGCCGAAAGAAAAAGAGCCGGTGACGATCAACCTGCGCCTCCAGGCCGGCCAACGCAGCTCCGCCGCCGCTCTTTCCTCCATTTCTGTTCCCGGTTCGAAGGGGAATGTACCGCTCTCTGAACTGGTCCGACTGAACAGCGGCAGCGAGGATAAGACGCTGTACCGCAAGAACCTCAAAAACGTCGTGTACGTGACCGCCGATGTGGCCGGGGAGATCGAGGCGCCTGTCTATGCGATTCTGAAGATGCGCAAAGAGATCGATGCCGTTCCGACGCCGGACGGGCAGAAGATCGAGGTACTGGCATCACGTCAACCATGGGGCGAAGAGCATACCGGCATGAAGTGGGACGGCGAATGGCACATCACCTACGAGGTATTCCGCGACCTGGGGATCGCCTTCGGCGCGGTCATGGTGCTGATCTACATCCTGGTGGTGGCCTGGTTCAAGGACCTCACCACGCCGCTCGTGATCATGGCGCCGATACCGCTGACCCTGATCGGCATCCTGCCGGGGCATGCGCTGTTCGGCGCCTTTTTCACCGCCACATCCATGATCGGTTTTATTGCCCTGGCCGGCATAATTGTGAGAAACTCCATCATCCTGATCGACTTTGCCGAGATGAAACGCCGCGAAGGGATGCCGCTGGACGAAGCGATCATCGAGGCCGGCGCGGTTCGCTTCCGCCCCATGCTGCTGACCGCGGCGGCGGTTGTGGTCGGGAGCTTCGTGATCGTCTTCGATCCGATCTTCCAGGGACTGGCTCTCGCCATGATGTGCGGAGAGATTGCCTCGACAACCCTGTCGCGCGTGACGATACCGATACTTTATTACCTGGTACAAAACTGGAAAGAACGACGGCAGAAACGCAACTTTTCCACAATATCTGCGTAAGTCTTCGGGACTACTACGCCTCCGCGCATTCCCTCGACAGCCTTGATCTTGTGAAAAATTCACGTTTCAAATAAACTTAAACAAGTTGTTTATTTATTACGTCAGGGAGAATGTATGTTTTTTGGCAGAAAAAAAGAATTGTCGCCGGAAGGGCAATTAGTTAGTACCCAATGCCGGGCTGAAGCCGAGGAGCTGTACCGCTCGGGGAAATATCATTGTGCGGAAGCGGTAATGGAAACCATCCGACGGCATTTTGCCGCGGAGTTGCCAGAGTCGATAGTCGGCACAGTATCCGGATTCGGCGGCGGGTCCGGTTCCGGGTGCATATGCGGCGCGGTTTCGGGTGGCACGGTAGCGCTCGGACTGGTTCTGGCGGACAAGAAGGAAACCACGCGGCTTACGAAGGAGTTGCATGAGTGGTTCAAGGAGAAGTATGGCGTGACCTGCTGCACGACCATCCGCAATACACACAAGGGGGTCTGCCCGGTGTTGACCGGCGAGGTGGCGGGAAAAGTTGCGGAGATGTTGAGCAACAAATAGAGCTTTCTTTTTTGCCTCTTGATTACCTCGTGATTACCAGGATTTTAAACGTAATCTTGAGGAAATCATGAAGTAATCGTGAGGCTGAAGAAATATTTTGATCCAAAAGGAACTAACCAAGAGGAGTCAAACCATGAAAGAAGAATTCTACGTTGAGCGCATCGTGCGCATCGTGGCCGGATCGCTTGTCCTGATCTCGCTGCTGCTGGCCCATTTCCACTCCCCCAACTGGCTCTGGTTCACCGGTTTTGTCGGCCTGAACCTGTTCCAGTCCGGCTTCACCCAGTTCTGCCCGATGTTCAACATTCTCGGGAAAATGGGCGTGCCGCGCTTCCCGACAGGCGGCTGCTGCAAGTGAGCTTCCGCATCACGGTTCTATGCGATAACTCGGTCGGGCCTCTTTCAGGCACCCTTGGAGAGCATGGTTTTTCCGCGCTGATCGAACCGTCAGACGGTGAGCCGCTGCTGTTCGACACCGGCCAGGGGTTGACCCTGCTGCACAACGCCCGGCGTATGAACAAGGATCTGACCAAAGTCAGACAGGTGGTCGTCTCCCATGGCCATTACGATCATTCCGGGGGGCTCATGCCGTTGCTGGAGGAGTATGGTCCCAAGCAAGTCTTCAGCCATCCCTCCGTTTTCAGGTCCCGGTACCGGATCAAGGACAGCGGTGAATGTTTCCCGATATCGATTCCCTCCAGCCGGGAGAAACTGGAAGCGGCAGGAGCCACGTTCGATCTGTCGAGCGAATTCCGCGCCATAGCTCCGGGAATGTACCTGACCGGAGAGGTGCCGCGCCTGACCGGCTTCGAGACCGGAGACCGGGGGCTGTATTGTGACTGTACCGGCCAGGCACCGGATGATACACCCGATGACCAGTCACTGGTGCTGGAGACGGAGAAAGGTCTCGTGCTGGTTCTGGGATGCTGCCATGCCGGGCTCGTTAATACTTTGGAGCATGTCGCCCGAATGACCGGCAGACGCGATATTTTTGCCGTAATCGGCGGCACGCACCTCGGATTCTGCAGTCAGGAACAGCTCGGATTGACCATCACTGCTCTTCGCGATCTGGGGATAAGAAAACTGGCCGCCGGCCACTGCACCGGCTTTGCCGCTTCAGCGCGTCTGTCGCGGGAGATGCCGAAGGAGTTCCAGGTGGCCATGGTTGGATATACGCTTGAAGTCTGAATAACACTCGAAAGGAACTGTACGGAATGAAAAGAGTCATGTTGGTACTGATGCTGATGCTGGCGCTGGCAACACATGTCTGGGGGGCCGAGAAGAATATTATGTCCCGGGAGGTAAAGGCGCTGCTTGATAGTAATAAAAATATTTATCTGCTGGATGTCCGCACCCCTCAGGAATACAGTCAGGGAAGGCTGGCGGGGTCAGTGTTGATCCCGGTCGGCGAGTTTGAACGCCGTATCGGCGAAGTGCCCAAAAACAAGACTATTATCGTGTATTGCGCCGTCGGAGCACGATCGAAGCCTGTTGCAAGTTTTCTGTCCCAACAGGGCTACAGGGATGTTTACCACATGACCGACGGCATAGTCGGCTGGTATCGCAACGGCTTCCCCATCCAGCGCTGATTAAAACAAACCTGCAATTTTAGCTAATTACTCCTGCACTGCCAAATAACCTGACTTATCCCGCCAAAATACCAGTTAATACATATATTTGAATTAATATACGCTATTTGACCACAAACAACTCCGTCAAACCACTGGAGTATTTTTTAAAGTTATATTCTGTTTTCCGAATATACTATTTTTAGAATTATAACATATTGAAAACAATATAGTTATATTGTATTTTATCTTTAAATCGCAATACTCATATAATTGGAGCTGTTTTTGCGTAATGAATATTTCATATACTCAATCTGTTAACTGGAGGGAGGAAGCATGAAAAAGAAGGCCATCAGAAAAATTGCAGCAACATTACTGTTGGGGATGATGATGCCGTTGGCTGCAAATGCCGCGGAGGCAGATCTGCAGCTAAAGATCGACAAATTGAACAAAGAGGTCGTAGACCTGAAGGGGGAGGTCAAAAAAGTCGAGGACAAGTCCATCGGCAAGTGGCTGACGATTGGCGGCGAGTACCGCTTCCGGGTTGATTCTATGCACGGGCAGACGGCAGCATATTCGGATGCGATCGGGACGATGATGAATCTTGTTGGCGGTTTTACCGGGCCAACTGGAGTCGCCGGGTCAAACATCGGCGGTTCATTGAGCCCCAGCGCAACACAATTCATAATGCAGGGCAAGGCAGGCAGCCTGTTTACCCCCGCTCAGTTCAACACTATTCTCAACCAGTATATGCCGCAAGCGATGGCGGCATCCCTGCCGGGTCTTTTTACCAAGATGAATACTCCGGGATTTAATCCGGCAGCTGTCCCTCCCCTCACCGTCCAGCAGCAGAGCATCTTAAACACATTGTCCGCCAAGGCTATGCCGTCGGTCATGGCCATGCAGGTCGGAAGCATTCCTGGAATGCTCGCGGTTCTGCCACCCGGCACCCCGGCAGCAACTACGGTCGGCCAGGTGTTCGCCGGTTTCCCCGCAGCTTCGCAGCAGCTTGCCAATAACATGCTTATGCAGGGCTTTCTTGGGGCGGGCAGCGGCAACCTCACCCAGGTTCCCGCCTACAAGCCCAAAAACGAAACCCTCTACACCAATAAATTCGGCCTTGATCTGACAGCCAAACCGATCCAGGACATCACCGTCCATGCAAGCCTTGGTATCTACAAAGCATTCGGTTCACAGACCGACCAAACGACCACGGGCAATTTCTTTGCAGACCGCGTCGGCGCCTTTGACGGCACGATCGGGCATGTCCCGACCGACAGCAAGCTCAACGTAGATCGCGCCTACGCCACCTGGAGCAACATCGCCGATGAACCGGTCTGGTTTTCCGTCGGTCGCCGCCCTTCAACCAACGGGGCACCGAGCAACCTCCGTCTGAACAAGGAGCGTCCCGGCAATGGCGGCACACCGGCCCTGCTGGTCGACTATGCATTTGACGGCATGACGATCGGCTATGCCCCGGACATCGATGCCCTGCCGGGCGCCTATGCAAAAGTCTGCTATGGCCGCGCATTCGAGAGCGGCATAGCAACTCCGACCAGTTCCAATACAACCAATGGCCTGAATGATACCGACATGCTCGGCATTGCAGTGATTCCGATCGATACCGATCCGTTGCGCGTCTGGCTGCAGTGGAACCGCGGCTTCGATATCTTCGACTTCCCGATGATGAATAACACCATCTTCGGCAATACGGCGCCTGCCGTAAATCTTGGCAGCATCGACTGGTACGGCGCCGGCGCCATGAGTACCCTCAAAAATGCCGGCCCCGGCACACTGCAGATCTTTGGCGATGTAGCCTTGAGTGTCTCCCATCCAAACAGCAATGTTTCCCAGAATGCCGGTTTCCAGGGGTTGATGAGCGGCGAGTTCTTCGCCCAGGACTTTGCTCCGAAAGACCGCACCGGCTGGGCAGTATATACCGGTATCCGCTACGACCTTCCATCAAAGACCAAGATCGGCTTTGAATTTAACCACGGTTCCAAAGACTGGATTACTTTTGCTCCCTCAGCCGACGACATGTGGACTGCCAAGCTCGGAACACGTGGCAATGTTTACGAGCCGTACATCATTCAGGAGCTGAACCTGAAACCGCTTTCCAGCTACTTTGCCAAAGCCTTTGTCAAGCTGGGTTACCAGTATTACGACTTTGAGTATACCGGAAGCAATAACTGGGTCGGCGCACCCAAAAAGATTTCAGAGATCCAGACGACCGACCTTATGTTGCTGGCTCCGATGAAAACAGCACAGGATGTCTATTTTACCTTTGAAGTTAAATTTTGATTGTCGTGGAGTCTGAACAACTCCCCGACATTTTTCTACCGGCAGATTAAATAATGACAGTTATCTGGCCACATTTTACGAGATAAGGGGACTCACAATGAATAAAGTATTTTCAATCGGTATGGTTATGGCATTTATGCTCTTCTCTTCGCTGGCGGTTGTCGGAACGGCCAGTGCAGAAGAGCTCAAAATGACCGGCACAATTACAAAAATCGAGCTTGCGGCAGATGGTAAGTCGGCAACAGCGACATTAAAAGACAGCAAGAGTGAGTCAACAGTCACAATTACCATTACCGATGAACTTACGCTTGATAAGTTCAAGGATAAGCGCATCGTTGAAGGGGATGAAATCCGCACCAAGTATGAATCCGAAGGTGGCAAGAACTTCAGCAAGATGTTCAAGAAGACTGCCGGCTGTTAGTGTTCGAATGATAGCTTCAGATACGGCGTATCTGCCGCCCGGATACGCCATATTTTATAAAATTTACATTCAAAGATACATATAATACGGTGTTTAGCGACATAAATGTCTCGGTATCGTCATTAATACAATTCAAAAAGGAGCGGGTTATGAAAAACAGCAGCAGGATGACGTCATTCCTGGTCTTTGCGTTGGTTCTGGCCGCATTTCAGGCCTTCGCAGGACAAGACCACACGGAATTTCTTAAGGGGCCTTTCAAAAGCGGGCCGGAAGTTACCAAGGTCTGCCTTGAATGCCACGAGAAAGAAGCTGCCGGCTTCATGAAGACCACCCACTGGAAGTGGGCCGGCACCCCCAACCATGTCAAGGGTTTGGAGAAGAGCAATAAAGAGTACGGTAAAGCCAATATGATCAACGCGTTCTGTACCTCGATCCAAGGGGGAAAGGACGGCCTGGTTCACGAATCCTGCGGCAAGTGCCACGCCGGATACGGCTGGACCCGCACCAATTATGACTTAACCAAAAAAGAGAACGTCGACTGTCTGGTCTGTCATGCCCTCAAAGGGAACTACCAAAGGTCGTCAGAAGCATGTATCGTCGACACGAAAGCTATGGATAGGGGCATCATGGACCTCGACCTGGCCGCCAAGAGTGTAGGCCTTCCCACGCGCAGAAACTGCGGTTATTGCCATTTCTTCGGCGGCGGCGCCGACGCCGTCAAAAATGCCGGCCTTGATTCCACCTTGGAAAAAACAGACAGGAAACAGGACGTGCACATGGGCACCAAGGCGAGCGGCGGTCAGGACATGACCTGCCAAGCCTGCCATGTCACCAAGGATCACAAGATCGGCGGCGCCTCCAGCATGATGGCCCACTACGATTCTCGTGTGAACTGCGAACAGTGCCACACCGGCGCCAAGACACCGCACCAGAAGGCCAAAAATGGCAAAATATTGAACAGGCACCTGGCCACCGTCGCCTGCCAGACCTGTCACATCCCGGTATTTGCCAAGAGCCAGGCAACCAAGATGAGTTGGAAATGGTCCGATGTGGGCAAGGACATTAAGGCTGAGGAGCAGTTCGACAAGGAGACCTTCGTAAAGAAGAAAGGATCCTTCACCTGGGGCATGAACGTCAAGCCGGTCTATGCCTGGAGTAACGGCATGATCGAGCGCTACATGATTGGCGACAAGATCAAGGATCCGGGCAAACCGGTAGTCATGTCCCGCCCGGTCGGCGATATAAAGGACAAGAACGCAAAGATCTACTCCTACAAACTCTACACCGGCGACCAGCCGATGGACGCCAAATTCAAATATTTGAGCATCTTCCAGCAGTACAAGTCCCTCTGGGCAGACTACGATTGGGACAAGGCCCTCAAGGGTGGAGCAGAGGGGGCTGGACTGCCATACAGCGGAAAGTACCAGTTCGTGAATACCGTCACCTACATCGCGGCGCAGCATGAGGTTTCGGCGAAGGAAGAAGCCCTTCAATGTGGTGAATGCCACATGGGCGGTGACCGCATGAACTGGAAGGCTCTGGGCTACAAAGGTGATCCGATGCTGATCGGTGGTCGTAAACTGGCAGGCAAAAAGTAAACTTGCTTCGCTTCAATAGTCGTTAAGGTACGATTAAAGCCGTCAGTGTTGCCACGGACGGCTTTAATCGTATGATGCGAGAGTCAAGTTCTTAACGAACAACCGATGCAGTCCGGCAACAAGCATCTGATACATTGTTATATGTAGGTGCTGCAATGACATGTGAATTAGTTGCATGTTGCCAATTCTTCAACGACAAGATGAGAGACCTGCCAAAATCGGCGGTTTACATAAACAGGCTATGCTTTAGCGACTATGAGTCCTGTGCGCGGTACAGGATTTATAAGGAATGTGGTGAGAAATCCGTTCCTTCGGATTTATTTCCCAACAATGCAGAAGAGTGAATAAAGTCATTCAGTGTTTACGAACCAAGCAGCTGTCAGAAATCGGGTAAGAACTTTCCTCTAGCCATCATTGAAGTTCTCCCGTAATTTCTATAGCATGTCCAGCAATTCTCCTTACTCAATGCTACCTGGAGGCCGTCATGCAATACCTGCTTGCCCTTGTTGTAACCATGCTGTTTGCCCAACCTGCCCTGTCCGCCACCGATGACCGCAGCCTGACAGCGGCCGAGAAGAACCGCGACAAAAACCCCATCGATATTGAGTTAGTCCATGTTCCCGGTGGCTGCTTCACCGCCAATGGCAAACGAACTTGTCTAGACTCCTTCCGCATCGGCAAGTACGAGGTCACCCAGGGGCAGTACGAGCGCATCACGGGCACTAACCCATCCTACTTCAGCGGCTGCGGCGACGACTGCCCGGTGGAGAACGTCAACTGGCATGACGCCCAGTCATTCATAAGCCAACTCAACAGCCAGACCGGCAAACACTACCGCCTGCCTACCGAGGCCGAATGGGAGTACGCCTGCCGTAGCGGCGGCAAAAGCGAAAAATACTGCGGCGGAGACAACATCGACGCCGTTGCCTGGTATGACGGCAACAGCGGCTACAAGACCCACCCGGTCGGGCAGAAGCAGGCCAACGGCCTGGGCATCTACGACATGAGCGGCAATGTCTGGGAGTGGGTAAATGACTGGTACGGCAGCAGTTACCCGAGCAGTGGCAACAATCCCCCGGGGGCGTCGTCGGGCTCCGCCCGTGTGAGTCGCGGAGGCGGCTGGGGCGGCAACCCGGAGTACCTGCAGGCGGCGCGCCGCACCTTCAAATCGCCCGACGACAGCTACTCCTACCTGGGCTTCCGGCTTGCATCCCCGGTCCAGTGAAATGGAGACCGGCCAGTTACCGGCTGATCTTTGTCAATTAAATGGAGTACGCGTAACCTGATCACGTTGGCAATGGACATGAAGCGGGCAAGTCTGCGGCCTATTCGGGGCCGTGTCATTCACACCTTCTTTAGTGGAAGACCAACGCGGACCTGAAAGCCATTCGAAGCGTTTCTGGCGCCGATCTCTCCATGATGCAGAGTGATGATCTTCCTGGTTATGGCAATGGGGGTCGTGCTGGACTCCTACTGGATACCGCTGGCCGGCTCAGAAGATATTTACATCCACTTCAGTATTGATATAACGGAATTTGCCGCCGACCGTCTCATGCCTGAGAAGTGCGGAGAGCCCCGGAGCGGCTGCGATTCCTGCCAATGAGTGTCCCAATTCAGGCAAGCTTGAGAGCATGACGGCAGGCAACATCCCTCCCGGCCGCTACAGGTCGGGGGGATGTTGCCGCCAAGCCGTTCAGTGCTGCCGGACAAACTCCCCGATCTTTGCAATCGCTTCCGTGGCTTCCGGCAGAAAGGGTGCAAAACCCTGAAACACATGGGGCATCCCATTCCAGACTTCGAGTGTCACATCACATCCCTGCTCGGACGCATGCCGTGCCAGGCGAGTAGAATCATCGAGCAGAACTTCGGCGTCCCCTACCTGCAGCAAAATCGGAGGCATCCCGCTGTAATCGCCGAACAGCGGTGATGCATACGGATCGGTGGGCTGGGTATTTGTACCCAGGTAGAAAGGGATGAGAGCGGGCAAAATTGCCGGGTTGATTATCGGGTCTACTGATGCACGAGAAACCAGCGAAGGGCTTCCACAGGTAAAGTCGGTCGCTGGAGAAAGGGCAATCGCGGCTGTTGGCAAAGCCAACCAGGAATCCCTGACTTTCAAAAGAGCGGACAACGCCAGGTTACCCCCGGCGGAATCACCCATCAGGTAGGTCGCCCCGGCCGGTTCCTTGCCGGCCGGACCATTTTCCCGCATCCATCGGTAGGCCTGCACGCAATCTTCCAGCCCGGCTGGAAACATATGTTCCGGCGCCAGACGATAATCCACTGAAAGGACCGCCGCCTTCGCGGCCCGGGATACTCGTGATATAAAGGCTCGATATCCGGAAATGGAACCGGAAATCCAGGACCCCCCATGAATGTAGAGGATTCGCCGGTTGGGATCGGCACCGTCCGCGACCACCCACTCCATGGGGATATGGCCCGTTCGGACCGGATACGATTGCCCAAGTATTTCCGAGGTAGATGGGTGGACGCGGAAATACTGGTCGATTAACTTGCGTCGCGCAGCGAGATCATGGATCTGTTCGAAGGCGCGAGCGGCTATGTCACGCAGATGTTCAAAGACTTTTTCGGTTGGATAATTCATCTTTCCATCCTGTCGGTGTGCTGAACAACATGTTCATGCTCTCTCCTTAAATGGATAATCCTCAAAGCATATCTATCCGGCTTGCCCTGACAATCAGGGACTCCTGCCTGAAAAGGCCCTCCAGCCTCTCCCTGAACTCTTTCCACCATCCGCGGTCTAATTCCTTTGCCATGACCTCGTAAATTACGATCTCGTCCCTTACGGCGCAGCACTTCCCCTCCTTCCATAACCCTTCGGCGGGAGACCTGACATAGGTAGTTATCCCGCCGAACTGTTCGGCAAGCTCGTCCCTCACCTGGAGGTAAATTGACTGCGGGAAGGGGTGCCCATCGTTGTCACAAAGTGGGAGCAGCAGTTGAATCAGATGCATGGAGTCACCTTTTGTCGTTTTTTCGGCTATGTGCTTAAAGGCAAGTAACTGGTGGTCCGGCGCTGCGACCTGTTTGTGCTAGAAGTTAATTCCAATCTTCACCGAAGCTTCCGGTGTTATTCGTATCTTGAAGGTGTCGGTTCACAACATATTTTTCCTTGCCTGATTAAGTCTATTCTTTTGTTGTCCCCTTCGAGAGGGATAAGCCGCCAAACATGCCCACATTCACATTCCTTTATCGGGCTCTCCTTTGACGTAAATCCTCGCGCTTCGAAGACATTAATTTTCCTGTTTTGGCAATTTGGACATTTCATATTCACACCCCTTATATCTAGCGGCCCCATGGATATTATTTTCGAACGGAATGTCTATCGGCTTTCAAGGAGAAATGAGCCGTGTCAGGTCTACACCTTGACACCATTAACTCGCCTCTAGCCTATGAATAATACGGACTTTATGAAGACATTTCAATAAGGATTGTTTGGGAATGCGCTTCTTGCCATGCCGAGAAGCAAGATCCCTACGAGGATGCAGCCGGTTGTGCTGACCGGAGCCGAAGCGAAGGAACTTGAGTCGATCATTTCCGCTTCCCCGGAAACTCACAATTGCTCATAATTTTTTCATACAAGTGGAGGAATGGAGGCGTCACGGATTCAGGATATAATCTAAATGAATAATGGCCATCCGCTTTTGCGGGTGGCCATTATTGTGTGAAGAAGAATTCAAGCTGAGTCGTATCGCTTTACTTTGCACCGCCGCCGTAACTATGCAGCCCGGAGAGGAACAGGTTGACGCCCAGATAGCAGAAGATGGTGGCGGCGAAACCGATGACCGACAGCCAGGCGGCGCGTTTTCCAACCCACCCCTTGGTGATACGGGCATGAAGAAAGGCGGCGTAGACAAACCAGACGATCAGCGACCATGTTTCCTTGGGGTCCCAGCTCCAGTAAGTGCCCCAGGCGTAGTTGGCCCAGGCGGCGCCGGTGATGATGCCGAGCGTCAGGAGCGGAAAACCGATCATGATCGCGCGGTAATTGAGGTCATCCAGCACTTTCAGGGGAGGAAACATCGACATCAGTCCGCCGGCCGATGCCGACGAACCGGCACCTTCAACGGCGGTCTTGATCAGATACATGATTGAAATTCCGCAGGCAACGGCAAAGGCGGCATAGCCAAGGAAGCAGGTAATAACGTGGTACAGCAACCAGTTACTCTGCAGCGCCGGAACAAGCGGTTCTATTCCGGTATTCATACCGAGCTGCGCCCAGGCCATGCCGAGCAGCGCAAACGGCACTACAAACGCTCCGACAATCCGGTATTTATAGCGAATGTCGATATAGGCAAACAGCAGAACAATCGTCCAGGAAAAGAAAACTATCGATTCGTACAGATTGGACATCGGAGCATGCCCGACGCCCAGGTCGTATGATTCTTTCCAGCGCAATGCGATGGCCACCGTCTGAACGGCGAGACCGGCATAGGCGATGAAACTGCCGGCAAGGCCCAGCGTCTTGTTTTTGCTGGCCAGGAACGCAAAGAAAACGATCATGGATATCAGGTATGTAAAAGTTGTAACGTTAAAAAGCATGGAGCTGGTCATAAAGAAGTAACCTCCGTTAGATTTTTATTTCCTGGAATTTTTCGGAAATATCTTCGAACTGCATCAGAAATGCTGCCTGATTTTTGCTGGCATTGCCATACATATGGGCATGCCCTTTTGATACCACCACCCAGATACGTTTGTGCGACATGAAAAAAGCGATAAAGATGCCAAGCACCATCAGGGTACAGCCAAGCCAGACCACCCAGACACCGGGATCTTTGGCGACCTGCAGACCGGTATACATTTTGGCGTTCGTCCCTTCATAGCCAAAGATCAGGGCATCGCCCCGCTGGGCATTTACCTCGGGGAAATTCTTGAACGCGATGAAAATCTTCGGCTCTGCCCCTTTCGCGGTCACTTCAATGCGGGCAGCCGGACCGGAGAAGCCGGGGGCGAACTGCCGGACCTCCTGCGTTGCCTCCAGCAGCCTTAAGGTCGTGCCATCCTTCAGAGTGACCGGAACGCCTTCATGGACTGTGAGCTTTTCAGCTGTACCGCCGCTTCGCGGGGTCACGGTAATGAAATGTTCGCTCCCCTCACTGGCCTGGCCATAACTGGACTGATAAAACGTGAAGCCTTTATAGGTCAGCGGCTCATTAACAATTACCTTCACCTTTGAAAAACCGGGAACAGGTTTGCCGTTTTCCAGAACCGTCAGAATACTCCTGAATTCCTTGGGAGCACCGGAAGGGTAAAAGTCCACGTTGAATTTTTCGCAGAGGAGTTCAAAGCCGAGCGGCATATGCTGGCCGTTTCGCCCTTCAAAGGAATTGACGCTTTTCCCTTCGATAATTGTGACAAATCCCTTGAATCCGGCCAGAGATCCTATAATTGCCCCGATAAAGATCACCAGTATGCTGAAATGAACCACATAGACGCCCAGACGGCACCAGGCCGTTTTCTGGGCAAAAAGATGGTATTCGCCATTATGTTCGGTGATCACCGGAGTAGAAAACTCCTTCCCCAGGAATTCTGCAAGCCGCTCTTTTCCTTTTTCGATGGGTCCGGAAAACGACAGATCTTTCTTTAACTGGAATGAGGTGCGCATCCCCTCCCCCAGAACCAGGGCCGGCTCGCTGATGAACTTGAATACGTGCGGTAGACGCTTGATTGAGCAGGAGACCAGATTCAGGCTGAACACATACAGAAGGGCAATGAACCACCAGGAATGGTACATGTCAAAGAAACCGAGCCTGGAGTATATCTGCAATTTGGCGGGACTGATCTGGGCGACATATTCAGGCGGCAGAGGACCCTGCGGCAAAACCGTGCCGATTATCGATGTCAAAGCCAGTGAGATCAGCAGAAAGAGGGTAAGCTTAAGAGAGCAGAAAAAATCCCAGACGCTGTTAATAAAGCTTCGTTCGGTAGTTGCCAATGGTATCTCTCCTGTGTGATTCCAATTTATAAATCGAGATGCAATCGGTGGCCCGCCTTGATTTCATCGTTGATTGAAATTGGTTATTAAATATGTGCGATACGGCACGAAATATTTACATTAACTTTTGGATAATACCCCAAGTTTCCAATAAAATGCACCATTTTTTTTCTCGATAAGTATTTCATCGTGTTATGTAATGAGCACTTTCAATTTCACGGCCATCGTGTATACTTTACAGGTATTCACTAGTCAAAAAGTTTTCAGCGGGGGCGTTCATGCCTGTAGTTTTGGAAGCAATTCTCGTTTCTTTGGGTATGATGATCATTTTCGGCCTGGCATTCGTGGCGATTTTTTTGTTGGCGATCACCATGGCTCCGATAGAGAAGGGGCTGTCCAGGATGATCTGGGAAGCCACTATGTCCAAGAGGCCTTCGAAGGAGACCCAGAAGGGCTCATTCCGCGACTTCAGCAAGAAGCACTGACTATAATCGCATGTTTCGTTATAATCAAAAAGGCTTCTCGAATTCGGGAAGCCTTTTTCAATGCACTTGAACCATTATTATGATATCGACCGAAGTCGCCCCTTGTCCCGCTATTTAATTGAAGAATTTATCGAGGTCAATTACCTGCTGTATGGGCGGTTTATGATCCTGCATCGTTTATGAAAGTTTGAAATTATTATTGACATGTTTATCGTGCGCCTGATATTTTTGACCTCTGTTTTCACACAAATTGACTCAACATACATATTCTTATCGAGAGCGACCGAGGGACTGGCCCTGTGACGTCGCGGCAACCAGCCTTCCGGCAAGGTGCCAATTCCAGCGGAACCTTTACAGGTTTCGGGAGATAAGGGAGAGCGCCATCCACAAGATCCTCTTCCGCACCCCGGAAGGGGATTTTTATTTGGGAGGATATCATGAACATCGCAACAGAGGCGGTACAGATCGGACTGGAATGGGATACCCGTACCGGAGCGGTCACCGTGCCGATCTATCAGACCGCCACGTTCAGGCACCCGGGACTCGGCCAGAGCACCGGCTACGACTACAGCCGCTCGGGCAATCCGACCCGGCAGGCTCTGGAAGACGGCATCGCCCGGCTGGACGGCGCGACACGCGGCTTCGCCTATTCATCCGGCATGGCAGCCATCGCCAACCTGCTGTTGCTGTTCAAATCCGGCGATCACCTGATCGTAACCGAAGACCTCTACGGCGGCACCTGTCGCCTGTTTGACAAGGTATTCGGCCAGTACGGCCTCTCCTTCAGCTATGTCGACACCAGCGACACCGCTGCGGTGGCTGCGGCCCTTCTGCCTTCGACCAGAGCCGTTTTTGTCGAGACCCTCACCAATCCGCTCCTTAAATTCGCCGACCTCCGGGCCATTGCCGCACTCTGCAAAAGCAAGGATCTGCTTCTGATCGCCGACAATACCTTCCTGACCCCCTATCTGCTCCGGCCGCTCGACCTGGGCGCGGATATCGCCGTGTACAGCGCGACCAAATATCTTGCCGGACACAACGACACCGTTGCCGGCCTGGTGACGGTCAAGGAGCCGGAACTGGCCGAAAAGGTGTATTTCCAGCAGAATTCTGTCGGCGCGGTACTTGGGCCGCAGGATTCCTGGCTGACGACCCGCGGCATCAAGACCCTCGGCATCCGGATGGACCGCCAGCAGCAGAACGCCGGGCGGATCGCGCAGTGGCTGGCGGCGCACCCCCGCATAACAAAGGTATTTTACCCCGGCCTGGAGGATCATCCCGATCACGCCCTTATGAAGCGGGAGTCGCGCGGTTTCGGCGCCATGATCGCGTTTGAGGTCGACAGGCACGAACTGGTCGAGCAGATCCTGCTGAAGACGGCTCTGATCTCGTTTGCCGAGAGTCTCGGGGGGGTTGAGAGCCTGATAACCTTCCCCGAAGTTCAGACCCACGCCGACATCCCGCCCGAACTGCGGGCCAGGCTGGGAATCAACAACGTACTGCTGCGCCTGTCGGTCGGGATCGAGGATTGTGACGACCTGATCGAGGATCTGCAGCAGGCTCTGGAGGGATAGCCATGAAACTTGCAACCAAACTGATCCACGGCGGCCCGACCGTCGACGAGCAGACCGGGGCGCTCGGGGTGCCGATCTACCAGATCTCGACCTATCGCCAGACCTCGGTCGACCACTTCAGTAAATACGACTACGCCCGCGGCGACAACCCGACCCGCGAAGCGCTGCAGGATACGATCGCCGTGCTGGAGGGGGGCACCCGCTGTCTCGCCTTCGCTTCCGGCATGGCCGCCATCTCCACCACGCTGATGATCTTCTCCCCCGGCGACCATCTGGTCGTCTGCGACGATGTCTACGGCGGCGCCTACCGGGTGCTCTCGACCATCTTCAGCAGGATGGGGATCACCTCCACCTTTGTCGATGCGACCGATCTCGCGGCCATTGAAGCCGCCATTCGCCCCGAAACGAAGGGAATCTATCTCGAGACACCGTCGAACCCGCTCCTGAAGGTCACCGACCTGCGCGGCGCGGTGGAAATCGCCCGGCGGCACGGCATCATCACCCTGGTGGACAACACCTTCATGACCCCCTATCTCCAGCGACCGCTGGAACTCGGCTGCGACATCGTCCTGCACAGCGGCACCAAGTTCATCAACGGCCACAGCGACGTTCTCTGCGGTTTTTCCGTAGTCAAAGACAACGAACTGGGGCAGCGCATCCGCTATATCCAGAATGCCTTCGGCACCGGACTCGGCCCGCAGGATTCATTCCTGACGCTACGCGGCGTCAAGACCCTCAAGGTCAGGATGGATCAGAGCCAGCTGAATACCTCCAGGATCGTCACGTGGCTTAAAGCACACCCGCGCGTTTCCAAAGTCCATTATCCGGGGCTTCCCGAACATCCGGGCCACACAATCCACACTGCCCAGGCCGACGGGCCGGGAGCGGTCTTTTCGTTTGAGCTCGACTCCTATGAGACTACCAAGCGACTTCTGGAAAATTCGCACCTGGCGGCTTTTGCGGTCAGCCTGGGAGGGGTTGAGAGCATCATCTCCTATCCGGCGAAGATGTCGCACGCCTCGGTGCCTAAGGAAGAGCGGGAGCGCAAGGGGATCACCGATACGCTGGTACGCCTCTCGGTCGGCCTGGAAGATCCGGACGACCTGATAGCCGATCTCCAGCAGGCGATCGGGTAGAGTGTGAAGGTCCGTATCAACGAACAGGCCGCCGTCATCGAGGATGGCCTGACGCTCGGTGCAGTTGCAGAACAGTTTAAGGCGGGCACCGACGTCCTGATCCTGAACGGCTTTCCGGCTCCGCCGGATACGGAACTGAACGACGGGGACGAACTGTTTCTGATCCGTCGCGGTGAAGTGCCGACGGAGGAAGAGCTGGAGAGGTTGATAGCGGCCCGGCATACTCCCGGAGTTCATGCCCGTCTCAAGCCGGCATCGGTCGGCATTGCCGGAGTGGGCGGCCTCGGTTCGGCCGTGGCGGTTGCGCTGGCGCGGGTCGGCGTCGGCCGGCTGGTAATTGCCGACTTTGACGTCGTGGAGCCCTCAAACCTCAATCGGCAGCAGTACTTTATCGACCAGATCGGCAGTTGCAAGGTCGATGCGCTTGCCTGCAACCTGCGGCGCATCAATCCGTACGTAACCGTTGAAGCGCACCGTGTCATGCTCGACCCGGAGAATATTCCGGCGATTTTCTCCGACTGTTCGATCCTGGTAGAGGCCTTTGACCGCGCCGACATGAAGGCGATGCTGGTAAATGCTGCCCTCG
>DATNCC010000216.1:0-17528 GCA_035571735.1 Dongiaceae bacterium | reverse complement strand
CAGTTGCTTTTATGTTTCTGATTTATCGACGTTTGTCACATTTGCAATGGTTTCTGTTACATTTGATCAGGTTCAAAACGTTTTGGTAATCTCCCGGACCAGCGACGTTGCATACGATCCTTTCGGCAGGGTAAATTCCACCGTCACCGCATCTCCGGAAGTGCTCCAGGCAAGATTACCAACGGGTACCCGCAACGGCCTTCGCTCACCTTCAAGCCGCAGGCCGCCCGGCATGTCAAAAAGAGGCATCTCCAACTCCGCCTGCTCCAGAATCTCGCGTTCAAGCTCCCATGCCGCACCTTCAGGGCGCTTCATCTTGCAGCCGAACATCGGCCCGCTGGCCGATATCTCGAACGCCGCGGCCCTCCCCTGTTCCGCAGCCGCGTCCTCAACCAGAAAACAGGCGCCATTGATATGCTTACAGGCCAGATCACCGGTCATGACTTCGTCGATGCGCTCGATCCGCCGTGCCACCGTCTGATCGAACAGAAAAGATTGGGCGGCCGAAAGATACAGCTTTTTCAGCCGGGGATGAACTGCGGAAAACGCCTTCTCATATTCTCCCGGACGGGCGGCCAGCCGTTGCAGCACGTCCCGCTCGCTGCGGCAGTGACGCGGGAAAAGCCGGAGCGCCTCATCCAGGGCGCCCTGCCGGTACGCGCAAATAGCGGCGGACCACCCCTCATCCCGCACCGCATCCGGCTCGCCGATCAGCCGGTCCACACACCCCTGCCAATCCCTGCGCAGCATGGCCGCGCCGATCAGATGCGAATTGCCCTGCGCTCCGTAGCGCTGGAAACCGAAGTAATTCGGCACGCCCCGTTTACCGAGCACATCCAGAATTGCCGGGACCAGGTGCAGGGCAGCGTCTGATACACCCCGAATGACAATCCGGAACCGGTTCCCCTTCAGATGCCCCAGCTTGAGCTTGTTGGAGTGCAGCGTCGCCGAAACGGCTTTGACTCCATCCAGTTCCAGGGAGAGAGCCTTCTCCGGAGTGACACGCTGAATGGAAATCGTCTGGCGGGTAACTCCGACGGCATCCTTCATACCGGCATAACCGACATCGCGTTCCTGGATCTTCAAGCTGCCTGCGATCCGGCGGATCACCTCAAGAGTAGTAATTCCCTGTTTCTCGATAGTCAGGTAACAGTGCTCACCGGAACCGCAGGGGAAATAGGAGGGAATTTCCTCGACCTGAAAATCCTCGGGGGATTCCTTGATTGTTCCGCCGATGCCCGCAATCTGGCAGGTCAGATACGGATGGATCTGTTTCGAGACGGCGTATTCCATCACCCGAGCCCTCCGCACTGCCTGAGCGCCTCGTACAGCACGATTCCTGCCGAGGTTGAAAGATTGAGGCTGCGCACCTTTTCCGACGGCATCGGAATGGTGATGGATGTTTCAGGATTTGCCTGAAGGAGCTCTTCCGGCAGCCCCCTGGTTTCCTTGCCGAAGACGATGTAGTCTCCCGGCTGAAAACCGGCCTCCAGATAGCTCCGGGTGGCTTTGGTGCTCAGATAGAAGAACCGCCCTCCCGAAGCCGCAGCTTGCAGCGTTTCCAGATCCGGCCAGCGCTTCAGGGCGACAAATTCCCAGTAGTCGAGCCCGGCCCGCTTGAGATAGCGATCGTCGAGTGAAAATCCGAGCGGCCCGACCAGATGCAGAACCGTGCCGGTGGCAGCACACAAACGGGCGATATTACCGGTGTTGGGAGGGATTTCAGGTTCGATCAATACGATATTGAATGGTGTCATGACTCGACTGTATACCACTATTTACGGCTGCCATGCTTGCATTTTTTTCTCTGCGGGGCTATTGTGTCGAGTCAAAATCCACAGTACCTGGAGATTCGATCATGAAAATAATTGTAACCGATGAAGTTTCAGCGGAAGGCCTGGCGCTCCTGACCCAGGAACCCCGCATCCAGCTGGACGTGAAACTTGGCTTGAAAAAAGAGGAGCTGCTGGCGGTCATTGGCGACTATGAAGTCATCATCACCCGCAGCGGCACGACCGTGGACAAGGCGCTTCTCGATGCCGCCACCCGTCTGAAGATGGTAGC
The DNA here is from genome assembly GCA_035571735.1 of Dongiaceae bacterium. Lineage (GTDB taxonomy): Bacteria > Desulfobacterota > Desulfuromonadia > Geobacterales > Pseudopelobacteraceae > JACRCG01. The sequence goes on along the minus strand of DATNCC010000216.1, from coordinate 15,464 downwards.
ACGGGCCGGCGTCGGCATCGACAATGTCGATGTCGACTATGCCAGTTCGAAAGGGGTGATCGTCGTCAACGCCCCGTTCGGCAATACCAACAGCGCCGCGGAACACACCATGGCGCTGCTGCTCTCGTTCTGCCGCAACGTTCCGGTTGCCAATGCCAGCCTCAAGTCGGGCGAGTGGAAACGGGCCCCCTTTACCGGATACGAACTGAAAGGTAAGGTTGCCGGAGTCATCGGTATCGGCAAAGTCGGCGGACGTGTCGCCACCCGCCTGAAAGCCTTCGACTGCGAGGTGCTGGCCTGTGATCCGTATATTTCCGTCAAGCGTGCCCATGATCTGGGGGTCAAGCTGGTCTCTCATGACGAAATTTACAAAAACTGCGACATCATCACCGTTCACACCCCGCTAAACGAAGAAACAAAAGGGATGATCGGAGCGCGTGAGTTCGGCCTGATGAAAAGCGGCGTGATCGTCCTCAACGTGGCCAGAGGCGGCATCATCGAAGAACAGGCCATGCTTGACAACCTGAACTCCGGCAAGGTGATCGGTGGAGCGTTCGATGTCTGGAGCGAGGAACCGCCGGCGACAGATGTGCTCAAACAGCTGATCGCACACAAGAACATGGTGGTCACACCGCACCTGGGGGCCAACACCTTCGAGGCGCAGGTCAATGTCGCCGTTGACGTATCGCAGGAGATCATCAACTATCTGGATGACAAGCCGCTTGAAAACGCGGTCAACATCCCCCGTTTCGACATGGCCCTGATGGATCAGATGCGGCCGTTCCTCAACCTGATGAGTGTCATCTGTGATTTCGGCGTACAGCTGGTCGAAACCAATCTGGAAAAGGTCACCTTCGGATTCAGCGGAGCAATCGCCCATTACGACTGCTCGCCGCTTGCCGTATGCGGACTTTCGGCGCTCCTGAACCGCAAGCTCGATCAGGACGTCAACATGGTTAATGCCTCCCTGATTGCCGAACAGATGGGGATTGTCGTCGAGGAGACCAAGTCCACCCAGTCCGACGCCTTCTCCAACGTCATCACTCTCGTCCTCGAAGGGCAGGGAAAACGGCGCCTGGTTGCCGGCACTCTTTTCGAGGGACAGCCGCGAATCGTCCGCCTGCGCGATTACACCATGGACTTCACCCCTGACGAACACATGCTGCTCCTGAACTACGAAGACCGTCCCGGCATGATCGGCAAGATCGGCACCATCATGGGGCAGCATGACATCAATATCGCCTCTATGAATCTGGGCCGCAGCGTGAAAAAGGGCGAAGCGATGGTAATCCTGTCGCTTGACTCTCCCGTCCCCTCACCTGTTGTTGACGAACTTCGGGCGGCAACCGAAGCATCCTTCATAAAAGCCCTCAAGATGAGGAGTGGCGCCTGCACCCGCAACTGCGGCTGCGGGGTGTAACCGACAGGTTTTATGCAATTTCCGCATATAGATCCGGTATTCCTGCGCATCGGCCCGCTCCAGTTCCGCTGGTACGGGCTGATGTACGTCCTCTCCTTTATAGCCACCTATTTCATCATCCGCTCCGAAGCCACGCGCAGGCAGCTGGCGCTGACAAAGGACGATGTTGCCGATCTGGTTTTTTACGGTGCCCTGGGGGTTGTTCTGGGGGGGCGCTGCGGCTACATCCTGTTCTACAATCTCGGCTTTTACCTGGCTAATCCGCTCAAGCTCTTCGCCGTCTGGGAAGGAGGCATGTCGTTCCATGGCGGCTTTCTGGGTGTCGTGGTCGCCTTTTTGATCTACTCCCGCCGCAAGAAGATTCCATTTCCGGCACTGATAGACATGGCGGCACTCTGCGCACCGGTCGGGTTGGGTCTAGGGAGAATCGGCAATTTCATAAACGGGGAATTGTACGGCAGACCGACCGATGCGCCCTGGGGAATTATTTTTCCCGGCAGTGACGGGGTGCCAAGGCATCCGTCGCAACTCTACGAAGCTTTTCTTGAAGGGATTGTTCTGTTTTTCATCGTGCGCTTCGTCTCGAGGAACACAAGAGTGAACGGCGTGACAACCTGCGCAGCTATCGCCGGTTATGGACTGTTCCGCTTTATCGTCGAATTTTTTCGCCAGCCTGATGCCCAGCTCGGGCTCTTCTTCGGACTGTTCTCCATGGGCCAGCTGCTCAGTCTGCCGATGTTCATCATTGGTATTGCTGCAGCCCTGCTGCTGTCGCGCCGGCATGCAAAGCAATTATGAAGGTTGGATTGAAGTTTCATCCTTCATAATTCATCCTTCATCCTTATAATTCACCATTCCCCCATGCCTGCCTTCGAGGACTCCAACGTTGTTTTTGGGATTATTCCGGATTGATAAAGTCCTGAATTGAGCTATAGTTTAAAAAAACACCGGAGGAAAAAGAATATGATCAGCAACAAAATGTCCGACGCTCTCAACACCCACATGAATCTCGAACTTTTCTCGGCCCACCTCTACCTCGTCATGTCGTCCTGCGCCAACGAACATGGCCTTAAAGGCGCAGCCAACTGGTTCTTCGTGCAGTACCGCGAAGAGATGATCCATTTCATGAAATTTTACAACTACCTGACCGACCAGGGCGCCGTGATTTCAATGCCCGGCGGTAAGGAGGTGCCGAATAAATACAAATCCCTGCTCGACATGATGCAGAAAACGCTTGCCCACGAGCAGATGATTACCTCCTGCATCAACGAGCTGAGCGAGCAGGCGGTAAAGGAAAAGGATCACGCCACCCAGATCTTCCTGCAGTGGTTCGTGACTGAGCAGATCGAAGAAGAGAACAACGATCGTGACCTGATTGCCAAACTCAAGCTGGTCGGAGACAACGGACACGGCATTCTGATGATCGATTCGGAAATGGGACAGCGCACCTTTGTTGCGCCGGCTGGCTCACCGCTGGCGGTGTAGCCTATGGCGATGAAGATTCGTTTCTGCGACCATAACAAGGGCAAGGGGAAGGTTATCAGGCGGCTGGAAGAGAAATATCCGGACCTGAACATCAAGACCAAGAGCTGCGTCAAGCAGTGCGGCACCTGCCGCGAGCAGCCGGTGGCGGTGGTTGATAAGGTCAAAGTGACCGGCAAGGACGGCGATGATTTGTATCAGAAAATTATTGAGCTGATTCGGAAAGATGCCGAGTCGGCGTGACAAAAGAGGGCCGGGAAATTATTTTCCGGCCCTCTTTTTTTATCCGCTCCCTCTGCACTCTACCGCATTCAGGCTTTTTACCAGCCCTCCCCTGCCTATTCAGACCCGTCCGCTGCCAGACGTTGCGATAAAATCTACAAGTTACGCTGAGTATGTCAATAATCAACGTCCCTTCAAATGCTCAATTTCAGGGCATGTAGTACGTCATCTCGGCGTGGCCAACCAGAAGATGCAAGCCGATCATCGAAGGGCGATCGCATGGGGTACACCCCCACTCTTTGATGAGCTCAGCTGCGTGTTCGCTGCAATCGGGGGTGAGAAACAGATCCACCCCGCCATCCTCCAGCGCCTGTTGGAAAAGGGCCATGGTTCGCGGTGCACGAGCAGCGCTGAAACATTGGTCAAAAGCGTCCTTGCGCCACTGAATATCGCCTGCGGCCGCCTGTGCGCTATTTACCGTCAACCTATACCAGTTCACATAGCTCATCTCTACATTTCTCCTTAAATGCATTCGAAATCCGGGACAAGGCTTCCCCAGATTATCTTGAGAAGGTTTCTCCGGGTGATAACGACGGTTCATACACATATCCGCCGCTACTTGTTTCCGCCGTGATGACTGATCGAACAATTAATTCTGGCTTACGCCCCCCATCCAGAGAGGGAAGTTTTGCTGTTAGTTCTGCAACTTGAGGAGGCGTGAAAACAGATGGTGTTCTTATGACAGCAGTTATCACAACCATTCTGTTCTCTCGGTTAAATCCAAGCTCAACAAGACGGGAGCCAGGATATTCGCGCAAGGCTCTGTGCAATGCCGAACGAACCGTGGATTCCATCTGTTGTTTGGTAAGTGAACGCTTCAGGTTCAAACCTAGGACTACAGCAAGAACCAGCAGAAGAATAACACTCACTCCATTCCGGAGAATAAGGCTTTTACGGTCTTGGGAAAGGCTTGTTATGAGGTGATAACCGTGAAGCCAGAGCACTACCGAAGAGGCAAACTGGATAGCTACGATATTGGTCAGAAAAAGAAGTAGCCCACCTAATGCCAAGGTGGTCTCCCCCCGCGCAAGCATAATGCCGAAAACCGATAGTGGCGGGACAAGGGCCGTGGCAATCGCTACGCCGACAATCCCAAGATTGAGTCGGGGCGAAACGGTGGCATAAGCACCGGCTGCACCACCACCCAGTGCAATCACTAAATCGAGAATGTTAGGTGTGGTGCGGGCAAGAATCTCCTTACCCGGTGGAATGTCTTTAAAAACAATACCGACAGCTAATGCAACCGAAATAACAGTCAGAACTCCTGCAAGTTCAGCCATGAGAGATTTTCGCAATAAACGCATTCTTCCATCGATGAGGGCTAGAGAAATGCCGGTAATCGGCCCAAGAAGCAGAGCAATGACCATGGCACCTATCACAACGGCGGTGCTATCCGCGAGAAGGCCAAATGACGCTACCACAGTCGCAAGTGCGTTCATGACAAGGTAGTCTTTTGTCGCAGTTGAACCTTCTTCGATGCTCTGCCGCACTTCTTCGCGTGTCTTTTCTTGAATTGATGACATCAGAACTTCATTCATCCTTTTTGTTGTAGGGATTCCCCCAGTTTTGCGCAAGAACTAGGACATGGTTAATCCCTCTTATCCTGACGTCCATTCCCACGCAGTATTACGTGGTAAAGTGCACCTGGAAAATGTAATCGAGGTTTCCTTGGCATGGTTTGATTATACCATTATCTTTCACTCTTTCAGGTCTGACCCTATTGTCCATTCTTATTCCCACATTACTAACTCATAATGCAGCGTCACCGCTCAACTGCAAGAACTCGCGCGTAATCGCCACAGAATGGACAGAAGTATCAGCGCTGAATTCGCTCCTGATATAGTTTTCAAAGCCCATGACACGACAGCATTTCTCCCGCAGCGTTCCCGACACTTTCTCCCCTGTCCCGCGCAAAAGCACGATCAGAAGGGTCATGCTGTCCTTTTACATTATGATTGCTGTTTTCCGGAATAAACGATGATTAACGATGGGGAAGGAGTATCTAAGGTGGAAAAGAGCGCCGGGCCGAAGCCGGCCCGGCCAATTTCATGAAATTACAATCAGACGGCGGATGTGATCTCGTGGCCGGCGGCCCGCAGTTCTCCAACTACCAGCTCGGCCAGACCGGGCAGCTTTTCTGCCAGCAGCGGCGACAGCTCCACTCCCGCGTCATACGATTGAGGTATGATTCCGAACAGGGTCACCTGATCGGGCGTCCTGCCGCGCAGGTCGGACAGCAACAGCACCTCCTGTATGCCGATCTGGTGCGGCGACATCTTGATCGGCAGCATTCCGAGCATGAACTCCTCCTTCTCATAGCGGAGTATGTCCCCCGGCTCACCTTTGGCCTCAACAACATCCACCAGACAGACCCGGTCCGCCTCCTCAAGCAGGTGGGTGACCATGATCCCCAGGGTGCCGCCGTCGTACAGCTCCACATCATCCCCAAAACGGTAATGTTTCTCCAGGTACTTGATGAAGTGCACGCCGAAACCTTCATCGGAGAGGAGCAGGTTACCTGCGCCGAATATAAGTGTTTTCATATAAACAACCTTTTACCGCAGAGGACGCAGAGGAGCGCAGAGTAACGTCAAAAACTTTAGGGTGTATTCTTGGAAGCATAAAATCTCTATGGGTGAATCAAAGATTTCCAGAATTTTACCCGTTCTTATGTTTTTGCTTTTCCTCTGCGTTACCCTGCGCCCTCTGCGGTGAGATATTTAAAGACCTTACATCACCTTCACTTTCGTGATCTCTTTCCCTTCCGGATCAATAGTATGCACCGCGCAGGCGATGCAGGGGTCGAAGGAGTGGATCGTCCGCAATACTTCCAGCGGTTTTTCGCTGTCAGCTACCGGGTTGCCCACCAGTGACGCTTCATAGGGGCCCATGGCGCCTTTTTCATCGCGCGGTGACGCATTCCAGGTAGACGGTACGACCGCCTGATAGTTCTTGATCTTCCTGTCCTTGATCACGATCCAGTGCGACAGTGTGCCGCGCGGCGCCTCATGGAAACCTACCCCCCGGAACTCACCCTTGGGAATCTCGGTGTGATTGGCATAGACCTTGTCACCCTTGGCGATATTCTCGACAAATTTATCCAGGTACTCAAGAGAATAGTCGGCCATCAGGTGGGCACGGATAGCGCGGGCGCCGAGACGTCCCATGGTCGAGTGCAGGTCGCCGACCCCGATCCCGATCTTCCTGCAGGAATCGTCCACCAGCTTTTTGACCTTCTGGTTGCCGCCGGCATATGCCGCAAAAAGCTGGGCCGGGGGACCGACCTGCACCGGCTTGCCGTCCAGGCGGGGTGCCTTGCACCAGGTGTATTTGCCGTTATCCTCGAAATCGGTGTAGTGCGGCCTGGTTTCGCCTTCCCAGGGGTGATGGCTGCCGCTTCCCTCGTACCAGGCGTGGGCCACGTTTTCGGTAATGCTGCCGATCAGTCCCGGGTCCTGATGATTGGTGATGATGCGGGCACCCTTGATGTCGCCGTTGTTGATGATCGCACCCGGCAGGGCGAATCTCGTGTTTCTGGTGTCTTCAGGCATTTCCGGCACAGCCAGATAGTTGACTACCCCCTTGCCGTATTTGAACCATTCCTTGTAGGCCGAGGCTATGGCCAGCATGTCCGGGTAGTAGACCTTCTGCACAAAGTCACGGGTCTCTTCCATCAGGGCGCGCAGGGCAGCGATCCGTTCCATATTGATGGTTGCCAGATTTTCCATATTAACGGCGGTAGCGACACCACCGACGCAGAGATTCTGGATGTGCGGGTTCTTACCGCCCAGAATCGCGCCCACCTGGGCCGCCTTGCGCTGATAATCGAGCGCCTTGAGATAATGGGCCACGGCCATCAGGTTGGCCTCGGGCGGCAGCTTCATGGCCGGATGCCCCCAGTAACCGGAGGAGAATATTCCGAGGCGGCCGGTTTCGACAAACGATTTCAGTTTGGCTTGAACCGCCCTGAACTCGGTCTCGCTGTTGCCGGACCAGTCGGAAATACTTTGGGCCAGTTGGGCGGTCTTCTTCGGATCAGCCTTGAGCGCCGAGACCACGTCAACCCAATCCAGAGCCGACAGGTGATAGAAATGGACAATATGATCCTGAACAGAGTGCTGGGCCATTATCATGTTGCGGATATATTGTGCGTTAAGCGGCACATCCAGATTAAGGGCATGTTCCACCGAACGGATCGACGAGATGGCATGCACCGTGGTGCAGACGCCGCAGAAGCGCTGGGCATAGATCCAGGCATCCTCGGGCGGGCGCCCCTGCAGAATGGTTTCGATCCCACGCCACATCTGGGCCGACGACCAGGCATTGGTGACCGCGCCGCCGTTTACTTCCACATCGATTCTCAGGTGACCTTCGATACGGGTGACCGGGTCAAGGGTTATACGGGCCATTATATTACCTCCGATATTTAGTACGTTAATTGTTGAATTGAGTTACAAACTACCCACTCCCCCGCCTCCCCTTATCAGGTGAGGTGCCTTTATCCCCCCTGACAAGGGGGGCTAGGGGGGTTGGGGTTACGCCTTCTCCGCCAGACCATGCTCCGCATCCAGCTGCTGCCGCGTATGCAGCTTCGGCAGAACCGGCAGGATCTTGACGAGTACCTGATAGCCTAGAATCTCGAAGGCCACGATGCCGACCGTGATCAGAAGTTCAGCCAGAGCCGGAAAGTAATGCCACCCCTTGCCGGGGTTGAAGCCGATCAGGTACACATTGAAGCGGTACAGTGCACCGCCCAGAACTATCAAAGCGGCCGAAACGAACAGCCAGCGGATCGATTCGCGCTTCTTACCGCTGAACATCAGCAGCGAGCCGCCGGCAACGAGGCAGAACTCCAGCAGGAAGAACACGGAATAGAAATCAAACGAAAGAGCAGTCCGCAACTGCCCGCGCCAGGCCAGATCGCCAACAACGACGCTGAGCCAGATCACCGTCAGCCACGGGATGATCTTGGCCATGCCGGACAACTCTTTCGTTTCAAACGGGCGCTTGAAGGCATAACAGGAGATGACAGACTCCAGAATTGCAATCGAGTAGCCTATGAACATGCAGTTGATCAGGAACAGCAGCGGCAGAAATCCGGTATGCCAGAGCGGGTGGAGCTTTGTGGAAGCGATCAGCAGCAGAGAACCGAGCGAAGACTGGTGCATGGTCGGAAGCGTGATGCCGAGCACGATGATGAAGATCAATACCTTGTCGAGACGCGGCTTCAGCCAGACTGCAAGATCCTTGACCGCGTCCAGACGGTCACCGATCCGCTCCGGGCGTTGCATCCCCACGCGCGCATACAGCTTATCAAGCAGCAGCTGGAGCGTCTTCCACTCGGTCTTTTCCAGCGCCGTCAACACGGCGGGCAGAAATTCCAGCAGCAGCACGGTCGTATAGGCCATGACGCACAGGGCCACCTCGAACATGGCCGAGTTCGCCTGCCATTTTGACGGTATGAAGAAATTATAGGCGTTCCATGGGCGTCCCACATCGACCATGACCGAAAAGCCTGCCAGACCATAGCCGAACATGCTGGTCAGAATGGCCGAGCGGATCATCGGATGGTAATGCATGCGGTTTCTGATGTAGATCAGGATTGCCATGGCGTAGCCGCCGCAGGCGATCGCCGTGCCGGTCGCCACGTCATAGGTGATCCAGATGCCCCAGGGATAGCCGTCGCTCATGTTGGAAACCGCACCGATCCCCTTGATAAAGCGTACCGCAATCAGGGCAAAGCCGATCAAAGTCAGCGTCAGCAGGACGATAAAGGAGGGTGTCAGGATTCTGGCGTCATGGCGTTGAAACTCATCATGGCTCATTATGCACCTCTCCCTTCTCGGATGCTTCGGACAGTTTCTTCTCCGCCTCACCCTGCCCCTTCATGTTCTTGATCGCAATGAAACAGAGCGTACCGTAGAGCGCCACCGGGGCGATGAAGCCCTTGTAGATCGTGTGCTGGATCTTCTCGGAAAATTCGGCCGGAGCGGCATTCTTCAGCACCGGAAGCCCCAGCTTGTTGAACTGCATGGCTGACAGATAGAGGTGATTGGTGCCCCCCACCTCATGTTCACCATAGATGCGATTCTGATACTTACCCGGATTCTCCAGCAGACGTATCCTGGCTTCCGCCAACAGTTCCTTGCGTTTGCCGAAGGTGATCGCCCCGACCGGGCAGGTCTCGGCACAGGCAGTGATGCCCTTTTTAACCAGATTGGTGTTTTTGCATAGATCGCACTTGACGATCTGGGGTATCGCTTTTTCCCACTGAAATTTTGGAATATTGAACGCACAGGCCACCTGGCAGTAACGGCAACCGATGCAGGTGTTCTTGTTGTAATCAACTATGCCGGTCAGATCATCGCGGGTCATGGCGCTGACCGGACATACCGACACGCAGGATGGCTTCTGGCAGTGCATGCAGGAATATTTGACGTAGGACCACGACTTGTCGGACTCCTTGAAAAGCTTGATCAACGTACGGGTACTCCCGGACAGATCCTGCGGGGCGTCCCAGAGGGAGTCCGGGTCGAATTTTGCCTGTTCGTACGAGAGGCTGCCGTAATCGCTGTTGACCCGCTTGCAGGCCGACATGCAGGCCTTGCAGCCGACGCATCTGGTGGCGTCATAGAGCATGCCTATCGTCTCGTTGTTGACCTGGTGTATTTCGGACGCCGATGCTCTCCCCCGCCCCGTCAGCAGAGCTGCGCCGGTTACACCCACAAGCTTGAGAAACTGGCGTCTACTCGACCGTGCCATGGTCATCCCCCTTATCAGGTCCGTCCGGAAGTTTTTTTGCCATCATAACGCCCGCGCCGATAGCGGCTCCGGCCGCCAGGCCAATAACACCGGTAGTCAGCGGATCGGGTCCTTTCCCCTTGTCCTTGAGATCGACCGGTGCATAACTGTCGAACGGCGTCGGTTCGTGAATCTGGACCTTGTCGGCAATCGCGGTTTTAAAGAGCAGGTCCGGTTCGGTGCAGCCGATGCAGGGGTGACCGATGCCGACCGGCCAGGCAACTCCGTCGTTGAAGCGGACGACCGAACAGTTGGCATAGGTTGCAGGCCCTTTGCACCCCAGTTTGTAGAGGCAGTACCCTTCGGCATGGGTCGGATCACCATACGATTTGGCAAAACGGCCGGCATCGAAATGGGCCCGGCGCTCGCAATGTTCGTGAATCTTGCGGCCGTAGGCAAATTTGGGACGTCCCAAATGATCCAGTTCGGGCAGTTTGGCGAACGTCACATAATGCAGCACGGTGGAGAGGAAATTGTACGGATTAGGGGGGCATCCGGGGATGTTGATGATCGGCTTGTCCTTGATGATATCACGAACGCCGACCGCACCGGTCGGATTGGGACCGACGGACTGGATCCCGCCGTAACTGGCGCAGGTGCCGATGGCAATTATCGCGGCGGCGCCATCGGCAGCTTTTCGCAGAGATTCGAGTGCAGTCTTGCCACCCACCTTGCAGTAGATGCCGTTATCCCTGGCAGGAATGGCGCCCTCGACCACCAGGATATACTTCCCCTTGTTGGCCTGCATTGAATCGTGCAGCGATTTCTCTGCCTGATGCCCTGATCCGGCCATGAGCGTTTCATGATAGTCCAGGGAAATCATGTCGAGGATCAGATTGGCGACCGCAGGGTGGCTGGAGCGCAGCAACGACTCGGAACAACCGGTGCACTCCTGAAAGTGCAGCCAGATGACCGCAGGACGGTTGTCGCTCTTTCGCGCCGCGGCAGCAACCTTGCTCACCATACTCATAGGCAGCCCCAGCATGGCCGAGACGGTTATGCATGTCTTGATGAAGTCCCGGCGGTTCACACTGGGGAACATCGCTTCTTTACCCATTCTATCCTCCGCTTTCCGCATTAGTAAGTGGCTCTTGTACAAGCTTACCGTATACGGCAACAGACGTGCCAAACGCTGCCTGGAGACTGTTTTTGCAGAAAGCGCAATCATTACGGGGGATTGAATATTATGGTGTGGGTGAAATATACGGCAGAATGAAACAGGAGTTGCTTCTTTTTGTCCATGTATGTATCTTTTTGTCCGCGATAGAAACAAACAAAAGGAACCACACAACATGCCGACCATATTCATATGCGACGATGAAACCGAAATCCTGTGCTATCTCGATAAGCTGCTGCAGGCCAGCGGCTACCGGGTAGAGACATTTCCACGCGGGACCGATCTTTTGACGCGACTGGAGAGTGCGGGGGCCATGCCGTGTGAAGTGATCCTGCAGGATGTGCGCATGCCGGATATTGATGGACTGCAGATGCTTGACCAGCTGTGCAGGCGCTGGCCGGAGATTCCTGTAGTGATCATGACCGCCCACGGAACGATCGACGATGCGATCAACGCCATCAAACAGGGGGCGTACGACTACATTACCAAGCCATTTCCCAAGGAAAAGCTGCTCGGGATGCTTGAGCGTCTGCTCGACCATCGCCGCCTGGCCAAAGAGAACCAACTGCTGCGCGAAGGGATGCAGCGCGGAGTTGGCGGTACCGATACCATCATTTTTCGCAGCCAGACGTTCCGCGAGGTCTATGATCTGACGCTGCAGGTAGCCGAAAGCGATGCCAACATCCTGGTCATGGGTGAGTCCGGCACCGGCAAGGAGTTGATTGCCGGTGCCCTGCACCGTAACAGCCCGCGCCGGGACAAGCCGTTTGTTTCGCTTAACTGTGCCGTCCTGTCCGACACCCTGCTGGAGAGCCAGCTGTTCGGCCATGTGCGCGGCGCCTTTACCGGAGCGGTCATGAACCAGAAGGGGCTTCTTGAGGAGGCCGACGGCGGCACGCTGTTTCTCGATGAGATCGGCGATGTCAGTCCGGCGGTACAGGCAAAACTCCTTCGGGTGACTCAGGAAAAGGACTTCATCGTTCTTGGCTCGACCCGTTCCCGCAAGGTGGATGTGCGTTTCGTGGCCGCCACCAACAAGGACCTGTTGACCGAGGTCAGGGAAGGACGTTTTCGGGAGGATCTTTACTACCGGCTGAATGTGATCTCCATCACCCTCCCCTCCCTGCGCGAGCGGCGCGATGACATCGAACCGCTTGCCCTCCATTTCCTGAAAGCGTCCACACGGCGCATGAAAAAAGAGGTACGCGGCATCGAAGACGATGCCTTAAAGGCACTGCTGCAGTACGACTGGCCGGGCAATGTGCGCGAGCTGGAAAATGTCATGGAGCGTGCGGTAATTCTTGCCCGCAGCGGCATGATCACCATCGGCCTGCTGCCGCTGGGCGCCCGCAGAGAGGCCCTCCTCGCCCAGACAGACGCCACCCGGTTAATTCCCCTGGATGAGATCGAGCGTCAGCACATCACATCGATTCTGAAGGAAACCGGCTTCCATAAAACCCGTGCCGCAGAAATCCTCGGTATATCGCGAAAGACCCTGGACCGCAAAATAGCCGAATACCTCCTGACGGCAAAGGATAACGCGTGAGACCATACCTCCGCTATTCGATCCGTTTAAAGCTGACGCTGGCTACTCTGACACCGCTTGTGACTGCCGTCGTACTCATCTGGGTGATAGGCGCCTCGACGCTCTACCTGGGAATGCCCGAACTGCACCTGTTCGATGTGCGCTCCCGAATTCACATCATCTTCTCGGCGATTCTCCTGTTTGTGACAATAATCGGCGTCTCCCTTTCGGCGTGGCTCGGTTCGAGCCTGGCCCGGCCGATCAAAGCGGTTGAGGAGGGTGCGCGCCTGCTTGCACTTGGCGAACATATACCGGACATCGTCGTGGGGGGGCATGACGAGATTTCCGTCATGGCGGAAGAATTCAACATCATGAAACATCGCCTCATCGAACGCGAAGCTGAAATTATGCTGCTCAACCGGACACTGGAAGAAAAGGTTACCGAGCGGACAGCGCAGTTGGATGAAAAAAACCAGTGGCTGCTGGTGGCCCAGCAGGAGCTCGCCCGGGCAGAGCGACTCGTGGGAATCGGCATACTGGCTTCGGGCGTGGCACACGAGATCAACAATCCGCTGGCGATTATCCGCGGCAACGCCGAGCTGCTGGAGATGTCGGAACGTCTGGACGATTCGGATCAATCGGAAGTGGCAACCATAATCCGGCAGGTTGGCCGGGTGGAGCGGATCGTATCCAACCTGCTGACCTTCGCCCGGGCAAAGAAAAAGGTCATCCGTCCTTTACATATGGAGGCCCTTCTTGATGACATTCTCGACCAGATCGGCCATCAGATTCCGCTGGAAACATACCGTATCGAACGGAAGTATCAGATTTCCGGGCACTCCGTTGAAGGGGACGAGGATCAACTGCGGCAGGTATTCACCAATCTGATCGTGAACGGTCTGCAGGCCATTGAGACAGAAGGGACTTTGACGGTTTCAACCGCGCTTGACCGGGAGGGAACCTTGTACTCGGTTACGATAGCGGACAATGGGCCCGGCATATCCGCAGATATCCGGGGAAGGCTGTTCACCCCGTTTTTTTCTACAAAACCTCAGGGTACCGGACTGGGGCTGGCCGTCTCCTACGGGATCGTCACGGACCATGGCGGCGACATCAGGGTTGAGAGCGACCCGGGACAGGGGGCCGCTTTCACAGTGATGCTGCCGCTGCAGCAGGCTCTGCGGGCGGAAAATTAGAAACTGTCTGTTTCCGATTCGGAAAGGAGGAATTTTTTGTCCTGGCAAGGAAATCGAGGGATTTGCGCGGAGGCGTACTACTGTACGCCGCACAAGCAAGCCCGAAGATTGACACCGCCAGGGCGAAAAAGAGCCCTTTCCGGACGGAAACTACTTGACGAAGGTACCGTTCTGATACTCCTCAAACGCGATCTTCAACTCCTCCTGGGTATTCATCACGATCGGCCCGTACCAGGCCACCGGTTCCCCAAGCGGCTTTCCGGAGACAAACAGGAAGCGCACCGGCTTATCCGCAGTCGTCACCTGAACCGCGGAGCCGGCATGTTCGAACAGCACCACGGTTTCAGCCGCGCAACAGCAGCATCGCTCGGTGTCCGACCAGCCGTGGCCGACCATCTCATAGGCAAAGGCATCCCGCTGATCATCGAAGTACCCCTCCCCCTCCAGAATATAGGCGAAGGCGGTATGCCCAAGCGGCAGCGGATGCGTAAACACAGACCCGGCAGGCACGCAGATATCGAGCATTTCCGGCTCGATCACTATATCTCCCACAGGCCCCTTTACACCCCCCACCTGCCCGGCAATGACCTTGACCGTCACGCCGTTCTCAAGCCGTACTTCCGGAATATCGGTCGCCTTGACATCCCGGTAGCGGGGCGCCATCATCTTCTGCGCCGCCGGAAGGTTGGCCCAGAACTGGAACCCCCACATGGTGCCGGTGGGGCTGATCTGCGGCATTTCCTGATGGATAATGCCGCTGCCGGCGGTCATCCACTGCACATCTCCCGCTCCGATACTCCCCTTGTTGCCCATGCTGTCGCCATGTTCGACCACCCCTTCCAACACATAGGTAATGGTCTCGATCCCCCGGTGCGGATGCCAGGGGAATCCGGCCAGGTACTCGTCCGGATTGGAGGTATGGAAATCGTCCAGCATCAGGAACGGATCGAACTGCGGTACCTGGGAATAACCGAAGGCCCGTTTCAGATGGACTCCGGCCCCCTCGATGGTGGGGCGGCTCTTGAATATCTTTGCGATGCGGCGGGTGGTAATGGTCATAGTCATGGTGCGGCTCCTTTTGAAACATGATCAAATCGTTCCATCATAACGCGGATGCGACGGTAATCATCCGGGGTATCCATATCGACCAGCACCCCCGGATCATCAACATCATGACAGCAAATCCGCCCCGGATCCCGCCGGACCAGATCGCGCAGTGTCCGGTCGTCGGCCAGCTCGTTCAAAACCGTCCGGGGAAAGAGCAACGGGTGCCCGCGCCGTTCCCCGTGACGCGGAATGATGATGCGGCCGGGAGAATCCCGGTGCCGGGCGATCAGACCGGTAATGGTGCCGGCGGATACCAGGGGATAATCGCAGAGTGAGACGATCACGCCGCTGGTTTCCTCCGTCAGGGCGTCACGGCCCGCCCGAACCGAGGAGGCCATGTCGCCGTCCTTTTCCTGATTGACTACTATCCTGACCGGGAAGCCTTGAACCGCCTCGGCTACCCCATTCCCCTCTTCCGCAACGACCACCAGAATCGAGGATGCGCCGCCGGTGCAAAGGGCTTCAACACAGCGGGAGATCACCGTGCTCCCGCCCAGCGGCAACAGCTGCTTGCAGCTCCCCATACGCCGAGAT
>DATNCC010000215.1:0-3854 GCA_035571735.1 Dongiaceae bacterium | reverse complement strand
TGCATGTGCGCCAGTTCGTCCTGAGCCTGCACCCGGAGAAATGCGGCGCACCCCTCCAGTCCCTTGACTTCCGCCCAGGCGCTCATTTGCAGATAGAGGTTGGACGAATAACTCTCCAGCTGGATCTGTTCGTTCAGGTTGTCAACCATGGCCTTGCTCAGCATAATGATTCCTCCCTTTGATAATCCCTTACGGGTATAAACTGGACATCCTGATGAAAAGATACCACACTACTCCGAATTTACCAGTCAAGGGCAACTTTGCCGACGCTGGAAATGCAGCGACTGCTTGATACCGGACCTTATTTTTTCCCGCAGCTGCCGCTGCACCCTCCCTGACAATGTCCCTTCTTCTTCCAGAGCGAGTGGTAGAGGAGCCAGACGGCTCCTCCCAGTATGACGGCTGCAATGATCATGTCGGAAATTCCCATGTTACGCTCCCAGTCCCAGGAAAAGTCCCCCCTGGTAGATAATCAGCGCCACGGTCCAGGCCAGCACGGTCTGATAGGTAAATGCCACGGCCACCCATTTCCAGGTGCCGAACTCCTGGCGCATGGCTGCTCCAACGATCATGCAGGGCATGTAGAGCAGCACAAAGGCCATGAAGGCATAGGAGGTGAGAGGCGTAAATCCGGCCTTGACCGCCTGATTGAGAGCTGAACGGTCTTCCTTCTTTTCCGCTTCTCCGGGCAGATAGAGCAGCGTGCTGACCGCCTTTTTTGTCGCTGATCCGAATGATACGACGATCTCCTTCAGGTCTTCGCCCAGGGTCGGGGTTTCCTTCTTTTCGTCGTGCTTGGGGGTGTAGATCTCTCCCATGGTGCCGACTACAATCTCCTTGGCGATGACGCCGGTAATCAGGGATGAGGCTGCTTCCCAGGTGCCGAAGCCCATCGGCTGGAAGACCGGTGCCATGATTGCCCCGGCCTGTCCCAGGTAGGAGTCGCGCTTGTGTTCCACACCCCAGGGGAGGTTGAGCATGAACCAGACCAGGATCGAGACTGCGAAGATGTAGGTGCCGGCCTTGAACAGGAAGTGCTTCCCCTTTTCCCAGGTGTGCAGGCAGAGACTGGTGAAGGAGGGCATCCGGTAGGGGGGCAGCTCCATGATGAACATCGGCGCTTCGCCCCGGAAGATGGTTTTTTTGAAAATCAGCCCCATCAGGACCGCCAGCAGGATCCCCAAGACATACAGGGACCAGATCACCGTGCCGGAGTTGTCGGGGAAAAAGACGCCCACGAACAGGACATAGACCGGCAGGCGCGCCCCGCAGGACATGAGCGGGACCAGCAAGGCGGTCAGAATCTTGTCCTTCGGGTTTTCCAGGGTGCGGGTGGCATAGATGCCGGGCACGTTGCAGCCGAAACCCAGCAGCATCGGGATGAAGGACTTGCCGTGCAGGCCGATGGCATGCATGGCCCGGTCCATGACAAAGGCGGCCCTGGCCATGTAGCCGCTCCCCTCCAGGAAGGTGATGAAGAACATCATGGCAAAGATCACCGGCACGAAGACCAGCACGAATCCGACCCCGGCGATGACCCCGTCATTGACCAGCGATACTGTCCAGTCCGGCGCGCCGATGCCACCCATCAGGGCGGCGGCCCAGCGTTTGAAGGGGCCTTCGGTCATGGCCTTGATCCATTCGCCAAAGGGGGCCGAGAGGTCGAAGGTCAGTTTGAACAACAGCCACATGGCGGCCAGGAAGATCGGAATACCGAAGAAACGGTTCAGCACGACCCGGTCGATCTTCTCGGTCAATTCGGTGTTGCGTATTTTCGGTTTATGCAGTGCCTCCCGACAGAGCCCGCTGGCCAGGGCGTAGCGGGCATCGGCCATGAACCCCTCGATGTCGTCGCCGTGGGCTCGTTTCAGGTGATGCAGCGCCTCGTTCAGCAGGGCGTCGTCAGCGATGCCGACCTCTTTCTGCACATGATCGTCTCCCTCCATCAGCTTGAGCAGGAGCCAGCGTTGCGGGTATCTCTCCAACAGGGCGGGGTGGCTTTTTCTCAGGGCTCCTGTCATGAATCCGGCGGCGGCCTCGATGTCCTCCCCGTAGCCGAGCTCTCGCGGGGCGTGGCGCGCCGGATCGTTCGCCGTTGCCAGGACGCTTTTCAAAAGCTCGTCCAGGCCGCTTTTCTGGGTGGCAGAGGTGGCAACAACGGTGATGCCAAGCATCTTCTCGATCGCCTCGACATCGAACTTATAACCCTTGGCCTGGGCCTCGTCATGGATGTTGAGCGCCATGACCACCGGGATCCCCAGTTCCAGCAGCTGAATGGTCAGGTACAGGTTGCGCTCCAGGTTGGTGGCATCGACCACGTTGATGATCAGATCGGGGCGTTCATGGACCAGGTAGTCGCGGGCGATGATCTCTTCCTGACTGTAGGGGGAGAGGGAATAGGTGCCGGGCAGGTCCACCAGGCGGATCCGGCTGCCGCCGAACTCAAAGATGGCCTCCTTCTTCTCCACGGTTACCCCGGCCCAGTTGCCGACATGCAGCCGTGTTCCGACAATGGCGTTGATCAGGGTCGACTTGCCCGAGTTGGGATTACCGGCCACCGCCACCGTAATAGTCCGCTTCTCCACCGGGCGCAGTCTGCCCTTGTTGTCTGTGCTCCCCTCCAGTTCCATATCCAGGGCGCAGTTAGCTTGTGTACTCATGCCGCCACCTCCACGCTGATTCCTTCTGCCTCTTTCTTGCGCAGTGAGAGATTGTAGCTCTTGATGGTAACCTCGATCGGGTCTCCCAGGGGAGCAACCTTCAGCACCTTGACCTCTACCCCCGCCAGAATCCCCATGTCCATCAGTCTGCGCCTCAGAGGACCGATGGCCCCGATGGCGTTGATCGTACCCTTTTCCCCCGGTTTAAGTTGTGCCAGATTCATTTGTTATCTCCTTACCATTATTTTCATTGCCAGGCCGCGATCTACCGCAATCCTTGATTCATCCACCCTGACGAGTACCGGACCGCCGCCGTTGGTCAGCACCTCAACGAACTTGCCGACCCTGAGTCCCATATCCTCCAGCCGGCAGTCGCATTTCTCGCGCTCCGGGCAGCATTGGTCGGAAGGGGCCTTATGGTTGATCCTGATGGTTTGAATTTCACCCCGTTCGCCGGGGCTTAGCAGTCCTAGTGGTATCATGTGAAATTCCTTAAAAGATGATCTGGGTTCTGAGGCCGAGCACCGTAACATTGTCCCGGCCCGTATTTCCCTCGGGGTTGATCAGATACTGGACCATCGGGGTGATGGCGATCTGTTCGCTGACCTTGACCTTGTAATAAACCTCGCTCAGCTTTTCCTGTGAAGCTGCTCCGATCACGCTGATCTGGCCGAAGGCAAAGCCCAGGATGTCATCCTTACGGGCCGATACGAGGCCGATGTACTGTCCGCCGACACTCCAGGCTCTACCGGTGGCATAGGCGCTCCTGTCATGCTGGCCGTAACGGCCGAACAGGGTCAGCTTGTCGGTCAGCTGCTGGTCGATGCTGACGCCGAAACCATAGGCATCCTTTTGCACCAGTTTTCTGCTGCCGTCAGGGAGGGCGCCGTCAAGCGTGCCGTAGACATGGTAGTTTCCTTCCCGCTCTCCGCATTTGACCTTATAGCCCAACTCGGCAATGCCAAAGCCATGATCGAGAATATCGGCGCCGTCGGCGTCGCCGCTGCCGTAGCCGATGCCCAGGGAAAGCGGTTCGGCCAGCCTGGCTGTCACCCGTATCCCGGGACCGTTGGCAGGAGCGCCAAGTACCGCCGAGTTGACGAAGGCACCGGCCAGGAACTGGCTGTTCTCGCTATTGGCCACCGCGTTGCTGTCGAAGTAGCTGGTAAGGGAAATCTTGCCGATGGTGGCGAT
>DATNCC010000214.1:0-4118 GCA_035571735.1 Dongiaceae bacterium | reverse complement strand
GTCGGACAGTTCCGCTAGCTGCATTTTTGCGCGGCTGCTTAACACCTCGCCGGGGTGATCCTGGTCGATGCAGAGGACTCCGATTGATTTTCCCATGCTGACGATCGGCATGATGTAGCTGGAGCGGAGCCTGAAGCGCACGGCACACTCGTAATCGATGGAACTTGTGCCGGTTCCGGAGATCTTGAAATCCTGTGGAAACTGGCTGACAAATACGTTGGATATGATCGCTTCTTTCAAGACTATCGGAAAGGTTGTCTCGCCAAGCTCTTTACCGAGCGGGCCGGTGGCATGGGCACAGACAAGCGTCCCCCGGGTCAGGTCCTCAAGGTAGATGCGCACCTGCTCGCATCCCGACAGCTGCTTGGCGTTTTCTGCCAGGGCGTACAGCAGTTCCCCGAGATTCTCCTTGCCATAGGCGGCGATTGCGGTCTGAAAGTTTTTCAAGCGGGACGGGATCGGCATGGAGCCTCCTGCTGGGTATGTTCTCGCGAGAACACGTGTGAGTACAAAAACCACACAGCAGGAATGTAGCGCGGGAGGTGAGTAAGGTCAAGGAGGAATTGGTGTTGCGCGGAAGCTCCGCCCCCGGGAGGCGGAGCCCTGATGTCAGCCTTTCAGCACGTTCAGCATCTTGTCGGCAACATCCTTGCCGCTGATATTGTAGGAACCTTCGGCCAGCTGCTGCCGGATGACGTTCAGCCGTTCACGTCGGGCCTCATCTTCGGCCAGTTGAACGGCGGTCGGGGAGAGGGTAACTTCGGCAAGTGGCGATTCGGCATTAGCGCGTGATCCGGATAATTGCTGGGAAGCAGGCTTGGCCCCGCCACTGTTTAACAACGCCATATAACTTGAAACGCGATCATCAATTTTCATAACCGGCTCCGATACCTGGTGAGATGGAAGTTTATTATCCTTCATATTTAAAAATATCGGCAGAATCCCGATAAAACTTTAGCAAACCGGAATTGATTGCGGCGGCCAAACGTCAACTGAGCCCTTTCCTGATCTGATACAGCTCCTCAATATCGAGACGGTTCTTCTCGTAATACTCCCGTTCCAGTTCTTCGACATAGAAACGGTCAAGCCCTGAGTTTTCGAGAAAGTCTTCCCTCAGCCCGACGTCGCGTTCAGCAATTATTTGCGGCAACAGCGAATGAAGGTACATGGCCTCTTTCTGGATGGTAATAATGGTCTCGATAAAGAGGTGATCCGGAATGTCGGCGCTGATCAGTTTCTTTGTTTTCAGCTCCTCGAGAACTTCCCGTCGCAGCGCTTCCTGATCGGACTTTGTCGTGAACTTGGAGTAGAAATTACGTATGCGTTCTCTGACATGTTCCAGAAGCAGTATGGCAATTCTCTCCTCCCGATCAATCCCGGTTAACTGGTGATGCAGCTCTTCGATTGTTGACTTTTGCTCCTTGATCGCCACCAGACCTTCCATGAGAACTTTAACCTTGCGACGGCCGAAACTTCCAATATAGGCGTTGGCAAGCAGTTCCCGGATGAACAGCTCCTGAAAACAGCCATCATGCAGGTTGTCAAAGGCGGCCTTATGCTCCAGCAGGCTATGCAGCATCTCCTCATTGATCCGGACGTTTTCCATGAAGGCCAGCTGGCTGACAAGATTTGATACGCTGTCAAACCGGTCCAGATAGGTGACCACATAGGAAAAACCGTCCAGCAGTGATGAGTCGGCGCCGTCGCGGATTTTTTCATCACACGCCTTGCTGGCATCCAGCATCAGCTGGTCGAAGGTGTGATCCCGTTTTTCCATGGCCTCTTTCTTGGCCTGGATCAGCTTGAGCATATCATCACGGTCGATGAGACTCTCTATTTCGATCTCCCGGAAAAAGATCCCTTCCAGTATTTCCCGGGTTGAGGCGATATAATCGCACTCCTGATTTTTCGTGAGGTTGCGCCCCTTTTTGAGCATCTCATCAAGCGTGTAAAACAGGGCACCCGGAATCTTGTTGCGGACCGACAGGGTTTTCAGGCGAGTCAGCCGGGCATTATCGAGGTTGCTGATCTCGCCCCTGGCATTACACGCCAGCAGGATATTGCGGTACTCATCGACGATTCGCTTGTTGGCGGGAGCGCGGTACATGGCATCGATTCTGATGCGCTCCTGCTGATAACGGTCAATTTTATAGGTCGTGGCGACGTTGGTCAAACGGCCGAAATCGTCGTCGGATATTTTCTTGCTTTTGAGATAGAAACGGCGAAACATGTCGCGATATTCGCGATGGTGGCGGTTGATCAGCTTGATCACAAACAGCCGGGACGTGTCGTCGTTCAATAACGGGAACAGCTCGGAAATAAGCGCGTCGTCACGCTCGTCACCGACAGCCGTAGTGCGCTTGATACTCTTGCCGAGCCGCTTGACCAGCTCTTCCTGCTGGTTTTTCAGTTTGCGCGGCAGCAGGTTGGAGTGGACAAAGAAGAAATAATTGCAGACGGCGTTTCCCTCGAAAAAGATGTTGTCATATGTTTCCGAGCCCGAGGTCCGGTCACTGAACCGGACGGTGCCATCTGCGTCGGAGCGGGCTCCGTACATGACCAGGCGGTTGATTATTTCCGGCTTGGTGAGATCGGAAGCGGGTTGGGCCACCCCGAACATATATTCGCAGAAGTTGCCGCCGTTACCCTGGTAGCTGATCCCCTCCGGTGAAATGGTCATTTCGTTGCCTGGAGAGAAGATGCGCAGCTGATCATCCTCCTGGACGATGTTGAAGAAATAGCGCTGGTAGGCATCGTTGCCCGCCACCATGACAAAATACTCCGTCTGCTCTCCCATCATGCCGTGCAGCCGAATGTCCTTATGCATCTTGATTAGCTCCTCACAGGGTCAGGGTTACGGCAGATCGAACTCCATGTCATCGTACGCCAGTTCAAAGCCGGCGGGCAGTTTGACCTCTTCGGAATATGCAATCTGATGGGTAAGATGGGTCAGGATGGTGCGGGGGGATCCTATCTGCCGGGCGGCGGCAATTGCCCCGGTGATGTTGAAATGAAACGGATGCTCTGCCCAGCGCAGACCGTCAATCACCAGCAGATCCAATCCCCGCAGCAGTTCCATCGATGGTTCCGGTATGGCGCTGCAGTCGGTCAGGTAAGCGAAATTTCCGATCCGGTAGCCAAGCGCGGAGGTTCTGCCGTGAAGCAGCGGTATCGGAGTAATAATCCGTCCGAACAGTTCAAACGGGGCGTTGATTTCGTGAGGAGCCAGCAGCGGCGTGTAGCCGGAACCTTCGTGCTCGGTGAATATGTAACTGAAGCCGCTCTGCAATGTTTCCAGGGTTTCCCGCGAGGCAAAGCAGGGGACAATCTCCTGGTGGATAAAATAAAACCCGCGCAGGTCATCAATGCCATTGACATGGTCTGCATGGGCGTGGCTGAAGAGCACGGCATCAATCCGGCGGATATGCTGCCGTAGGACCTGTTCCCTAAAATCGGTGGAGGTATCGACCAGCACGGTGTGATCGTTATAGCACATCAGAAGTGATGCACGAGTCCGCTTGTCCCGTGGGTCATCCGAGGTGCAGACCGGGCAGTCGCAGCCGACCATGGGTACCCCGGTGGAGGTGCCACACCCCAAAATTGTGATCTTCATACCGGTCAACTTTCCATTTAATTTGCCCGAAAATAACAGAATCGGAACATACAGGCAAGGTGGTTTTTCAGTAAAAATAGTGGTTTAACGCGCCATGTCAATCAGAAGTGCGATGTTGAGCCCAATGACGATCATGCCCGTAATCCAGAGCACCGTCGCTCCGAAGCGTGTGTTGGCATACCCCCCCATAACCCTTTTCGACGAGGTCAGCAGGATGAGCGGAATGATGGTCAGCGGCAGTTGCAGCGAGAGGGCGATCTGGCTCCAGAGGATGCCCTTGAAGGGGTCGGGCAGCAGCATGATCGCAGCCAGGGCGCCCACCAGCGTGATTACCAGACCGGTGCGGGAATGGGGATCGCTGATGTCGAACGGTTCGATGAAGATGCCTGCGAAGATGCTTCCCCCTGCCATTGCGGCGGTCACCGACGATGAAAGCCCGGCAAAGAGCAGCCCCAGCGCAAAGACGACGGCCGAAGCCTTGCCGAAGATCGGCTCCAGCGTCATG
>DATNCC010000213.1:0-13120 GCA_035571735.1 Dongiaceae bacterium | reverse complement strand
GACGGGACGCTGGGGGACGAGACAGCTTTCAGCGGCATCATCACCATGTCACCACGGATGCGAGCTATTTTCCTGTATCTGGAGTCGGTTGCCCCGTCCCGCCACCCGGTTCTCATCAGCGGAGAGACCGGCACCGGAAAGGAACTGATCGCCCGGGCGGTCCACACTTTGAGCGGTCTCAAAGGTCCGTTTGTGACGATCAATCTGGCCGGTCTTGATGATGCCATGTTCAGTGACACCCTCTTCGGGCACCTGCGCGGCGCATATACAGGCGCTGAACGAGCTCGTGAGGGGCTGGTCCGTCAGGCATCGGGCGGTACGCTATTTCTGGACGAGATTGGCGATATGTCGCCCGGATCACAGGTAAAGCTGCTGCGTCTGTTGCAGCAGGGAGAATACATGCAGCTCGGCGCCGACAAGATACTGAGGAGCGATGCCAGGATCGTTGCCGCCACGCATGCCGATCTGAAAGTCAAGATGGATCAGGGTGCATTCCGTCCCGATCTGTATTTCCGTCTCTGCAGCCATAGGGTGGAACTGCCGCCGCTTCGGGACCGGCCCGAGGACCTACAGCTGCTGACGGCGCATTTTCTCGAGAAGGCGGCATCCCAACTCGGCAAGGCGACTCCGACCGCCCCTGCGGAATTGACCCGCTATCTGGCCTCCTACCGATTTCCCGGCAATATCCGTGAACTGGAAGCGTTGGTCCACGATGCCGTTGCCCGCTCCGAAAGTCGCATTCTCCCTCTGGAGTCTTTCGTGTCGGCGATCGGCAGTGACCTGCGCTCTCCTATGTCCGGTTCTCCGACTGTGGGCCAATGTCCGGTCTGCCCGTTCGGAGAAAAGTTCCCGACCTTCAAGATGGCTGAAGATATTCTTATCACGGAGGCGCTACGACTGGCCGATAACAATCAGCGCCTTGCCGCCGCCTACCTGGGGATCACACGCCAGGCGCTTAACAAACGATTGGCGCGGTCGGAACGGTAACATGGAGTCCCTGCACGAACACCCCAGCGACAAAAGTTGCAGCGGCAACTTTTGTCATATGGCGTAACCAGCTAAAACAACTGCCTTAATCCCCATATTATCACTTCAAATGTCAATAGACGGCACAGGTGCATTATCACCAACCCGGTTTTAACTATCCGTAATCACTGAACATGAATGTATCTTCTTCAGTGGCATGTTTTCTGCTCCCGGATCGGCACAAATAAACAGCTGCTCAAATTGAAGAGCAGTGCTGATTTCAAGGGGGAATTGTGAAAGTTAAGGCGTACAAGGACTGGGGAATTTTTGCCAAAATAATGAGCTTGTCGTTACTGACCTGGCTTGTGTTGGTTCTGGCAGCCATGTTTGCACTGGTGCCGTTTATCCGTGAGCTGATCACCGAAGAGAAACAGGCGACCGTCAGATGTCTGGTGCAGGAAGCAACAAGCCTGCTTGCTTCCTACCAGAAGCAGGTCGAGGCAGGAACACTCACGAAAGAGGAGGCCCAGAAGCAGGCTTCCGAGCGGATCGGTACGATTCGATTCGACGGCGCCAACTATCTCTGGATCAACGATCTTGGCCCGAAGATGGTCATGCATCCTATCAAGCCGGAATTGAACGGTAAGGACCTGAGCGACAACAAGGACGCTAACGGAAAGCTGCACTTTAATGAGATGGTGAAGGTCTGCAAGGAGAAGGGGAGGGGCTTTGTCCAGTATGCCTGGTCAAAACCGGGGGGCGGTGCTCCGGTTCCCAAGCTCTCATTTGTCGAACTGTATCAGCCTTGGGGCTGGGTGGTCGGCACCGGCATCTACATTGATGACATAACCGATCATATGCGAGCCATTCAGACGAGCATCGGAGTTACCCTGCTGGGTATCCTGGCGCTCAGCATCCTGCTCGCCTTGCTGGTGTCCCGCACCGTTACCGGCCCGATCAAGGCGGTGGTCGATACCATCAAGGATATTGCCCAGGGTGAAGGCGACCTGACCCGTCGCCTGCCGATACATGGGAACAACGAAATCGGCGAACTGAGCGAATGGTTCAATACGTTTATCGACAAACTGCACGGCATCGTCAGCCAGGTCTCCGGCAGCTCGCTGCAGCTGGCAGCATCCGCTCACGAACTGCAGGTGACATCAAGGCAGATGACCGAAAGTATCGCCCAGCTCTCCTCGCAATCCACTTCACTGGCAACCGCTGGCGAAGAGATGTCGGCCACTTCCGGTGATATTGCCAACAACTGCCATCACGCTGCCGGCAATGCCGGCGGCGCTACCCAAAAGGCCAGCCAGGGTGCGGCTGTTGTCGGTCAGTCCATTTTGGTGATGACTACGATTGCCGAACGGGTCAAAAATGCTGCCGGTACCGTTGATGCCCTGGGAGCTCGCTCCGAGCAGATCGGCGACATCATCGGCACCATCGAGGATATTGCCGACCAGACCAACCTGCTGGCCCTGAATGCCGCCATCGAGGCGGCCCGTGCCGGAGAGCAGGGGCGTGGTTTTGCCGTAGTCGCCGATGAAGTTCGCGCTCTGGCTGAACGCACTACCCGGGCTACCAAGGAAATCGGGGAAATGATCAAGGCCATCCAGAAGGAGACCAGAAATGCGGTAACCTCCATGGAAGAGAGCGTGGTTCAGGTCGAACAGGGCACCAGCCACGCCGCCGAATCCGGCCGCTCGCTGCAGGAAATTCTCGACATTATCAATGACGTAACCGGGCAGATCGGCCAGATCGCCACCGCTGCCGAAGAGCAGACAGCCACTACCCGCGAAATCAGCAGCAACGTCATGAATCTTAACGACCTGGCGCAGCAGAATCATCATGCTTTGCATGAGACGGCGATTGCTGCCAATGATGTATCGAGACAGGCGGAAGAGTTGAAGCATCTTGTCGGGCAGTTCAGGTTGTAAGGCAGGATAGAGGGAAGTCGGCGGGGAATTTCCGTGCTGTGTCAAGGAGTCTGAACATGCCGCCAAAATCAGCAGAATTGTTTTTCAAAAGCGAGTCCCGCTACCGGATGCTGGTGGAGAACTCCTGCGATGTTATCTTCTCGCTGGATATGGAAGGTAACTTTAACTATGTCTCCCCTGCCTGGGAGAAGATTCTCGGGCATGAGCCCACAGAGGTTGTCGGGCACAATTACCGCGAGTTCATTCACCCGGACGACCAGCCGGGATGTGTGGAGGCCATTGACAAGGCGGTTCGATCGGGGCAGGTGGGAGAATCCACCTACCGTATCAGGCGCGCTGACGGCAGCTGGCGCTGGCACACCTTTCGCGGGACGCCGCACACCGATGAAAACGGGGTGCTGACGGTTATCGGCATTGCCCACGACGTTACCGAACGGCTCCGTATCGAAGAGATGATGGCTCATTCCGGAAAAATGATGATGGTCAGCGGACTTGCAGCCGGCATGGCACACGAGATCAACAACCCGCTGGGCGCGATAATGCAGCATGCCCAGAATATAGAACGGAGGGTTCAAGCGGACATGCCGGCCAACGTGAAAGCAGCTGCCGAGGTCGGAGTCAGTCTGGAGCTGGTGCGGGCCTATCTGGAAAAGAGAGGTGTTTTTGCGTTTATCGGCCATATTCGCAGTGCCGGAATGCGGGCTTCAGAAATAATTTCCCAGATGCTTCAGTTCAGCAGTCGCGGTGAAACGGGTGTCGTGAGTACCGATTTGACGGTATTGCTGGAGAGAGTGGTGGAACTGGCTGCCACCGATTACGACATGAAGAAGAAATATTCGTTCCGCGCCATAGAAATAGTCAGGGAATATGCTGCCGAACCGATCTTTGCCGATATAGCACAACATGAGATGGAGCAGGTGCTGCTGAATATTCTGAAAAACGCGGCCCAGGCCATTGCAGGGGTAAAGATGCAGCGGGAACCGCGAATCATACTTCGGAGTTCGTTTTCGGAAGGTATTGCCGAACTGGAGATAGAAGACAACGGCCCCGGCATGGACGAGGCGATGCGTCTGCGGATCTTTGAGCCGTTTTTTACTACCAAGGAAGTCGGCATCGGTACCGGTCTGGGGCTGTCGGTGGCTTATGCCATCGTCACCAGGGGGCACAACGGAACGATCGAGGTCCGGTCGCGACCGGGCGAGGGGAGTTGTTTTACCATAAGGCTTCCCGGCAGGGGAGGGCGCGATGAATAACGCCGATATCTCCGTGCTGCTGGTGGACGATGACGAGATGATTCGCGACTGTGTCGCGGCCTATCTGGAAGATGAAGGATTCAGCGTGCATAGCGCGGACAGCGCCGAGGCCGCTCTTGATTCGATCGCCGCCATCCGTCCTGCCGTCTGCATCTCAGATTTGCGCCTGCCAGGCATGAATGGAGACGAATTCATCATCAAGGCGCATTCTCTCTGCCCGGCAACAAGCTATCTGCTTCATACCGGAATGCTTTACTCTCTGTCCGACGAACTGCGTGCTATCGGCATGACGTTCGAAGACGTGCTGCTGAAACCGATTCATGAACTCTCTCAACTCGTTGATAAAATCATGCAGATTGTGGCGAAACAGGGAGAAAAGCGCAATGAAGATGCGTAATACAAATCCGGTGCTGCTGACCATTGACGATGAAGAATCGATCCGCAGCAGCGTAGCGGCTTTTTTCGAAGACAGCGGCTTTATTGTGATTCAGGCCTGTGATGGCCGGGAAGGGATTGACATGATCTCTGCCCTGCGCCCGGATGTGGTTATCACCGATCTGCGCATGCCGAATGTTGATGGCATGGAGGTGATCGACGCGGTCAAACGGCTGGATGATAATCTGCCGGTAATAGTCCTGTCTGGTACCGGGGTGTTGTCGGATGCAATTGACTCATTGCGGCGCGGCGCCTGGGACTATCTGAGCAAGCCGGTTGTAGACCTGGTCGAGCTGGAACTGATGGTCGCCCGCTGCGTCGAGAGGGCCAGGCTGGTGAAGGAAAACCGGGACTACCATGAAAATCTGGAGCTGCTGGTCAGGCACCGGACCAAGGAACTGCACAAGGTAACAACCGCCGTGGAGCAGAGCGCCAACAGTGTCGCTATCGTCAGCCCGGAAGGGATTATCGAGTATGTAAATCCCAAGTTCATACAAACGACCGGTTACAGCCTGGAGGAAATTATCGGGAGACCCTCCCGCATCATGAGTCCGGGGCTGCTGCCTGACAGCCAGTATGCCGAGATGTGGCGCATGATCCGCTCCGGTAATGAGTGGCGCGGGGAGGTGTGCAACAGAACCAGGGATGGCAGGCAGTATTGGGAGCTGTGCAGTATCGCGCCGATCAGGGATGAAGCCGGCACCATCATCAATTATGTCGCAATAAAAGAGGATATTTCCGAGCGAAAGCGCAACGAGGAACAACTTTATTATCAGGCCAATTTTGATGTTCTGACCGGCGTTCCGAACCGCCACTATTTCCAGAAGCATCTGGAACTGCAGCTGGAGCTGATCAACCGGGAAAACCAGTACCTGACCCTGATGGTGCTGGATATCGATAACCTGAAATTTGTCAATGACACCTTCGGCCATGACTTCGGGGACGTTCTGATAAAGGAGATTGCTCACAGGCTCAAAACCGTATGCGGACAGAGTTGCGTGGTGTCGCGTTTTGTGGGGGATGAATTTACCGTAATTCCGCCGCTGTCAACCGATGCCGATGATGCCAGGCGGAATGCCGAGAAGATTCTGGACGCCATGAATGACGCATTTACAGTCAAGGATACGGAAATCATTGCTACTGCCAGTATCGGCGTGGTGGTTTATCCCGAGGATGGCGAATGTGTCGAGAGTCTCCTGAAAAACGGCGAAGCGGCCATGTACCAGGCCAAGGCCGAGGGGAAGAATACGATCTGTTTTTACACCCGTGAATTCAACAGTCAGCTGGAGCAGCGCTTTGCCATGGAGGCCAAGCTTCGCAAAGCGCTTGAGCGGGGTGAATTCAGCCTGAACTTCCAGCCTCAGATCAATCATAATAAAGGCATCGTGATCGGTGTGGAAGCGCTGCTGCGCTGGACACCAACTGGTGAGGCTCCCGTTTCTCCGGATCTGTTTGTACCGATTCTGGAGGAGAACGGCATGATAGTGGCGGTCGGTGAATGGGTGTTGTGGCAGGCATGTGCGCAGGCGGTGGAATGGAGGAAGCTCGGGCTCCCGGAGCTCCGCATGTCGGTCAACATTTCGGCCTTGCAGTTCATGCGGAGTGACCTTGATATCGTCGTCAAGCGGGTGCTGGAAGTTACCGGGCTCGACCCGCGCAACCTCTGTCTGGAGCTGACCGAAAGCATGGTCATGATCGACAGCGCCCGCACAATCGAAAAAATGACCGCCCTGGCGGATATCGGAGTCTTGCTGTCACTGGATGATTTCGGCACCGGCTATTCATCGCTCGAATACCTGGGGCGCTTGCCGATCAATGAACTGAAGATCGACATTTCTTTTGTCCGCCGGATGTTGACAACCAGAAACGATGCCGCCGTGGTTAACACGATTATCGCCATGGGGCAGGGGCTCGGCATGGAGCTGGTGGCGGAAGGGGTCGAGACGGAGGAACAGCTTCGTTATCTGGCGGAGCGGGATTGTGCCATCATCCAGGGGTACTATTTCAGCCAGCCGCTGAAGTCGGACGAGTTTGAATCGTTTTGTAGGGAATGGAGCGGCACTTAATCGACTCATCTCTTTCAGCCTTTATTTTACATCGGTGATGTGCTATTTTAAACCCTGTTCTATATTTGTAATTAGTCGGGATTTTAATAATGCCTGTTGATTATTATAAACGTATCAGACACCGTTTTATGCTGTCGGTCATTTCCGTGCTGCTGGTTATGGGGGGGCTGTTCTGGTGGCAGGCTCTGCGCGAGCGCGAGCTCGCCGTCTTCGTTGCCGGCAAGAGCGGCGGCAGCTATTCTCTGGACGATGCACTGGCGGTGTGGCTGGTAAATGTACAAAAACAGGGTGTCATCGCCTTGCTCCTGACACTGCTGTCGCTCACCATTGCCTACTTGTTTCTGCGCCAGCTCAAATACCTTGAATCATCAAACCTGAAACTGCAATCCAACCAGCAGGAACTGGAGCTGAAATCAGAGCTGCTGGATACCGCTTCGGACGCCGTATTACTGCTGGATCGTGATGCAAGCTTCCTCTACTTCAACAAGGCGCTGTCCCTCATGACCGGTTATACCCCTGAAGAGTTGCTGCAGCGCGGACTCCACGGTATTGAACCTCCCGAATATGCCGCCCGGATTAAGACTAACATTAAAAATCTTTTTGATCACGGCGAGGCGATCTTTGAGTCGGCTTATCTGCTTAAATCGGGCGCTGTTTTGCCGATTGAAGTACACGCCAGGATAACCAACGTAAATGGTCGGTCTCACGTATTAAGCATGGTCCGCGATATTTCGTATCGTAAAGAAATTGAGCAGAAACTCGTCATTAATATCAATAGCTTGAAAAAGGCCGAGCACCGCGAACAGGTTCGATCAGGTATTCTTGAGCGGCTCGTCAGCCGGGAACCGCTATCGCTGCTGCTTTCGTTCATTGCGCTCTCTATTGAAAAAGAAAATCCGGAGATGCTCTGCTCGATCCTGCTGGTCAGCGATGACGGCACGAGGCTGTTGAGAGGGGCGGCACCCAGTCTGCCTGATTTTTTCACCAAGGCGACCCACCGGACAAAAATCGGCGAGGGGATCGGGTCATGCGGTACGGCGGCGTTCCGGCGGGAGCGGGTAGTCGTGGAAGATATCGACGGCCATCCCTTCTGGAAAGGTTTTGTGCCCGCCCAGGAGGCGGGACTGCGCTCCTGCTGGTCGGAGCCGATCAAGTCATCATCCGGCATGCTGCTCGGCACCTTTGCCATTTATCATCGTACTCCGGCAACACCTGCCGAGGATGAAATTTCCCTTATTCAGCAGGCATCCGCCTTTGCCGCTATTGCGATAGAGCGGAGCAAGGGTGAAGAGGAACGTCTGGAGCTGGAACATCAGCTGAGCCAGGCTCAGAAGATGGAAGCGATCGGTCATTTATCAGGCGGTATTGCCCACGATTTTAACAATCTGCTGACGCCTGTTCTGGTTTATTCCGAGATGCTCAAGCGTTCGTTGCCCGACAACGAAAAGGTGCAGTCGCAGCTTGACGGAATCACCAAGGCAGCCGGCAAGGCCCGGGATCTGACGCAGCAGTTGCTCAGTTTTGGCCGCAAGCAGGTCATGCATATGCAGGTGGTCGATCTGAACGACATCATCTTGTCATTTTATTCGATGGTGCGGCGGACATTGCGTGACAACATCGATCTCGACCTGCAGCTCTCCAGCCAACCTGCCGTGGCCAGAGCCGACTGTTCCAAGATTGAACAGGTGCTCCTGAATCTTGTCCTGAACGCCCAGGATGCCATAGCCGCCAACGGCAATATTTCAATCGAAACCGGACATGTCCTGATCGACGATGAGTTTGCCCATCGTCATCCCGGCATGACCCCGGGCCGCTTCGTGCTACTGTCGTGTAACGATGACGGCTGCGGCATGTCTGCTGAAACCATTCCGCGGGTCTTTGAACCGTTTTTTTCTACCAAGGAGGTCGGTCACGGCACCGGCCTTGGTCTGGCAAATGTTTATGGCATCGTCAAACAGCATAAAGGCACCATCATGGCCGCCAGTACCGTTGGTTCCGGTACAACCTTCAAAATATATCTGCCGGCATGCAACGAAAACCCGCAGATCACCGAAGCCGGGAGAGAGCATGGCGGTCTTGATCATTCCGGCAGCGCCGTGATTCTTCTCGTTGAGGATAATGAGATGGTTCGCGTCATGTCGAGCGAGCTGCTGGAAGGACTCGGTTATACTGTTTACAGCGCCGTTCATCCCGAAAATGCTCTGGAATTGGTGAAGGAAATCAGGGAAAAGATCGATCTGGTGATTACCGACGTTGTGATGCCGGGCATGAACGGTCACCAGCTCTTTGAGCGGATTACGGCCGATCATCCGGAAATAGACAAGGTGCTGTATATGTCCGGCTACACGGACAATGTCATGGTCACCGACGGTGAACTGGATGCCGGGCTAAATTTCCTGCAGAAACCGTTCACGATCGACGGCTTGATGGCCAAGGTTAAAGAGCTGCTGCAGCCGGATGAATAGTATTTCCCACCTATTTTAGGGGTTAGGGGTGGTAAGATGCTGTCTTGAAAGAATTGCCAGGAGAACCACCTGACTTACTCCCCGAGAGAAATAACCCTGCTGCGCCCCGATGAAAGCCCTTCAAATCTGAATTTCCCCAGATAGGTGCCGTTCCGGAACAATCCTGACTCCCCCGGCGGCAGGTAATACGGGCTGCTGTTTGCAAGTCTGCCGGAAAATCGATTGAATAATCCTTCCTTGTAGCGCTCTTCCGTTAACGGCAAGCGGTAAGTGGCAAGAACTGCGCTGCCTGACTGAGCCGGTAGAGTTTCGGTGCCTGCGCTTTCGGCAAGAGTTGCCGGGGAAACACTCACCCGATGTCCGCGTCCGTTCCCCGTTATCCGGGCGGAAAGCTGCATCCGGGCTTTTCCATCGCCCTCAAGCTGCAGATTGTACTGCGGCTGCCAGCCACGTTCCGTTGTCGCATAGCGGAGTGTCACCTTGCCGCGGGGAGGGAGCACGGTAATCCGCACGGAACTCTCTGCCGGCCGGCTCTTTTTTCTGGCTGCTGCCAGCTGGGCGTCTATTTTCAGCATCTCCTGCGTTGTCTTGCGGCGAGCGGTATAGACCGCCTCAAGCTGGGCGATGGCAAAGTCGGTGCCTTGGCGGATGGCCTGCATCGGATCCGGATTAGCCTTGGTCTTGCGCGGCGCTTTGCCGCTTTGGGATTTAGCTGCAGAGGTGAAAATGGTTTCGCGGGTTTCCAGTGCCTGCAGGCGGTCCTCCAGCCGCCGGCGCTGCTCGGTCAGCATTTCGAGGTCCTTGTCGGCTCTGTTGCCCGATCCTGTTTTGTATGTTTCAACGCCAAGAATCGTGGTGCCGGGGGCGGGAACAACCGTGAGCGTCTGTTCCAGCAGGCCGGTAGCGAGCGGGATATCGATCACCCCTTTCGTTGCGCTGGCTTCCTGCTGGAACAGGGTTCCGTCCCGGTAGAATGTAATCCTGTTTTCTGCTGATGCCGGACTGGCGGAGAATGCAATGAGACAGAGTAAAGCTGGCATGATTCGCATATCGATCCTCCCGGGTCATGTGGCTTGTTTCATTGTGGTAGTGATGCTGTTGCGCATAGCAAGTCATTAAGGCTATACTTGTAAAAACTTGACGAAAGGCAGCTGTCATGAAATTCAACATTGATGCGGAAGCATCGGTCAAAGACATAGTCAATTTTTATGTAAAAATCAATGACTCATCCAAGGCAAAGAGGGAGATTGCCCGGCTCTCGGCCAGAGACAAGGCTGCGGCTCTTGAATTCATTGCCATGTCCTCGGCCACACGTGACTTCCGGATCGATGTGGCTCGCCACTTTATCTATGACCTTGATGGCGTGGTTCGAAGAAAATCCGAGCATTTTATGGAGGATCTGGTGCCTGACTGGGTCACCGACCCTGCGGAAAGTATTCTGAAACTGCTGAAAACTGCCGATGGCAAGGAGACTTCACACAGGAATTCGGCCGTCAAATTTCTGTTCGGCATTGTCGATTCCGGCAGCCTTCGTGACACCTTCACCACGCTTTTGAATAGCCGCAACCGTAATCA
This sequence comes from Dongiaceae bacterium, assembly GCA_035571735.1. Taxonomy (GTDB): domain Bacteria; phylum Desulfobacterota; class Desulfuromonadia; order Geobacterales; family Pseudopelobacteraceae; genus JACRCG01. The sequence continues at coordinate 2,423 of DATNCC010000213.1, read as the reverse complement.
CATGGCTGAAATTCTTGCAATCGTCGAGGAATATATCGATTTATCCCGCGATGAGCGCGAACAGGTAAAAATATTTGATGCCTGTCTGGATATTGTTGTGTCGGATGACATCGACAACAGTATCAAACATCACGCCTCCAACATGTTGAGTGTCTTTTTTAAAAAAGTGCAGTCTACCGATCTGGGTGAAACCCTGCGCCGCAAATACATTGAAAAGCAGGTTGACAAGGCCGAAGGGGTGTACCGTTACCTCTGCGGCGGCTCTTCCGGGTTGAACACCACGTTTCTGGATGATCTCTTAAGGCCGCTCAAGGATGGAGGGAGCAATTATCAGGTCAAGATACTGAACTACTTCAACTCGGTACTGGAGAAAGCGAAGGATTCGGAGGTGTCCGCCACTGTTCTTGATACTTATCCGGATTACTGGAACCAGGATGAACCGGCCAGGGAAGAAAAGATCAGGTTCATATGCAGCAGGATTCTGCGGGCTGTTGATGAATTATGGGATGTGACGGAAGATCGGCAGGTTCGTTCTCTGATCATCCGGATTCGTTTCGGCGAATATGCAAACAAGCGTGACCTGCTGGATCAGATCCGTTCAAAGTGCGAGGATGCGACACTGACAGCGGCTGCCCGCGAAAAACTGGCGATGATGCTGCGCTGTTTTTTTCATCCGGATCAGCCGGATGTCCTGAAATTACAGGCCGCGCAGCTGCTGCTGTTTAAAATCGGAGACTTGGCGAGCCACCTGGCAGCCCTGGAATATCTTGCCTTCTACATTGAGAACAGGAACCTGAATTATGCGGAGCAGGGGAGCATCGCAGCGGTCATAGAGTCGCTGCTGGCGAATAAGCATCTTGAAGGTCCGGTCCGGGATAAGGCCCGGTATCTTTTGTTCATTGCCGATCCGAAGCGTTTGAAGGATGAAAAGGAACAGGAAGCTTTACTCGTCTATCTGCGGGGAATTGTTGAAAGTGAGGGCTTTGCCGGCCGGAATGCGGAAAACAGGATACTTGCCGCCCTGGGGATGTTTCTGATTTCTGAGCTGCCGGACGAGAATTTGAAAAAGGAGACGCAGTATCTGATACAAAAGTTAGAAAAGCCTTGAAGTTCAGTTGATTAACTCTATTCAAAGTCATTACTCACAAAAGATTCTGGTTCCTGCTTTAGGGGTTAAAGGCATGAGCGCACTATCCGCCCGCCGCCGAGTACTTCATCCCCCCGGTAGAAGACCAGCGCCTGGCCGGGAGTGATCGCCTTCTGCGGCTGGTCGAAGTGCACCTCGCAAGCGGCCCCCGCCAATAACCTGACAAAACAGCCGACCGGTTGGTGGCGGTAGCGGATCTTGCAGGTCGCGGCGAACTCCTCCGCCTCCGGCGCAACAATCCAGCTGACGTTTTCCGCCTGTAAACCGGCAGCATAGACATGCTGCTGTTCTCCGACCTGAATGATATTACGTTCCGCATCGATCGCCGTCACGTAGAGCGGCTCGCTCCAGGCGATCCCCAGTCCCTTGCGCTGGCCGATCGTGTAGCGGTGTGTCCCATGATGGCGGCCGACGATCTTTCCGTTCATATGGATAATGTCGCCTTCGGCGGCTCTCAACGATCCTCTCTCTTCCAGGAAGGAAACATAGTCATCACCGGGAATGAAGCAGACCTCCTGGCTGTCGCTCTTTTCCGCCACCGGAAGAGCAAATTCCCGTGCCATCCGGCGCACTTCATCCTTGCTTGAGACAGTGCCGAGCGGGAAGATGACCTGACTCAACTGCTGCTGGGTCAGCGTGTAGAGGAAATATGACTGGTCCTTGCGGGCGAATTCTGCTATCCGCAGATGGCAGGTGCCGTCCGGATCGACGGTTTTTCTGACGTAGTGCCCGGTAGCGAGCTGATCCGCCCCCAATTCGTGCGCCTTGTCGAGCAGCAGCCCGAATTTTATGTAGCGGTTGCAGCGGACGCACGGGTTGGGGGTGTGTCCGGCGCGGTATTCTTCGATGAAGTCGCCGATTATCAGCCTGCTGAAATCCGGGGAAAAATCGGCAACGTGGTGCGGAATCTCCAGATGCCGCGCCACGACGGCCGCATCGTGGACGGCAGTGCCGACGCCGCTCGAGTGCGGGGCAAAGAGGCGCATGGTAATGCCGATGACCTCGTGCCCCTGCTGTTTCAACAGTGCGGCGGTGACGGACGAATCGACTCCGCCGCTCATGGCTACGGCAATCACGCTCATTCTTCTTCCCCTAACAGAATCCTGATCACCTGATTGGCCTGGTGTGACGCGGCGATGCCGACACGTGGAGCCATCAGGCCGTTGCCGGGTGCGGCTTCCGATACTGAATCACCCACAAGGTAGAGGCGCTTTGCAACTTTGCGGGTCACAATGCTGTTGTTGGAACCGAATCCGGCCAGTCCCGACGCGGCAAT
>DATNCC010000212.1:0-38678 GCA_035571735.1 Dongiaceae bacterium | reverse complement strand
ACCCAGCGGCTGCCAAGCGCGCATGCGTGGGAATGAAACCAGAGTTCACTCATGACGCCGTTGACAAAATCGTTTTTGGATACGTGCAGCGCCGCCTGTGACGCAGCCATGGCGAGATTGGATACATGATACGCGCCGAGGCGTATGAGCGCCTCCTTGACGGTTTCTATTCTGACGCGCCCACTGTAAACATGTGAGTTGGCCATCTTGAGAATCTGTCCTGCAAGCACTTGATCGTCGTTGGAGGTGGAAACCAGATCATCGATTACAAAATTTGGATCTGCGAGCAGATGTACCATTCTGAGCGCAATCGGATGAAATACGGGAAGGTCAATCGGCTGCAATGCCAGAAGACGCCTGATTGTAGCGGGAACTGCCATTTAATACTCCTGGATGCGGGAAAGCAATGAACTAAGCATTTGTCCTAATTCCACGATGTTGTACGGTTTTGCCATGGCACCATTAAAGCCATAGGTTCTGTAGTCGGACATGATCGGATCGTTGGAATAGCCGCTTGACACGATCAGGCAAACATCCGGATTGATGGCCAGAATCTGTTGTGCTGCTTCCTTGCCTCCCATGCCGCCCGGAATGGTCAGATCCATGATAACCGCGGAAAACGGCGCCCCTGATTCTCTGGCGGCTTTATACAGCGTTATTGCCCCTGCGCCGTTCTCGCAAGTTGTTACCTGATATCCAAGATGTTCCAGCATTTCTGTCGTCATATCCCGGATCATCTTCTCGTCGTCCATGACAAGGATAGCTCCACCCGCATGATCTCCTGTTGTCTGCCTGACCAGGTCGGTTTGATATTTTGAATAAGTCTCGCCGATTGACGGCAGGTAGATGGTGAAGGTGGTTCCTTTGCCCACCACGGAACTGGCACCGATATACCCGCCATGCCTGTTTATTATCGAATGAACCGAGGCGAGCCCGAGTCCGTTTCCGGACGACTTGGTCGTGAAATAGGGATCAAAGATTATTTTCAGATCATCATTCGGTATTCCGCACCCCTGATCGGTAAATGAAAGCCTGATATAACTGCCGTCCGGGAGGGCCATCGAGTTTGCATTGTTCAGATTTTCGTTTTGTGCCGTGACCGTCAGCGTTCCACCATCAGGCATCGCTTGCTTGGCGTTGATGATGATGTTGTGAAACACCTGGCTCATCTGCCCTTCATCCGCTTCGATGGCATGAATCGAGTCGGGGATATCGACGGTTCCCATGACGTTTGATCCGTGAAGTACGAGCGACACGGATTCACGCACCAGATCCCGGAGTGAAACTACCTTCTTGACAGGAGCCCCCCCCTTGGCAAAGGTCAGCAGCTGCTGGGTCAGTTCCCGGGCCCTCACAGAGGCCTTTTCGGCGTTATCCAGGAACATGTATGTTTTTTCACCATGTGGAACGTGCACCATAGCCAATGAAATGTTCCCCATGATTCCGGTCAGGAGGTTGTTAAAGTCATGTGCGATTCCACCCGCCAGCACCCCAAGGGAATCCAGCTTGCGAGCCTTGAACAGCTCTTCCTCGATATTCCTCTTTTCAGTCATATCGCGGAACACCAGCACAACACCTATGATGCTTCCATCCTGGCTCCGCATCGGCGCGGCAGAGTCGGCAATCACCCGCCGTGCCCCATCACGCGCAAGGAGAATGGTGTTGTTGGCGAGTTCAACAACCCCGCCAGTTTCGAGCGCCTTGGCAACCGGGTTTTCCTGAGGGGCTCCGGTTTTCTCGTTAATTATGGGAAAAACCAGGGTGAGCGGCTTTCCTGCGGCTTCCGAATGGCTCCAGCCACAGAGGTGCTCGGCAACCCCGTTGAGCATCACGACCCGCCCCTCCGTATCGACCGTAATGACCCCGTCTCCAATGGAACTCAAGGTGACCTTCAGCCTCTCCTTGCTTGCCCGCAGGTTTTCCTCGGTACGTTTACGGCGATTGATATTAAGGACAAGCAGCACCGAAATAAAGGTCATTGCCAGGGTGAATATTGCACCGGTCCAGGTGAGTGCCTTGTTGATGGCGTAAAATGGCAGCGGTTCGTTGATTACCTCGCTTCCGGGCGGCAGGGACGAACGGTCGATGTCGAACCGCTGCATCTGCCGGTAGTCGAACATGAGCCGATTCGGGCTCTTTACCACCACTGGGATTGATGACGGCTTCTCGCCATTGAGAATACGGGCGGTAAGAGTGGCGGCAAGCTCTCCCTGCGAGGTCCCTGAAACCATCTTCCCTCCGACTACGCCCAGACCCATATAGAAATCCCAGAGGGTGTAAACCGGCACGCGGGCGCCGCTGCCCACGGCGGCATAAGAAATCTTTTCATCCGGGAGTGAGTGTCCGGACTTGTCGACAAAGAAGGCGGACCGGAGAATAATGCTGTCTGATGGGATCCTGGCGATGATGCCGGCTAATTCGTCGACAGTATAGTCCTCCAGAAAGGTGAATTCGGCCCTGGAGGCGAACGCGAGTGTCGCCTTCGATATTTCCCTGTGCAATCCCTTGCCGCTCGCGGACATATCATTAATGATGTACACGCGTCTGGCGTCCGGATGGAGGGTCAAGGCGATCTTGAGGGTATCCGCCACATCCACATCCTCCAATATACCGGTAAACTCCGGCCGGTTGTCGAGCATGCCGGGCTCAAGGTTGTTTATGCCGCAGAATACGACCGGTGTCCCTGGAAACAGCTCTTCGTAGTGTTTCAGAACAAAGTTCAACGCACCGTCATCAGCGATAACAACGGCGTCGAATTTCACCTGCTTGAACTTGAATCGGTATTCCGTATAAAGATTTCCGAGATGCTCTTCTCCGAATACCCGTTTGGTGTCCATGTACTCAACGTGGAGTTCGATACCTGGATCAGATTTGCCGAGGGAAGCCGTGACGCTGTTGGTGATATCATCAACCCATCTCATCCCCTTATGGTAGGAGTGGAGCAGCAGCACGTGCCGCTGTCTGGTTTGATCCCGGTCTGCTCGGGACTGTAAAGGGCATATCAGCGAAAAAACCATCACAATGGTGAAAATCCATTGCGGGGCCCTTGAAGCATGTTTTTTCACTATCAACCTCCATCTAATGTAAGGCGTGCTTAATGGCCAAGCTGAAAGTTTCGGGGGGATAATCGATACTATTTGCTGATATCGGCGTCTTCGACAATAACATCGTAGCGATAGCCGTATCCAAAATCGCGGTTTTTTGCCAGGGTGCCCTTCACGGTAATTACGTCACCCACATTTGCACTCCCCCTGGTTGTGCAGACCAGATTGTGGTTGCCTTTGGCCTGCGAGCCGGTGCCATCCTGGATATGAATCCAGGTTTTTTTCATGATGCCGGTGGATGCCTTAACCACCTTGCCGTGGACAACAACCGTTTTTTTGTCCAACGCGGCACTTTTTTTGTGCGTCTCTTCAACGGTATATGCATTGGGACCTTTGGCCTTGGCAACGGAAATTTTCCCCTTTAAAGGTACCGCGGACTTGCTTCCAAGCACCTCCTTCCTGTTTTTTCCGGGACCATCATTATTGGGAACAGGCGGCACGGATAAATCTTTTGGAGCAGTATTAACAATCCCCGGTTGCGCTTGAGGAATTATGCCGTTGGAGAATATGATGCTGTCGAAAGTGCGTTTGAGAGTCGCGCTTTTAAAGTCTTTCATAACCAGACCTTCCAAAAAGCTCATCTGATCGCCGACCGCAACCTTGGTTTCCTTCACGGCGATCCAGATCTTTTCTCCGTCTTTCTTCTGGATGTTGATATAGCTGTAGCCGCCGCTGTTCATGGTTTGGAGCACCTTGCCGGAAAGGGTGCCGGATTTCTGGTGTGTAGATGATTGTGCGGGCAATTCGATTTTAGGATGACTTGGAGGCAAATCCTGGTTTGCATATGAAGCCGAAATCGCCAGTAATGATACTGCGGATGAAAGTAGTAAAAAATAGCTCTTTTTCATTTTATCCCTTTATTCTGAAGGTGTGACATTTTTCTCTCGGTAATATCATAAAAAACGGATTGCTTGCATTTTAATATTTTGTGAGATGTCTGAGTTATCGATACTACTTCATCAGTATTTTCAAGGCCTGCTTAAGGAGCCCTTCCACCGACACGCTTCCGGTAGAATCCAGGCCGGACAGGGCTTTTCGTACCTGCTGCTCTTTATAGCCCAGATTAAGCAGCGCTGAAATTACATCCTCCGTAACGGCATCTCCCGGTATTTCCCGTGCATCAACGGCAGGAATCGATGATAAATCCAGTTTGCCGACCTTGTCCTTCAACTCCAGCACCAGGCGTTCAGCTGTTTTTTTGCCGATGCCGGGGATGGTTGCGAGCTTGCCAAGATCGCCCTGCGCCAGAGCCTGGGCCAGCGCGCCTGGCTGGATGTTGGAGAGGATATCGCGGGCCAGTTTGGGACCGATGCCGGAGACGGCGATCAGCAACTGGAAGAAAGACTTTTCCAGCCGCGTGCGAAATCCGTAGAGCAATATCGCATCCTCTCTGACGCTGGTGTGGATATGCAGCGTTGCGGTGCCCCCCTCTTCGGGAAGTTCGTAGTAAGTCGAAAAAGGGATGTGTACCCGGTAGCCGACCCCGTGTACGTCGAGGATGATGTGGTCTGGCGATTTATAGGCGATCACGCCGGTCAGAAGTGCAATCATAGTTTCATTTCTCTCCAGGATGTTTTCTGCGGTTTCATGCCGGCCCTGCCGCAGGATATCTGTTTGAGGCCATACGAATTAATATGGCAGATTGCGACCGCAAGTGCGTCTGAGGCGTCAGCCTGGGCGATTTCCGGTAAGCCGAGTATTGCCTTGAGCATCTTCTGTACCTGCTCTTTTTCAGCCCGCCCCTGGCCAACTACCGCCTGTTTGACCTGCAGCGCGGTGTATTCTGAAACCGGCAGGCCGCAGTGGACCGCCGCGACAATGGCGGCTCCCCTGGCCTGTCCCAGCTTGAGAGCGCTCTGGGGATTGGTCGAAAAAAATATGTTCTCGACGGCCACCTGATCGGGGCGGTACCGGGCGATAACGTCCAGGAGGCCGTCAAATATCCTTTTCAGTCTGCCGGGAAAATCGACTGCGGTATCGGTAAAAATTGCGCCGTTGTCAATGTGAACAAGGCGATTGCCGACTTTCTCTACCAGGCCGTAGCCGGTAATGCGTGAGCCGGGATCTATGCCAAGGACAATCATGGGATTTTTCCTTTTGCTCATACCCTGACAAACAGGATAAGTGCGTTAACGCAGTTGTTTTCTGCTCAGCCCCGCGCAGAAAAAACTGCCGACTTACTAAAAAAAAGGCGCCCAATGTCATTGGACGCCCGGTGCGGAATAATCCGGAACATGGCTCTATTTGCGCAGAACTTTGATGACTGCCGAGAAATCTTCTTCGCCAAGACCGGCATCGACCCCTGACTGGTACACCTTGCTGGCCGATTCGGCAGCGGGAAGAGACAGGCCGACGAGCCTTGCAGCATTCATGACCATATGCAGCTGATCGTTGACATATTTGAGCGCCAGGCTGCGAGAGAAGTCGCCCCGGGCCATTGCGCGTCCCTTCTGGTGGAAAAGAGGCGATGCGACACCGCGGGTATCGAGTACTTCCAGAATTTTATCGGCATTGAATCCCATTTTCTCCCCAAACACCAGACCTTCTGCCAGAACCTGTACCAGCTCCGCCTGCACCAGATTAACGATAAACTTCATCTTGGTGGCATCGCCGATCTGACCGACATGGATCGTATTGAGTCCGAAAAACGAGAATGGTTCACGGCATTTCCCAGCCAGAGCAGGATCGCCGGCAGTGATGATCGTCATGAGCCCGTTGACCGCATGGTCTTTGCTCCCCCATACCGGCGCATCCAGGTATTGAACATGTTTCCTTGCACATTCTTCGGACAGTTTCATCGTGGTTTCGAGAGAATGCGACCCCATATCTGCGAGGATCGTTCCGCTGTCGATTCCGGCCAGAATGCCCTTGTCGCCAAAAAAGAGCGGCCCCAATTCATCGCCTTCGGGGACGATAGCGATGACAAGATCACGCCCCTTTGCGGCTTCGAGCGCAGAGGATGCAGCCTTGGCGCCTAACGCGGCCAATTCCTGAACGACCGCCAGTTCTGTGTCATACACGGTCAGTTCATAGGTCCCCTTGGTCAGGTTGGCAGCCATATGCCGTCCGACGGTACCAAGGCCGATAAAACCGATTTTTTGTAACATGCAATACCTCCTGTGGGTGGCAGCCATAAAATAATGTTTAATTTATATGAGTTTTTGCCGGCTGGCAATAATCAAATACCATTGATCAAGGATTTTTTTCTGTTTTGTATCAGCGGAACAGTGTGACGCCGACCCGGCCGCATACGTCGTAAATTTTGCAGGTCGAACAGCGGGGCGAAACCGGGTAACAATGATTCTGGCCGAATGCGACCAGCAGGTCGTTGATCTCGATCCAGTATTCGGTAGGGAGCCTGGATCGTAACACCTTTTCGGTCTCATCAGCGGTTTTTGTCGAAACATAGCCGAGACGGTTGCATATCCGGTGAACGTGGGTGTCTACGCAAATTCCGGGTTTGCCGAAGCCGAGAGTCATGACCAGATTGGCGGTCTTGCGTCCGACCCCTTTAAACCGAAGCAGTTCATCGATATCGTCCGGCACTATTCCATGATATTCCTCTACAAGCCTTCGGGACAACAGGGCTATCTGTGCCGCCTTGGTGCGATAAAATCCGGCCGGATAGATCAGGCGCGAGATCTCGTCTTCAGAGAGTCCCATCATCGCTTCCGGTGTCTCGGCCCGGGCAAAAATCCGTGCCGAAGCCTGTGCCGTCACCTCGTCTTTGGTGCGTAGCGAGATAATGCAGGAGATCAAGACCTTGAAGGGGCTGCCGTTACACCTTGCAACGATTGTAACCGCCGGAGTCTGCCAATGTTTGTATTCTTCCCGCAGGGTCGCGATAACGGCATGTATGTCGTCTGGTTTCATTGTCCGGATTCTATCCCATGCAGGATTTCTCCGCAATAGCGGTTTTACTTTTTTGTCCTGGCGCGCTACTATGCATTTCATGAATATAGACCTGCATATACACTCCAGCTATTCGGATGGAGCCTTATCCCCGTCGGAACTCGTTGTCCTCGCCGCAAAACATGATGTCAGCGTCATCGCCATTGCCGACCACGATTCAGTAGCCGGAGTTGCGGAAGCTACAGCCGCGGGGGCAGCCGCCGATATTCACGTTCTTCCTGCTGTTGAACTCTCCGTACAGTTTAAAGAGTGGCAAGATGTCCATCTGCTCGGCTATGGCATCGACTTCCGCGATGAAAAATTTCTGCAGAGCCTTGATGGCTTCAGACGCCGCCGCGAGGGGCGTAATGATGAAATAATCACTCGCGTAAACGACAGATTGTGTGAAGAAGGGCGAAATGCATTAACCAGGGGGGACGTGCTGGCCTTTGCCCGTGATTCCATCGGCCGACCGCATATTGCCCGGGCACTAATGGAGAGGGGATATGCGGCTTCGGTGGAAGATGCGTTCCGGCGCTATCTAGTTCCATGTAATGTCCCCAAATACTACTGGCCGATAGAAGAGGCAATAAATGAAATTCATCGTATCGGCGGCGTCGCGGTGCTCGCGCATCCGACCAGCTTATCCAAGGATATGGGCATACTCGGCCCGGTCATAGCTGATCTTCATGTCTCCGGTCTCGACGGCATTGAGGTGTATAACAACATGGGCTGGCCCCTTGAGATTGAATTTCTGCGGCGTACCGCCGAAGAGCGCGGCCTGCTGATGACGGCCGGTTCGGATTTTCACGGGATCGAAGAGGGGCTTGAAATAGGAAAAGGGCGAGAAGGTATGCGCTTTGACAGCGTCCTGCTCGCCCCCCTGTATGAACGGATGCAGCAGATACGGAAGTAGTCACTCCATGATCAATTTTGGGCTTAATGTTGGTACTATCCAAGTAGCTGGTTTATGAGGAAAAACATTGGAGCAGACGGCAGGTTACGCGGGCATGTCCTGCGCTTGGCATACTTGGTTGCGTCCATTGTTCTTGGCTTTATAGAGTGCGCCATCAGCAAACGAGATAGCCTCCTGAAGATTGAGTATCTGTTCAGCTACATAAACTCCTATGCTGACTGTTAATGAAAGTTCTTGGTGGTCGATGTTGATGGGGGTGTCCTCGATAATACGCCTGATTCGCTCGGCGAACTCCATGGCTTCCTGACGTGAGCTGAGGGGCAAGAGCACCAGAAACTCTTCACCGCCATAACGAACCAACAGATCGTAGGGGCGAACCGCATTTTGAAGAATCTGAGCGAGACCAACCAAAACCATATCTCCTGCTTCATGGCCAGCAGTATCGTTTATATTTTTGAAATGATCTATATCAATCAAGACAACGGCAGTTGAAGTGTTTTTCCGTTTAGAAAGGGATATCAGCTTTGGTGCTTCCAACTCAAGATGCCGACGATTAAAGAGACCGGTCAGGTGATCGGTGCGTGTCAGTTCTTCAAGTGACTCGTGAGCCAGTTTCAGTTTGTGCATGAAACTGTTGAAAGTGGAGGCCAGAAGCGTTATTTCGTCGTTGCTGTCAATGTGGATTTTGTGAATACCCTCCGGATGCTCACTGATGTTGCGGACCTGATCAGTAAAGCTGTTGAGGCTGGAGGTTATCTTGCTGGTAAGCATCCATACCAGAACTATCGACAAGAGCGTTACTAACACCGCGGCGGCAAAAAGGAAGGCGCGCATGCGTCTTATCGGGCTATATGCCTCTTCCTGCGAATAGACTGACGCCAATATCCAATCAACGGTCTTTAGGCGCTTGAAAGAAGCTATTTGAGGAACACCCCGCGAATTGATAGTCTCACCGCTCCCCTCGTACCCTTGAATGGCCTTGTCAAAAAGTTTGTTGGCCCCAAGCGGAACATCCTGTTTCATGATGCGAGTTTTATCTGGATGGAGAATCATGGTGCGTTCGGTGTTAAACAGGTACAGGTAGCCTTTATTACCGATTTTATACCCCAAAATCTCTTCAACGAAGTAATCCTTGGTCAGGTTTATGCTCCCGATCAGAAAGCCCTGAAAACTACCGTTGCTGTTTCTAAGTGGAACGGCCATTGCAATGGCCGGAACCTCCGACTTCTTGGACAAATACGGATTGGAAATATCGGGAAAATCATTTTTTTGGACGTTCTTCAAGAACGGCATCAACGATCCTGACTTGATCCCTCGTCTGCCTTTTAAATAGGGGGTTTCGGCAACGAGAGTGTAGTCAGCATCAAACAGAAACATCCCATTGTCGAAGATGCTTAACAAGCCACGGTACCCATCTAGGAAGACCTGGGCTTTTTCAGGGTTTGCAAAATGATCGGAATTCAGTTCCTGAGCAACATCAGAGATGGTTGCCAGGTAGGTTCCCAGTTTGCCGTCGATGCTGCTGGCGATCAACTCGGTCATGGCAAACTGCTGTTTCTCGATGTTTTCACGTGTTGAACTAATCGAATAATACAGGAAGCCCCATAAGATCAAAGCGAAAATGACTATCAGAATTCCGCTGATATACAATGTAAGTTTCTTTTGAATACCTAGTCTCATGTCATCCCATTCCGATGATTATTCATATGTTACTATACAGCATTGTATTAATAAATACTTGAGCTAAATCAATAAAACCGGCAGCAAGCGGCCAGAATCGGACGCAGATCGGCCATCTGATAACCTGTCTTTGCTTCATCAAGCCAGGATTGAGATGTGATTGAATGCCCAATCTCCGGCGACCTGGACATAAGAGGCTGGAACCTGCCGTGTCGTACGGAAGAAATATAAAAAAACCCGCTTAATCTTTCTGAAAGATTGGCGGGAATTAGATAGGAAGTCAAACTCTATGTGGTTTCTTTTTTCATGCTCTTTCCGGCTTGTTCAAAAGCCTTCAAAACCTGCTTTACATCTTTTCCTTGTAAGCCTTGTAATCGACTACCTGGATATTTTCAATTACCGACGTTACCCCTTTGACTGACTTGACAATCTCTATGGCGGCCTTTTTCTGGGACTCGGAAACAATATAGCCGCTGATTGAGGCAGTTCCTTTGTCGATTGAAATTGTGAATGGACGGTAATCCTCCAAGACAGGCGCGTTCAGAAGGGCTGTTTCGATCTTTTTGGACAAAATAACCCTGTCTATAACATTAACGGCGCATTTGTCAGACTCTTTGAAAGATGGCTCCTTGGCCGATGCAACAATACAGTCAACAATCGTCGCCTCTGAAAGGCGGGAAGTGTTGAATACCAGGTCATAATTATACGGATCACGCCAGTCACGGTCAAAATAGAAATGGATGAAACCGCCCCGCTGATGATCGCTGCGCCGTATCAGCGAGCGGGCCATGTCAGGGTCTATCCACTCCCGCTCGGCAAAACGCTCCACCCGCTCTTCGAAATCCGCTATAAAACGGAGGCGGAAGATGTTTTTGCAATCCTTCAGCAAATCCTGACCGCCCCGTCCATATATAACGACATTTCCCTTGCGGGCGAAATCGAGGATGATCAATTCGATTGCATTGAGGGCTGCTGCACGCTTGCGGTCTTCGGCCGTGACATAGGATGGGGGTTTTTCATCGACCAGTTGCAGCATCTCGGGAGTCAGTCCGTATTTGCCTGCAAGTGATTTGATTCGTGGTCCGTCTATGAGAGTGTATTTGAGCTTCCGGGCAACCTCCGAAGCAATCTGATAGGCGCCAGTGCCCATTTCGCGTGATACGGTAATAATTGCCATTATCAAGCCTCCAATAAAGCGAATCAGTTAAGTCGCTTATAGCATGTAATACTTCTGTGTACAAGCCGATCGTGATAACGCGGGCTATTTTATCTCAGTTGAAGTTAATCTGCTCATCAGAAGGAGCCGATACGCCGATCTATTCGAGTTCAACATTCACAGTCACAACCAGTCTGCGCAGTGAGCCCCCCTGCGAGATTTCCAATGGAATTCGGATGGTTCCTCCTTCGGAAATAATCTCACGTGAAACCAGGGCAACGTGCGGAGAACAGTCGGCATGAGGGATAGCATGTGGATCTGCCGGTACATCCTTTCGGGCCGGTTCTACCGCGCCGGCTTCCGAGGGGGGAGGGCTGTCTCCTCCGGGTGGCTCGTTTCTCACTACAATACGGTCGATAACCTGGTGGGAAAGAGTCGTTAAAGCTTCAAGAAGCCCCTCCCCGCGGGAAGCGTTGGAACAAAAGGTTGTCAGCCCGGCTAGATCAAGTGCTGTAGCGATCTTCGCCGGTTCATCAGGCTGGGTTCCGTGGCCAAAGCTGTTAAGCTGCAGAACGGCAGGTGTTTCGTGAAGCCCGACTCCGTACGCGGAAAGAAAATCCCGTAATTGTGATACGCTCTCTCTGGTTTCATCTGCCCGCTCGACCGGTGAAGCAACCATGATAATTATTCCGTCAGCACCCTTGAGAGTCATTTTCCAGGTTGCCGGATTGGAAACTTTTCCGGTAAGCGTGTAGACATGCAGGCGGACACGATAGCCGTTTGACAACGGAGTTTCAAACGGACTGAAGTCGAAGAACAGCAGATTGTCGGCTCCGGCAGGAGTATTCTTTAAATCACCGCGCAAGGAAGGCCGTATCCGTGAATAAATATAGGTGAGAGCGGTGCTTTTGCCGCTTCCGGAAGGGCCGTAATAGACAATCTTTGCGTTGATCTCTTTTTTCGCATGATTTACGAGTGCCATGAAAACTCCTGAGCTACTTTTTCTTGTTCAACAGAAGCCGCTTTGCCATGGTCGAAATAACGGAAGTGATGTTTTTGCTTTTAGCAAAAGAGGCCAGATCCTTTTCACTCATGGTGCCCAGATATCTTATGGCGTTTTGAACCGGTGTCCGGCTGTTCTCAATCAAGGCCTTACGAATCTTATAGCTTTTTATCCATTCCTTGTTGGCGCAGATCAGCCGCATGATCTCATCATTCTGAATGCCTGATTTGACAAGGGTCAGTACCTCGCCTTCAGTGATGCGCGGATTTTTTATGACACTTCCTGACACAAGTTTGTTTGCGTCCTTGACAAGAATCGCACGCCACTCCTTGTCGCCTGAAAGCGCCATTTTGATCTTTTCGCCAATTCCCATTTGCTGGGCTATCTTATATTTGCTGAGAAACTGCTCGTCAGTTTCATTAACGGGTTCTTCTTCCTCAAGCTCTGCGTCCTCGTCGGTTTGATCCGGCGCGGCTTCACATTCGCCCTCATCCGCGATAAAGAGCGTTTCAGTGGGGCGGGATGCTTCAGGGTAGTTTCGACAGAGGGCAGGCAACATCTCAAGAACCAGAGGATGGGGATTCGCTGACTCCATGTATTCCCTGATTATTTCCGCCGGCAACGCTTTCAGACAGGAGTGGGCTGCAGCGCGGACAGCCGGTTCGGCATCTTTTGAAAGACAGAACAAGAGCATGAGACGATCTGTCGTTGCCATGCCGTCATCGGCAGCGGCGCAACCAGCAAGCTTGACTTCCGAAGGGGTTCCCGGCCGGACATAAGCCGCCACGGCCGGGGATATGGTTAATTTTACTTTTTCGGCCATCAGCAGGTTGTTTCTTACTGCAACAGCTTTGCTTGTATACCGGCACTCTTCAGTTTGCCAAGGGCGACATCAGCGCTTTTTTTGCTTTTAAAAGGGCCTATCGACAGACTCTGGGCCGGTATTGCGATCTCGGTATGCTTGACGGTTACCGAAACACCGGCTGAATTCAAGCGCTCTTTTTCAGAACGTGCCGATTCGCTCTGCAGATAAGACCCGGCATATACGACAAATTTGCCCCCCTGTTCGATAATGAAAGCGTCGGACGTAAGTCGTTTCAGCTTTTCAAGAGATGCCTGAGCCGAAGCCCGGTCATTGAATTCGGATACAAGCAGGCGATTCATCGTAGTTTTAGTGCGGACGGCCGGCTTGACAACCGGCTCAAAACCGGCCTTCCGTACACGTCCCATTTCGGCTGACAAAGCCTCTTCAAGAACGTAATTCCCGACCATTAATGTCCATGGGCCGGATGCGGCTTTTTTGGCTTTTATGACAGGCGCCGATTTTGCCTGGCCGGCCGAAACCGGTTTTTTTACGGATTCTTTTGCAGGGGAGCTCTTTTTGCCAGCCACGACAGGTTTTATTGCTTCAGCATTCTTTGCAGCAGCCTGACCATCCTTTTTAGCCGCTACCGGCTCCGGCTGCGGCTTTTTGTCGGCAGGTTTTTGTTCCACAGTTTTTTTGGGTTCCTCTTTTTGTTTTACCGGGGCTGGAGCCGGTTTGGCCGCCGGGGGCGCTGCGGGCTTGGCCGGAACTGCCGCTGTTTTGGCGGCTGTGGCTGCCACTATAACGGGGGCCGATGCCGCTGCTTTCGGGGCTTCGGTCTTTTCCGGGGTCTTGCCACTCGTCTCTACAGATTCACTCACGCGGGCCGGCAGCGGCATTTTAACGATCTGCGGTGCGGGAGCAGGAGTTTCAACCGTTTTTTGCTCTTCCTGGGGCTTGATCAGGGGGGTGAAAAAATACAGGTACGTAAAACCTCCGACGAGTATCAGCAGAAGTGCGAGAAGAGCACTCTGCTTCTTTTTTTCGCCGGACTCATTCCCTGGTTGGGAGTCACCCGACTCTTTACTGAATTTGAAATCCATGAACATCCTCCGTTAGTAAGCTGGAAGTAATTTTCAGCATTATTTCAGTACGTTAAAAATTTTTCTGCGTTATTTTTTGCAGAAATAATTTTGTGAACGTACTTATCCCGTTATCGGGGCTTGCTGGAAATTATTTCGTTAGCGCACTTATCCCGTTTATCGGGCTGCAACTCAATGATTGTTATTCGTTACGTTCTTTTCCCCCAGGGCCTCAGCCACAATTTTTTGAGAAAGATGCGAAGGCACCTCTTCATAATGGGAAAATTCCATACTGAACAGCCCCCTGTCGCTGGTCATGGATTTTAGATCGTTGGAATAAGCCAGTACCTCGGACATCGGGACAACCGCACGGATAATCTGTGAATTCGCCTTGGGCTCTACACCGACGACCTTGCCGCGCCGGGAGTTGAGGTCGCCTATTACATCGCCCATATTCTCGTCCGGCACGGTAATCTTCATGTTAGTGATAGGCTCCAAGAGGACCGGCTTGCAGAGTTCCATCGCCTTCTTGAACGCCATCGAACCGGCTACCTTAAAGGCCATTTCGGAGGAGTCCACGGTATGAAAAGATCCGTCGTAGAGGGCAACCTTGAAATCTACCACCGGATATCCGGCCAGAAAGCCCTCCATGCTGGCTTCCTGAATTCCCTTGTCAACGGCCGGGATATACTGGCGCGGTATGACGCCACCGACAACCTTGTCTTCAAAAATATACCCTTCACCGCGGCCGGTCGGGGACATTTCGATCCAGCAGTCTCCATACTGTCCACGGCCGCCCGACTGTTTTTTGTATTTCCCCTGCACCTTGGCCGTTCCCCTGATAGTCTCGAAATAGGGCACTTTTGGTGTCTTGAGCAGAACATCCACGCCAAACTTGCGTTTCATCTTTTCCACGATTACTTCAAGATGAACCTGGCCCATTCCGGAAATTATAAATTCCTTGGTCAGGGTGTCACGGTGAGACTCCAAGGTCGGCTCTTCCTCGATCATGCGGTGGAGGGCGTTGTGTATCTTGTCCTCGTCAGCCTTGGTCTTGGGTTCAATTGCGTATGAAATCACCGGCAGAAGCTGTTTTGCCGGTTCAAATATGATCGGTTTGGCCGGGTCACAGAGAGTGTCGCCGGTTACGGTTTCCTTGAGTTTGGCAACGGCAACGATGTCGCCCGCGACAGCCTGTTTGATGGCATGCTGTTTTTTCCCCTCCAGTTCGTAAATCTGGCCGATGCGTTCCTCAATACCTTTGGTGGAGTTGAATATCGTCGAATCGGAGTTGAGCACGCCGGAGTATATTCTGAAGATGGTAATCTTGCCGGTATACGGATCGGATGTCGTTTTGAAGACCAGTGCGGAGAACGGCTCTTTTTCGTCCGGAGCGCGTTCGATTATCTCTTCGGTTTTGGGGTGAATACCGACCGCCTTGGTCCGGTCCAGCGGAGAGGGGAGGTAGGCGCAGATCGCATCCAGCAGGTGCGCTACGCCGATGTTGGCAGTTGCCGCACCGCAGAGGACGGGGGTGAATGTGTTGCGCATCGTTCCGACCCGCAGCCCGTCGATGATTTCCTCTTCGGTAAGAGTACCGTTTTCAAGATATTTTTCAGTGAGCGCATCGTACGCCTCGGCAACTGTCTCGACCATCTGCTCGCGCAGCCGCGCCGCTTCACCGGCGTATTCAGCCGGAATGGCCCTTTCGGTATGTTTTCCGGAGCCGTCATTTGCGTAATAGAATGCCTTCATCGTTATCAAGTCGATAACGCCCTCAAAAGCCGCTTCAATGCCGATCGGCATCTGAACGGCGACCCCCCGTGCCCCCAGCATCTTTTCCATATCATCGATGGCCCGCAGGAAACTGGCCCGCTCACGGTCGAGTTTGTTGACAAATGCGATGCGCGGGATTTCAAATTCGTTGGCCCATCCCCAGATCTCCTCCGTTTGGGCCTTGACCCCCGATATCGCCGAGAGAATGATTACGGCACAGTCAAGAGCGCGCATACAGGCACGGGTGTCGGCAATGAAGTTACCATAGCCGGGAGTGTCGACAAGATGAATGGAATGTCCCTTCCACTCGCAATGATCAAGCGCCGACGTGATGGAAATTTTTCGCTTGATCTCTTCCGGTTCGAAATCCATGGTTGATGTCCCGTCATCAACCCGACCCAATCGGTCGACCATCCCGGTGTCAAACAGAATTGCCTCTGAAAGCGACGTTTTACCGGCTCCACCATGTGCGATGATGCCCAAGTTGCGAATCTTGCTGGTCTCAAACTGTCCCATAGAACGGCCTCCTTGCGTGCGATATGGATTTAACGTCCAATTCTTACTTCTTAGAGTGACACATCTATCAGCGGTTTCTCTCGTACAGTATGCGCAAACCTTCAAGTGTCAGGTTTTCATCGACTTCGTTAATTGTCTTCGACTCTGGAGCTATCAGCGAGGCCAGACCACCGGTTGCAATTACCCGGAATTCTTCATGTGATTCTGCCCGGATATGCTCCACGATTCCGTCAACAAGTCCGACGTAGCCGAAAAAAATCCCCGCTTGCATGGAGTTGACGGTGTTTTTGGCGATGACATGGGGAGGTTTGATGATGTCTATTCTTGGCAGTTTGCTTGCACGCTGAAAGAGCGCTTCCACAGATATGGCAAGTCCGGGTGCGATAGCGCCGCCGCAATACTCTCCCTTGCTGTTAACGAAATCAAAGGTCGTTGCCGTACCGAAATCAACAATTACGAGCGGGCACTTATGCTTTTCATACCCGGCCACAGCGTTGACAATCCGGTCGGCGCCGACTTCGCGGGGGTTATCATAGTGGATCGGCATTCCTGTTTTGATACCGGGGCCTACGACATAGGGGGTCAGATTGAAAAAATCGTGAGAAATGGCCTCCATAACGCCGGTCAAGGGCGGTACCACCGAAGATATGATTGAAGCCTTGACCTCGGAAAAAGCGAGCCCGGCCTGATCAAACAGACTGTGCAGAAGTACCGCATATTCGTCCGAAGTGCGGGACTTGTCGGTTGAAAGGCGCCAGCTGCGGACAAGCTGCACACCGTCATACACTCCCAGCACTATGTTGCTGTTGCCAACGTCTATAACCAGAAGCATTCAGATAATCCTCACATCCCCACAGGTGATTCGGTGCAGTATGTTATCTTCGGATCGGAGCAGCATCGCCCCATCCGCATCGATGCCGACAAACCGGCCTCCGGTACATTCAGTCCCGGAGTCGCTGACGAGTACATCACGTCCGTTGGCAATGCAGCGTCGCTGCCACTCGTCGCGTATCGGCCCGAAACCGTGGACCAGAAAGTCATGGTACAGTCTGTCAAGCTCATTCAGCATGGTGCCGGTGAAGCGTGAACGGTCAACCCGTGCACCGGACTCCAGCATCAGGGAAGTGGCGGGATGGCGCAGATCACCGGGAAACTGGTCCACAGTCATATTCAGGTTGACGCCGATGCCCAGGATGACGAAGTTGATGCCGTCGGTTTCCGCACTCATTTCGTTTAGCAGACCGGCCACCTTCTTTCCGGAAATGAGCAGGTCGTTGGGCCATTTGATTTCAGGGACAAGTCTTGTTGTCAGTTCAATGGCCCGTGCTGCAGCCACAGCGGAGAGAAACGTCAGCTGCGGGGCTTCATGCGGCATGATCGCGGGGCGTAGAACAACAGAACAGTAAAGATTTACTCCGGCAGGCGAAGACCAGACCCTGCCGCGTCGACCCTTGCCGCCGGTCTGGGTGTCTGCAATAACAACCGTCCCCTCAATGGCTCCATCTTCTGCAAGTCGAAACGCGTCGACATTGGTTGAGGAGGTCAGTTTCAGATATTCCAGGCGCCTGCCGATTCTCGTGCCGTCCAGCAGAGCCCTAACTTCATGCGGATCTATTCTGTCAGGAGAAGATACGAGGCGATAGCCGCGCGATGGCACCGCTTCGATAATATAGCCGTCGTTTCTAAGCGCCGAAATATGTTTCCAGACCGCGGTCCGCGATATACCAAGTTCCCTGCTGAGACGCTCACCTGAAATATACCCGTCTTCGGTATGGAACAGGCGCAAAATGGTACCGGCTTTTGGGTGCACTGCGACCTCTACGGTGATTGGATATTAGTCCAGAAGCATTGAAATGTCCATCGCCCGTGGCGAATGGGTCAATGCCCCTACCGAAATTATGTCAACGCCGGTCTCGGCTATTGCCCGTACGCGTTCAAGGTTGACGCCGCCGGATGCTTCCACCTGGGCCCGGCCGTCAATGGTGATCACTGCGGCGCGCATTTCATCCAGGCTCATGTTGTCCAGCATGATGATGTCTGCCCCGGCTGCTAGGGCTTCGTCAACCTGCGACAGGTTTTCAGTCTCGATCTCTATTTTCAATGTGTGAGGGATATAGGCCCGGGCGCGGCGGATCGCTTCTGTGATTCCTCCGGCGGCGGTGATGTGGTTTTCCTTGATCAGAACGCCGTCATACAGCCCGGTGCGGTGATTGATGCCGCCTCCGACCCGTACGGCATATTTTTCAAGCTGCCGCAGTCCGGGAGTTGTTTTGCGCGTATCGACGATCCGGGCCTTGGTGCCGGCGACCGCTTCAATAAAGCTGGCGGTGAGTGTCGCGATTCCGCACATTCTCTGGAGCAGGTTCAGAGCCACCCGTTCACCCATCAACAGCTGTGCGGCCTCACCATGAACCGTTGCCAAAACGGTTCCGGGGGCTGCTTTGTCGCCATCGTTCAAGCATTCCTTAAAGCAGATGCCGGGATCAAGTATGCTGAATACACGGGCTGCGGTAGAAAGTCCGGCTACCACCAGATTCTCTTTTGCAATCAACCTTGCCGAGGCGGGGCGGTGTCCCTGAACCACTGCCAGAGTGGTGATGTCACCGGTATGAATGTCTTCAATGAGGGCCTGTTCAATCAGACGGTCAATCATTATCATTTTGGTCACCAGGGCTTTAAAGTACGATGATCTATATCACAGCGCAAGAAGCGTATCAACCGCTATGAAGAATGATTGCCAATTCGGGAAACTTGCACAGGACATCGAGTTCGCCTTGGAACTCCTTGCTGTGCGAGCGGAGTTGAACGTGAGAGGCGAGTTGGAAGATTGGAAGAGAAAATTGCAATTCCGACCGGCATCATCAGTCGCTCATCATTTCAAGACTGAAGTTTTTTACTTCTACCAGCTTGTCTTCAACCTCGTTGACGAGTTCAGTAATAAGTTGCTCATTCAGCTTAAGCAGATCCCACGCGATTTTCTGGATAGGCGGCACAAAACAATCCCCGCTATGGCCAAAGCCACTGGCTATAATGAGTATATCGGCAATATGAACCACCGCTGTTTTGATACGATAATTTTCAGATTTGGCGACTTCATGGTGAAAGGCGATCGGCTCGCTTAATTTATCCGGCAGAAACCAGCTTTTCGACAGCCAGCCTCCGACCTCCGCATGGTCGGTATCGATGATCTCCCGCTCCGCTTCCGTTGCGAAAAGCTGCTGCTCGCGGGCAAGTTCCAGGATGTCTTTTTCAGCTTCACTGCACTTGATCCTGATAATGACCTTGCCTATGTCATGCAAAAGGCCTGCTGTCGCAATTTCCTCGCACTCGGGCAGTCCCAGCTTACGGGCTATAAGATTGGCTGCCACACCAACCCCCAGTGAATGTTCCCACAAGCCGACGCTGTCTTTTTCCATAACCGCAAAAATGGATGATGCGATCGCCAGACTTTTGACCACATTAACTCCAAGCAGAATCATGGCGTTAGTGATGGTGGATACTCTATAGAAACCATACGACGGGGAGTTCGCCAGGCGAAGGATGCGGGCGGAAAGCACCTGATCCGATGAAACTATTCTGGCCATCTCCTGGATCGACGATTTTTCATTATCTGAGAGCGAATTCAGTTTGCGGATGACACTCGGCAACGTGGGTAAATTCTTGGTGTCCATGATGATTCTTTTTAAATCATTCCGCTTCTTGGTCACTTTCGCCCCCCATCGATTTGATCAGGTGTGCTTTGTAGATATTATACAGCATGGCATTCAGCGGCTCATGGAGGGTTTTAATAAAACGGCCGTCAAGCTCACGCAGGTGATCGTCAAATGAGAGTTCACCCTCTTCCAGAACAGGGTGCCCTTCAACATAAACAGTCTGGACATCCATGTTTTCAAGACGTTTGATCAAGACGTCCGTCAACACCGTTCCTTTACCGCAGACCGGAATCCCGCTCGGCGAATTGCCTCGAAAAACATCACGGGCAAGAGTCATCTCAGTTTTGGCGAAGCGTAATGGAATTTTTTGCATGGCCGGCTTTACCGTTTCTGATGGTTGAATGTAGTAAGATGAAAATCCTACCGAATGTGTGGGAATAAGTCAATTGAATGCATAAATTATAACTATATTTGAAGAAGACTTTTCTTAAGTATATCCAGCAGTATAGATTTGACATGCCTCGAAAATTACATTAGTTTCTAATCTGTTGTGTAAAAGAGATGTTCCATGAGGCCCGGATGTTTCTTGTTCCAAAGGGCAGCCCGGTCTTTTTCCGGTATTTCGGTTGGTAGCGCGTTTATCTATATGAATAAACTGCTGAAATAGGGAGTATGCGAATTAACATTTATATAGAAGGGACTATTATGCCGCTTGCAGTAAGTTTGTCGCCAGCTTTTGTATTGTCACTGCTGCTGTTTGCGCTTGTTGGTTGCGGAGAAAAAACGGTTGTCGGAAACAGGATCAGCAAACTGGAAGCCTCCCTGAGTTGCATTGACTGCCATGGGGCAAGGGTTTCACCGGTTACCGGGATGCCGGTTGCCGACGAGTGGAAGAAGTCTGCTCACAATACCGCTAACGGGGCAGGATGCGCCGATTGCCACGAGCCGGAAGCCGGGCACCCGAATTCATGCAATCTCTGCCACGGAGGCGCGCCTTCAAGCGGTACCCCGGGTTCAGCGAGCGATGTCAGCAAGAACCCGGATCGAGACGGCAAATGCGGTAAATGTCATAGCAGCGCCGGGGGTTATAGAAACAGTGTCTACGGCAACATGACCAACAATACACGTAACAACCATTTTTCAACTCCTTTGCTGGCAGCTTACACATCCGGTACTTACAAAGCCCGATATGTAACCAGGAATTATGAGAAGTCCTGTCGTTCATGCCACAATCCTCATGATACCAGCTCCCAAATCGAAAAACACAGACAATGGGCGCGAAGCGGCAAGGGTAATGTCACTGCCAATCCCTGGGCCAGCAGAACATTTCGTAAACTGGGCACCGAGTTGCCCGACACTCCGGCCACCTCTTTCGGGAGCGAATGTGTCCGTTGCCACACAACTACCGGCTTCATTACGTATCTCAAAGACAAAACCATCGCACCGTATGGCGGTCCCAGCGAAACCGAAGGGCGTGAAGTTTTGGGCTGCAATGCCTGCCATGATGACGGTGCCGGTAATGCATACGGTTACAAGGTTCGCGGCGTCGGACAGATAACGGCTTTCTACAATCTGTCCACCACGCAGGCCGGCGCATTACCGTCACAGCCGAGCCGTTACCGGATCCGCATCCCACAGACCTTTTTGGACATCAAAACATCCAATGTCTGTCTCGCCTGCCATGTCGGCCGCGAAATCGGCAAGATGATTCAGGCCATTGCCGCACAGGGGGCGGACTTCAGCAATCTTGGCTTCATTTCATCTCATTACCTTACCGGTGGGGCCAGCATTTTTCAGGTCAGCGGTTACGAATTCAGCGGGCGTACGTATCCGTTGGGACAGTCGACACCCGGCTCATTCCCGTACCTGCACGATTCCATAGGTGTTAATAACCTGAAAGGTACCGGCTCCAGCGGCCCCTGCGTCACATGCCATCTGAAACCGGGGCGGCATACGTTCCTCCCTGTTGGTCGTGCTGAAGACCCGAATCCCTGGCTGCGTCAGGTTACGGCAATTTCCAGCCCGGAATGCGTTAAATGTCACGATGGAACAGCGGCTAACGCCGTTACCGTAGTAAGCCTCAATACCGCCAAGTCTGATTTTTATGCCGCACTCACGGTCTTGAAAACAATGCTTGAGGCAAAAGGCTTGTACTACCGGTCCGGCAGCATCTTCAACGCTGCAACAGGCAGCACCCGTGTGACCAACTGGGTCAACTCACCTTCAAGCGGCCCTGATTTAATGGGTGCCGCCTTCAACTATGTTCTGCTAAATTTCGATTTCGGTGCCTATGTGCATAACGTGTTCTATGCAAAACGCCTTCTCTATGACTCTATTGACCTGATCGACGACGGCAAGCTGAACTTCAGTACCTGTACCTCCATCGGTACGGGCAATACAGCAGCCTTTGAATGTCTTTGTACCAATGGGGTCACAAACAGCTTTACCGAACGGCCTTAAGCGTACCATTGATCTACAATTTAATTCCTTTCAAGGGGGGCAATAATATGTGTAACAGCAGACTGAACCGGATACTTCTGATTTTCAGCACCCTGGTAATGGTTTCCATTTATGCGACCGGTGCTCATGCGATCCCGGCGTTTACCCGTGCCAATAACGTTGAATGCAGCACCTGTCATACCATCTTTCCGGAACTGAATGAGTACGGCGAAGCGTTTCTGAAAAATTCTTATGTCTACTTTGGCAAGGGGAAGAAGAAAACGGCAGAAAACCCCAACGCAGCTCCTGCAACCGGTGAAGCAAAGCACGCTGTGGCTCCGGTCTCCGGTATTGAAATAAAGGGCGCCGGTGATGCGGAATTGCTGAGTAAACTGAAAGCAGGCATGATGATTTCGGCAGATGCTCCGGTAACGGCGACAACTTCCACACAAACAGCGGAGCATTATTCCGAGGCAGTCGATACTGAAACCAGGTCGGAAGGGATTTCTCTGTCCGGGGTGCCCGAACTGCTCCCTGTCTCATTTACCGCCAATATTCACGGTTCCTATGACCGCCACGCAGTGAATGAATTCGATTTTTCCACCAAATCACTCAGGCTCAATACCGGCGGGAATTTCAAGGGGAAAGTCGGATTTTTTGGCACATTCCAGTTGTACACCGAGAATGTTGACGGGATTACCCACACGGCACAAACTCCGAGTAATGGAAGAAGCGATATTGGGGAACTTTTTGTTATCTGGCGTCATGCCCTGGAGACACCGATCAATATCAAGGTTGGAAGGTTCCAGCCGAAGCTGGGTCTCTGGAAATCCAACAATAAACTCTCCATTACCAATCCATACGCAACCTACTCGTATACTGTCGAGTCATCACCGTTTAAACTTGAGCAGCCTCAAGATGCTGCCGAGGCCAATTTGGTTTTTGCCAACCGCCTGTTTATTGCGGGAGGAGCAGTTAACCGCAAGGATCAGAATGCCAAGGAATGGTACGTTCACACATCCGTAAAGATTGGTGGCACCGATTATCTTGCCAATGAACCGGAAATCGATCTGAACAAGGAGGAAAGCATTTTTGATTTTCTGACCCTTACAGTCGGCGGGTATGGCTATGTAGGGACGAACGGCGACCCTAACACAATTGTAGGGGCAACTCTGCGTCAGAACGATTATTATCGTGCCGGAGCGGACATCGAACTGCTCTATAAATTGTTCAGATTGAAGTTGTCTGGTGTCGTGGGACAAGATGATAACCCGGCATTGTCGTATCTGCTGCCGCCGGTAAAGACCAAAGTTGCTGCGATTGAGGGAGAGTACTCGATCATGCGGAATTTGATCGGTTCGCTCCGCTTTGAGTACCTTGACGATGGAATCAGTCTTTATCGTCGCTTTATTCCGACCTTTGCGTATGCTCCGATAGAGAACCTGAAAGTCGTGGCTGAGTATAAACATGAATACGGCATTTCCCATAAAACAACAGGACATACTGAAATTGCCAACCAGACTGGGACTCTTGGCGTCACCTTCAGCTTCTGATTTTTGTCAGGTGGTTGCCTTGATATTCAGTATCAGATATTATGAACGTATTAAGGAGTATCTATGAGATGGTGTGTAACTCTGGCTGTGCTGATTCTTTCAGCCTTTTCGCTCGCCGAGGCACGAGTAAAGGTTACTGGACGTGGCGCTACAATGAATTTCAGTGCCGAAGGTGTTCCTGAAAATCTCAAGCCGTTTTTTGATTTAATGCAGGCTAAATGTGTCAAGTGCCATACGATGGAGCGTACGGTTATAGCCATTCAAACGGGCAAGGCTCCTATCACCGGACAGCCGTTTAACAAGCAGGCGGTAAAAGCATATGGGATAAAAATGCTGCGTAAGCCGAATTCCGATATGAATAAGAAAGAAATCCGTGATGTTGTCATGTTTCTTAACTATCTTCTGGATGAGAACGCAAAATAATCCTGAATTATTACGGATCGTCATTGATAGATCTTCACCCGGAAATAATAAAGGCCATGCTCAAGAGCATGGCCTTTCGTGTTCAATGTCAAAATTGGAGGCGCGTGTCGGATTCGAACCGACGTTAACGGTTTTGCAGACCGGCTCCTAGCCTCTTGGATAACGCGCCGCTTCAATCAAGTAATCTTTATAGCGAATTTTCTGCTGAGCTGTCAACTTCTATTTTTCTATTTAAATTTAATGGCAAACCCAGTTGCAAGATATTCGGTTGATGGAATAATTCCGTAAGTTGTTGATCGTCCGGTAACTTCAGGGAGCATGATTGCATCCGCGCCCATTTTTTCAGCCTCCTGCCGCACCACAGCAAGACCCCACGCCTTGATATCCGGTGACATTGAATAATCGGTTCCGAATACTTCGCGCGTTACCTGAATCCTCCCTAATTTTATATAGGGGCGAATCAACTCATCCTGAGAAAGAATCGGAAGACCGTCACTGTGAGAGCTCTGCCTTGTCGTGCTGCAACCATTCAGCAAAGTAGAAAGCAATAAAACTGTAAGCAATATAGGCAGGTTACTAACTGTTTTCATGTCAGGCAGATCCTTTTTTCAGCATATTCTCTCTGGACAGGTAAGGCTTTACATGATAGAGTCTCTCACTTTTTTAGGCAATAAAAAACTTGTTAAACATACTTTCCCAAGCCCTAATAAATTGGATAAGCGCGTTAACGAAGTTATTTTCTGCCTGAAAAAGCGCAGAAAACAACTTCTAACTTACTAAGGAGCAGGAGCGATGTCGGGTCATAATAAGTGGAGTACTATCAAGCACAAAAAAGGCGCTGCCGATGCAAAGCGTGGAAAAGTCTTTACCAAGATTATCAAGGAAATCTCCGTCGCAGCAAAATTGGGTGGCGGTGACCCGGCCGCAAATCCTCGCCTGAGAACTGCAGTGGATAAGGCAAAAGCCGAGAATATGCCGAAAGACAATATCGAGCGGGCAATCAAGAAGGGTGCCGGCGGCATGGAGGGAGTCACCTATGAGGAGATCGTCTATGAAGGCTATGGTCCTGGTGGTTCCGCCGTTCTGGTAGAAGTTCTGACCGATAATCGTAATCGCTCTGTTTCAGATATCCGCAGTATCTTTTCCAAGAGTAACGGTAACATGGGTGAAGCAGGCTGTGTCTCTTGGATATTCAGTAAAAAAGGGCTGATCGCTTATGACAAGTCTGTTGATTTCGATCAACTTTTTGAAGCAGCCCTTGAGGCGGGTGCTGAAGATGTTTCCGAGCAGGATGATTGCTATGAAGTCACATCCGAGCCGGCGTCATTTATCGAGGTGCGTGAGGCTTTGGCCGCAAAAGGGTTTAAACATGCAAATGCGGAAATAACCATGATTCCCCAGACCCAGGTCAAACTTGAAGGGAAACAGGCCGAAAGCATGCTCAAGCTCATGGACAAGCTGGAAGATAACGATGATGTCCAAAACGTGTATGCCAACTTCGATATTTCCGAAGAGGAGATGGAAAAATTGATGTAGCAGTGAACTGGGCCCTTCGGGGCCCTTTTTGTTAAGTAAGTTGGAAGGTATCCTGTTTATCAGTATTCTGGGGTGAGAGACGTGATTGAGATTGCCACTTTTGCTGCGGGTTGTTTTTGGGGCGTGGAAGATGTTTTTTCGTCCCTGCCGGGAGTTGTTGCAACTCGGGTAGGTTACTGCGGAGGACATACCGACAACCCGACTTATCGTGACGTCTGCAGTCACGATACCGGTCATGCTGAAGCGGTAGAAGTTACTTTCGACCCGCTCCAGATCAGCTTTGATGGCCTGCTCAAGGTCTTCTGGGAGTGCCATGATCCGACCCAGGTCAACAGGCAGGGGCCTGATTTGGGTGAGCAATATCGTTCGGCTATTTTCTATCACTCCGAAGCTCAGCAGGCGGCTGCTCTGGCGTCCCGAGCCGAGCTTGAAAACGGACATGCATTTCGCGGGGCAATTGTAACCCAAATTGTGCCTGCGACAGTATTCTGGGAAGCTGAGCCGTATCACCAGAAATATCACCAGAAAAACAGTGGCGGCTGCGGTTTTTGAGCAGCTGAGCGGTAATATCTGTTATCCTGACAGTAATTCGGCTTCACTTGACTTTTAATCTGCAAATTGTGGCGCTCGGGAAAGGAAATGTGTGGAAATGCCGTTTAAACCTCGCCCAGTCTATGTTGCGGCCTCCTGGATGGCTCCGGTAGGGCGGTATAACGGAAAAGAAAAACAAAAGCTTTCTTTTCTGGAATTATCGGAATGGAGTGCTGAGGTGTTTACCGGCAGTCCGGTGAGACGCCGCGATATTGAAGCCGTGATTGTCGGGAGCCAGAACCCGGCCGCGTTTTCAGGCGTTGACAATACCGCTGCTAAAATTGCCGGGATATTGGGGATATCCGGAGCCCGTTCGGTACTTGTCGACACCGCTTCTTCATCCGGTGCTTCCGCGTTTGAGAGCGCTTATCTGGAAATTGCATCAGGGAGATACGACTCGGTTCTTGCCATCGGTGTCCAGAAAATGAGTGATACCTCAACACTCGAATCGACTCGCATTATTGCCGGGGTGATTGACCGTGATGAGGCGGAATTCGGTCTGACCATGCCTGCGTGCGGCGGACTGGTTGCACGTGCGTTGAAGGAGCGTCTCGGGCTGTCCGATGAAGAGTGGACAGCGTATTCGGCCCTTCTGACTCAACGCAGCCAGCGCTTTGCCGCCCGGAATCCAAACGCGCACCTGAATGTTCAGATAGAGCTGCAAGATTACTATGCCCAGATAGCTGATGGCCGGAATTACAAGTACTGGTATCCGTTGCGGTATCACGACTTTTGTCCCATGTCTGACGGGGTGGCCGCGGTTGTCCTTACCTCGCGCCCACAGGATGTACTGGTTAGCGGTGTGGGAAGTGCCACCGATATTCCGACTATTGCCGACCGTAACTACTTTCATTCGTTCCCCGCGACCGTCATCGCCGCGGCATATGCCTATGGAATGGCCGGTATCAGGGATATCCGGTCATTCGCCGGTAAGCTTCACGTCAACATGCATGATCCTTTTAACGGATTTGGGCCGATCAATCTGGTCGATCTTGGCGTAGTCAGCAGAAACCGGTTAATGGACGCCTTGCTGGACGATTCCCTGACCGGTGAAACCGGAGCCTTTCCAACCAACCTTACCGGAGGTCTGAAGGGGAGGGGGCATCCGCTTGGAGCTACCGGTATGATTCAGATCGTGGAGAACCACCGGTTGATCAGAGAACATGGTTTTTCAGCGGGCCTTTCGCATTCCATTGGCGGCCCGATCAATAACAATGTCGTGACGCTGCTGGAGCGTAGCGAACACTACGAAATTCGGTCCCATGAGCCCTTTAAGCCGTGGGGGTTGCCGTCCCTTGGAAAGATGAAGCCGAAGGGTGCTAATCTTGAAGCGCTGCTGGCAGGTTCAGCTGTGGCTGGGTCTTTCGTGACGGCAACGGTTCGATGCCATCATAAGACTGGCCACCCGGAAGTTGCCATACTCATCGTTGCGTGTCGTTTTGAAGGCTCAACGTATAAGTTTCTTTTTGGCGTTTCCGGAGAGTATTTCTCGCAAATATCCTCGTGTACTGCTGGTGACCCGGTTTCCATCGAGGCTGTAAACGGTACTCTGCTGGTCAACAGCATGCCGGTTACCAGATTCTACACACGTACTATAAACGGGCTCGTTGAGCTGGCCGGCAACAGCTGGAAAAAGCTGACAGGAATTGTTGCCCCGTAGGTTAGCCCTGATAAACAGGATAAATGCGTTAACGAAGTAATTTTCTGCTTACAAAACGCAGAAAAATACTTCTAACTTACCAAATAAAAAACGGCCGGAAATAATAATTTCCGGCCGTTGCGCGTTTCATTTATCTTATAACTGCCTTTAGGCTGCTTCTAAATCGACATCACCTGCATTGTCGCCTTCCGCTTCTTTAACTACACCTTCTTTCGGAGCAAGAGATTCAGCCACCAGACGTAAATTACGGTAGTGAGCTATGCCGGTGCCTGCAGGTATCAGGCGACCCATGATAACATTCTCCTTGAGACCGCGCAGGTGATCGATCTTGCCTTCGATTGCAGCCTGAGTCAATACCTTCGTGGTCTCCTGGAATGATGCGGCTGATATGAATGACTCGGTAGAAAGCGATGCCTTCGTAATCCCGAGCAACAGAGGTTCAGCAACTGCCGGGCGTTTTCCGTCACGGAACGCCTTGTCATTTTCCTGCTCAAATACCCAGCGCTCGATCTGATCATCTACAAGAAGGTTGGTCTCACCGGTGTCCTTGATACGGACGCGACGCAGCATCTGACGAACGATAACCTCAATATGCTTGTCGTTGATCTTGACGCCCTGCAGACGGTACACCTCCTGAACCTCATCAACAAGATACTTGGCAAGTTCCTTGACACCAAGCACTCGCAGGATGTCGTGCGGATTGGATGAACCATCCATGAGCGGTTCACCGGCACGGACATGATCTCCTTCGTGGACGCTGATATGTTTGCCTTTCGGAATCAAATATTCTTTAGGCTCACCCAGCTCCGGAGTGACAATGACTTTTCGTTTCCCTTTGGCATCCTTACCGTATGACACCCGGCCATCGATCTCGGTAATGACTGCAAAGTCTTTCGGCTTGCGTGCTTCGAAAAGTTCGGCAACGCGCGGTAGACCCCCGGTAATATCCTTGGTCTTAGTCGTTTCACGGGGGATTTTGGCGATAATGTCACCGGCACTGATAATAGTGTCATCAGTGACCGAAATGTTGGCCCCGGCCGGCAGGAAGTAACGGCCGATAGTGCCGCCACCCTCGCCGGAAGCGTCCTTGATGGCGATTCGCGGGCGTTTGTCGGTATCTTTGGTCTCGATGATGACCTTACGGGAAAGGCCGGTGACATCATCAAGCTGCTCTTCCATCGTTACACCTTCGAGAATGTCGGCGAACTTGACCCGACCGGCAACTTCGGTAAGAATCGGCATGGTGTAGGGGTCCCACTCTGCAAGAGTAGCTCCCTGTTTGACTGCTCCACCTGGAGCAATTTTGATCTTGGCACCATACACTACGGTATATTTTTCCCGTTCGCGGCCGGTTTCGTCAATTACGGCGATCTCGCCGTTGCGGTTCATAACGATGTGGTGCCCTTCGTTGTTGACTACTGTGTTGACGTTAATATAGTTGATCACACCATCGGCACGTGCCTCGAGGGAGGTTTGTTCGGCGTGACGGGAGGCGGTACCACCGATGTGGAAGGTACGCATCGTCAGCTGTGTCCCCGGCTCACCAATAGACTGGGCAGCGATGACGCCGACCGCTTCACCCATGTTGACACTATGGCCTCTGGCAAGGTCGCGTCCGTAGCATTTGCCGCAGATGCCACGTTTGCTCTGGCAGGTAAGCACGGATCTGATCTTTACCTTCTCAATCCCTGCATCTTCTACCCGCTTGACCAGATACTCGTCAATTTCCTGGTTCATTTCAACCAGTATCTCATCCGTCAATGGATCATGGATGTCTTCAAGGGCAACTCGTCCGAGAATACGGTCGCCGATCGGTTCAATAATTTCCCCTCCTTCTGTCAGAGAGGAAACAATCAGGCCGTCCAATGTTCCGCAATCGGTTTCAGTGATGATCGCATCCTGGGCGACGTCGACCAGTCGGCGGGTCAGGTAGCCCGAGTTGGCCGTTTTGAGAGCCGTATCGGCAAGACCTTTACGGGCGCCGTGGGTCGAGATGAAGTACTGGAGAACGGTCAGTCCTTCGCGGAAATTGGCGGTAATCGGCGTTTCAATGATCTCGCCGGAAGGCTTGGCCATCAGACCACGCATACCAGCAAGCTGGCGAATCTGCTGGGCGGAACCACGAGCTCCGGAGTCGGCCATCATATGGATGGCATTGAACGAAGATGTTTCGATTTTGCTGCCATCACGTGCAGTGACAATTTCCTTTGAGAGATTGTCAAGCATCTCGGTGGCGATCTCTTCAGTTGCCTTGGCCCAGATATCGATGACCTTGTTGTAACGTTCGCCATCGGTGATGAGACCTTCGGTATACTGATTCTGG
Source organism: Dongiaceae bacterium (assembly GCA_035571735.1). Taxonomy (GTDB): domain Bacteria; phylum Desulfobacterota; class Desulfuromonadia; order Geobacterales; family Pseudopelobacteraceae; genus JACRCG01. The sequence goes on along the minus strand of DATNCC010000212.1, from coordinate 8,571 downwards.
ATCTCTGTGACCTCTTCGTGGGCCTTCTCAATGATAGCCGGTTTGCCTTCCGGGATAACCATGTCGTCAAGGCAGATGGAGATGCCTGCCAGATTTGCATACTTGAAGCCGATTTCCTTGAGACGGTCGGCCAAAAGAACGGTTTCCTTACTGTCAGACAGGCGATAACAGGTATCAACCAGGTTTGACAGCTCCTTCTTTGTCATGACCTTGTTTATTGTAGAAAATGGAACCGATGCTGGAAGGACATCGCGAAGCAGGATGCGGCCGGCTGTGGTGTCGATCATCTGGGCTTTCTCATCGGTAGCCAGGTTCTTCATACGGACCTTGATCAATGCCTGCATGTCGATTTCCTTGGCATCGAATGCTATCCTGACTTCCTCCGGTGATGAAAAACAGCCTGAAACGTTCACGCCTGCCAAAAGTTCCTGCTCGGTCGGCCGGTAATATTCTCCCTTGGCGTTGATTCGGTCACGGGTCATGTAGTAGGCCCCAAGAACCATATCCTGGGACGGTACGATGATCGGCTTGCCGTTGGCCGGCGAGAGAATGTTGTTGGTAGACATCATCAGAACACGGGCTTCAACCTGGCTCTCGATGGAGAGCGGCAGATGAACCGCCATCTGGTCACCGTCGAAGTCGGCGTTGAAAGCGGTGCAGACGAGCGGATGCAGCTGAATGGCCTTGCCTTCGATCAGAACCGGTTCGAAAGCCTGGATCCCGAGGCGGTGCAGGGTCGGAGCACGGTTGAGCATGACGGGGTGTTCCTTGATGACCTCTTCAAGAACATCCCATACTTCAGGGCGCTCTTTCTCAACCATTTTTTTGGCACTCTTGATGGTGGTAACGAAACCGCGCTCTTCCAGTTTGTTGTAAATAAACGGTTTGAACAGCTCCAGTGCCATTTTTTTGGGAAGTCCGCACTGATGCAGCTTAAGCTCCGGTCCGACAACAATTACGGAACGCCCCGAATAATCGACACGTTTACCGAGCAGGTTCTGACGGAAACGCCCCGACTTGCCTTTGAGCATATCGGACAGGGACTTGAGAGGACGTTTGTTCGGGCCGGCGATTGCGCGACCTCGACGTCCGTTGTCAAAGAGGGCATCAACAGCTTCCTGAAGCATCCGCTTTTCGTTACGAATAATGACTTCGGGTGCCTGCAGTTCACAGAGACGTTTCAAGCGATTGTTGCGGTTAATGACGCGACGATACAGGTCGTTCAGATCCGAAGTCGCAAAGCGGCCTCCATCCAGCGGTACCAAAGGGCGTAATTCGGGAGGAAGAACCGGAATGCATTCAAGGATCATCCACTCCGGTTTATTGCCGGAATGGCGAAATGCTTCAACAACCTTGAGACGTTTGGCAGTCTTCTTGCGTTTTGCTTCGCTGGTTGACTCAACCATTTCAGCCCGCAGCGTCACGGCAAGATCTTCAAGATTAAGAGCGCGAAGACACTCACGAATTGCTTCCGCACCCATTCCGCCAGAAAATGCGTCGCTGCCATACTCCTGCTGCATCTTTATATATTTATCTTCCGACATTACTTCGCAAAACTGCAGTGGGGTGTTCTTCGGGTCACTGATGACAAACCCTTCAAAGTAGAGCACTTTTTCCAGGTCTTTAAGAGTGATGTCCAGCAGATTTCCGATACGGGAAGGTAACGATTTCAGAAACCAGATATGGGCAACTGGCGTAGCAAGGTCAATATGCCCCAACCGCTCCCGGCGAACTTTCGAGGGAATGACTTCAACACCGCATTTTTCACATATTATGCCACGATGTTTCATGCGCTTGTACTTGCCGCAGTTGCATTCGTAATCTTTTGTCGGTCCAAATATCTTGGCACAAAAGAGTCCGTCCCGCTCCGGTTTGAACGTACGATAATTGATAGTCTCAGGTTTCTTTACTTCACCATGAGAACGCTCCCGAATTTTGTCGGGAGATGAAATCGATATGCGTATAGCTGAAAAGTGGAGTGGATCTTTTGGTTTATCAAAAAAGCTGAAATAATCTTCCACGATGCTCTCCTCCGTTTGACTCAAGCCGCATGTCTGAAGATACAGACTCCGGCCAGGATATCTTTATTTATTCTTCTTCGCCTTCAAGCAGGTCAACATCCAGACAAAGGGACTGAAGTTCCTTGATAAGAACGTTGAATGACTCGGGCAAACCGGGCTCCAGGGTATGCTTGCCTTTGACGATCGCTTCATACATGCGGGTACGTCCGGAAACATCATCCGACTTGACGGTCAGGAATTCCTGAAGGGCATGAGCCGCACCATACGCTTCCATGGCCCACACTTCCATCTCCCCGAGTCGCTGACCACCGAATTGTGCCTTTCCGCCAAGCGGTTGCTGGGTCACGAGACTGTATGGTCCGATTGAACGGGCATGGATCTTGTCGTCAACAAGATGGTGGAGTTTCAGTACATACATGACACCGACAGTCACCTTGTTATCAAATGGCTCACCCGTGCGCCCATCAAACAGAGTGACCTGACCGGACGAATGCAAACCGGCTTTGCCGAGCATCGCCTTTATCTGTGCTTCGGTCGCACCCTCAAAAACAGGGGAGGCCATAGCTACACCGCGTTGCAGGCGACGGGCAACCTTAAGCAATTCCGTGCGATCCAGGGAGTCAATAAATGCCCCGACTTCGTCATCGCCATAGACATCTTTCAGATACAGTTTCAGGTTTTCTTCAGAGGTCTGCTTTTCAAGCATATCCTCGATCTTCCAACCGATGCCTTTTGCCGCCCAGCCAAGATGTGTCTCCAGAATCTGGCCGACGTTCATACGGGAAGGAACGCCAAGCGGGTTAAGAACGATCTCGACCGGTCGTCCGTCTTCCATATACGGCATGTCTTCTTCGGGTAATATACGGGAAACAACACCTTTATTACCGTGGCGGCCGGCCATTTTATCACCGACCTGCAGTTTACGCTTGATGGAAATGTAAATCTTGACCATCTTGATTACGCCTGGCGGCAGATCGTCGCCACGCTTAAGCTTCTGAATCTTATCCTCAAACACGTTGTGAATCAGATCAATCTGGCGATTGAGGGTTTCAAGGATCTGATGCACCTTATCGTCGGTTTCACTGTCGTCGCTTACCGAAATGGTGCTCCAGACAGAACTGGCCAGAGTCTGAAGTGACTCTTCGGTGATCTGTTTACCCTTTGCAAGAACAAGATTCCCTTTGCTGTCTTCAAGTTTGACAGCCAGAGTTTTTCCGACCAATAGCCGTTTGAGCTTGCCGATGGCGGAGTCACGGATGATTCGGATCTCATCCTGTTCATCCTTGCGCAGTTTGTCCTCTTCGGCTTTTTCGATCAGCTCGGTGCGGGAGTCCTTGTCATTGCCCTTGCGGGAGAAAATCTTGGCACCGATAACCGTCCCTTCAACACCAGGGGGGACAGTCAGAGAAGTATCACGGACGTCACCGGCTTTTTCACCGAAAATAGCCCGCAGAAGTTTTTCCTCGGGAGATAGCTGGGTCTCCCCTTTCGGAGTAATCTTGCCAACCAGAATATCCCCCGGCTTTACTTCGGCGCCGATACGGATAATGCCTGATTCATCGAGGTCCTTGAGGGTTTCTTCACCAAGGTTCGGGATGTCGGAAGTAATTTCTTCCTTGCCCAGTTTAGTATCGCGTGCGACACACTCGAATTCCTCTATATGGATGGAAGTGTACCGGTCATCCTTGATCAGTTTTTCAGAGATGAGGATCGAGTCCTCGTAGTTGTATCCGCCCCAGGGCATGAAGGCTACGACAATATTCTGTCCAAGGGCCAGTTCGCCCATGTCGGTTGATGGCCCATCGGCGATTACGGCTCCGCGTTTGACCTTGTCGCCAACCTTGACCACCGGCTTGTTGTTGATGCAGGTATTCTGGTTGGAACGGGCAAACTTGATCAGGTTATAGATATCAACACCGGTGCCGTTCTCATCGATTTCATTTTCGTCGATCTTCACTACAATTCGCGCGGCATCAACCGATTCAACCTCGCCGTTGTGACGGGCAATGATTGACACACCGGAATCGCGTGCCACGATGCGTTCCATGCCGGTTCCGACCAGAGGAGAGTCGGCACGCAACAACGGGACAGCCTGACGTTGCATGTTTGACCCCATCAGGGCCCGGTTGGCGTCATCGTTCTCAAGGAACGGGATCAGAGCCGCTGCAACCGATACCAACTGGATTGGAGCAACGTCCATCAGGGCGATCTCGTCACGATGGACAAGAATAAATTCGCCGCTTTTACGCGCCGAGTTGTAATCATTGATAAAACGCCCATTTGCGTCTACTTCTGCATTGGCCTGAGCTATTGCATGCCCTTCTTCTTCAAGAGCGGAGAAGAAGCGGACTTCATTGGTCACGCTGCCTTCCTGTACGATGCGGTACGGAGTTTCTACAAAACCATGATCGTTGATTCGGGCATATGTCGACAAGGAGGCTATCAGGCCGATGTTCGGTCCTTCAGGAGTTTCAATCGGGCATACCCGGCCGTAGTGCGTGGGGTGAACGTCACGAACCTCAAAACCGGCGCGTTCACGGGTCAGACCGCCTGGTCCCAGCGCAGAAAGACGACGTTTGTGAGTGACCTCGGAAAGCGGGTTGGTCTGATCCATGAATTGGGATAACTGCGATGAACCAAAGAATTCCTTCACAACTGCCGAGACCGGCTTGGAATTGATCAGGTCATGAGGCATGAGGTTTTCCACCTCCTGCAGACTCATTCGCTCCTTGATGGCACGTTCCATTCGGACAAGGCCGATGCGATACTGATTTTCAAGCAGTTCACCGACGGCACGAACACGGCGATTGCCGAGATGATCAATATCATCAATGGTGCCGCGGCCATTTTTTAGCTCGATAAGATATCTGACGATCTCAAGAATATCATTTTTTACGGCAATCTTTATCTCTGTATGATAGAGGTCTTCGAAAATCATTCTGTTTCGGCGCAGAATTTCGATTTGTCTGCGGCTTTCGTCAAAACCACCCTGTTCAATTGCCTCGGTCAACTTTACCGTTGCCTTGGACAACCCGAGCGGAGCAAACAATTCCTTTTGAAAGAAGTCATTATCACGAATAATGTTATTCAGTTCATGTAATAACTGATCCTTCAATTTATCCGATACGGATTGACCGGTCTCCACTTTTTTGAGAGCTTTGGCAAGGTCGGGTGGAAGTTTCATCATCAGATACTGAGAAAAAGGATCAGTTGAGCCCGCCAGCCGGGCTATAAGAGATTCAAAACTGACAACATCTTCACTGCTCAACATGCTCGGAGCGTTTAATACCATGCAGTCCTGCCATACCTTAAGGCCGAGTTTATAGTTCAGCTTAAGTCGGCCAACTGCCGAAAGGTCGTAACGCTCAGGGTTGAAAAACAGGTTGTCAAAGAGTGCCAGTGAACTTTTTAATGTTGGTGGGTCTCCCGGGCGGAGACGCCTGTATATTTCAATCAGCCCCTCGTCGCTTGAACTGATCTTGTCTATCAGCAACGTATCGCGGAAAGAGGAGGTAATGTGCAAGTTATCAATATACAGTGCCTTGAAACTGCTTACGCCGCGTGCCTTGATTTCATTAAAACGATCCAGGGTAACTTCATCATTACATTCAAGAATAATTTCGCCGGTGGTCGGATCAACTATGTCGGATGATGCATAACGACCCAGAATGTCTTCGATAGTGGCCGGAACGGTCTTCATTCCCCGCTCTTGCATTTTCTTGATTGAAGATTTTGTATACTTCCGGTTTGCCTTGACAAGAACTTCGCCATTTTCAGGGTCGGTTACGTCAACAATTGTCTTTTGAAGAGTAAGGAGCTCGGGCTCAATGCTTTTTGATATTGAATCTGCACCTATAAAAATTTCTTCACTTTTATAATAGTAGTTAAGAAGCTGTTCTACCGAATACCCCAAAGCCTTCAGGAGCACGGTTGCGGGCATTTTTCTGCGGCGGTCAATTCTGACGTACAGAATATCTTTGTGATCAAATTCAAAATCCAGCCATGAGCCGCGGTATGGAATTACCCGGGCGGAGTACAGAACCTTGCCGCTTGAGTGCGTTTTGCCCTTGTCGTGATCGAAAAAGACTCCCGGTGACCGGTGGAGCTGGCTTACAATTACCCGTTCCGTACCGTTGATGATAAAAGTCCCGTTATCGGTCATAAGCGGGATTTCGCCAAAATAAACCTCTTGCTCTTTGATGTCCTTGATAGCCTTGACGGCAGAATCCTTACCGGCATCCCAGATCACAAGACGCACTTTAACCTTCATCGGTGCAGCGTAAGTCATGCCTCTCTGGTGACATTCATCGACATCATACTTGGGCTTGTTAAGCGAGTAGGATACATACTCGAGAGAAGCGCTTTCACTGAAATCCTTGATCGGAAACACGCTCTTGAACACTGCTTCAAGGCCCGTATTCAAACGGGATTCAGCCGACACTTCCTGTTGCAGAAAACGTCGATATGAATCCTTCTGAATATCAATCAGATTGGGGATTTCGATTATGTTCTTTATCTTGGCAAAGTTTTTACGCAAGAGGTGATTATTGGCAATAGAATAAGCCATGGCTTCTCCTTTGGCGGGTATCGTGACTGGAACTATATTTATAGTATAACATGCTGGAATGTCAGAAGTATATGATGATCAAAGCGTGCCGAAACAGCACAAGCCAAGGCCGCTCCGGGCGACCTTGGCTCTCATAAAGACAACAATTTCTGGTGCTATTTGATAGCTGCTTCTGCGCCGGCTTCTACAAGCTGTTTAACAGCATCTTCAGCTTCTTGTTTGGAAACGCCGGTTTTCACTGTGCCAGGTGCTCCGTCAACTACGTCCTTGGCTTCTTTCAGACCGAGGCTTGTCAGAGCACGCACAACTTTAATAACGTTGATTTTGTTGGCACCGGCAGCTTTCAGGATAACATCAAACTCAGTCTGCTCTTCAGCTGCTTCAACAACAGCCGGACCCGCAGCGGCGGCAACTGCAACAGGAGCAGCAGCAGAAACGCCGAATTTTTCTTCCAGTTCCTTGACGAGTTCAGCGAGGTCAAGCACGGTCATTTTTTCGATAAAACTGATTACATCTTCTTTAGTGATAGCCATTAGGTCAATCCTCCGAATATGATTTTTAGTAATGCATTAGTTAGTTACTGGGTTAGTTTGATGATTTCTGCACGCGGATTGCGTCGAGTACGCGTACAAGCGAACCTGGCAGTGCGGCAAGTACACCAACGAAGTTGGTTGCAGGCGCCTGCATGGATCCGAGCATCTTGGCGATGAGAACCTCGCGCGAGGGCAGGTCTGCCAATGCCTGGATCTGCTTGGTGTCAAGCAGCTTACCGCTGAGTACGGCGGCCTTGAGAACGAACTTGCCTTGAGGATCTTTGGCAAATTTGTTCAGCACTTTTGCGGCACTTGCCGGATCATCATAGCTGATTGCGACGGCGGTCGGACCGGCAAGGAACGGACTGATGCACTCGATATCAGTGCCCTTGGCAGCCAGATCAAACAAAGTATTTTTAAATACTTTGTACTCAACTGACGCAGCACGAAGCTCATTTCGGAGCGTTGTAGCCTGCCCCACGTTCATCCCGCGAAAATCCGCGAGAAAAACAGCCTTGGCGCGTGTCAGTCGCTCATGCATCTCGGTGACGAGTTCCTGTTTGCTGTTCTTGTTCAAGCGACTTCCTCCTTTCTTTTGGTATGTGAGGCAGGGCCTCGGCCAAAGTCAGGAAACGCAAAAATGCGGTACCCAAGTCTCGGCAGGTCCGGTGTTCGGATTAAGCGAAAAAATCGCGCCTGCTGTCTTTGACTTTGGCTAAACTAAATGGCTTATATCTGCGCGGTTACATCGCTGATATCAAGGTTTATGCCGGCTCCCATTGTAGAAGAGAGAGAAATCTTTTTAATGTATGTACCTTTGGCAGCAGACGGTTTCGCTTTGAGAAGGGCTTCCACGAGTGCAAGAAGATTACCCTTGAGCATCTCTGCATCAAATGAAACTTTGCCGACCGGGGCATGAATAATTCCGGCTTTCTCGACGCGGAATTCAACTTTACCGGCCTTTGATTCCTTGACAGCCTTGCCAACTTCGAAGGTCACAGTTCCGACCTTCGGGTTCGGCATAAGGCCGCGAGGTCCGAGCAGTTTACCAATCTTGCCGACAACGCCCATCATGTCCGGAGTTGCAATGGCAGTATCAAAATCAAACCAGCCGGCCTGAATCTTGGCAACAAGATCATCTGCACCCACATAATCCGCGCCGGCATCAAGTGCCTCCTTCTCTTTTTCACCCTTTGCAAAAACGAGAACGCGGACGTCTTTGCCGAGTCCGTTAGGAAGAACAACAGCACCGCGAACCATCTGGTCAGCGTGCCGTGGATCAACTCCTAATTTGACTGCAACATCGACGGTCTCATCAAACTTTGCGTAAGCGGTCTGCTTCACAACGTCAACTGCAGTCCCAAGCTGATAAACCTTGTTTCTGTCAATTTTAGACATTGCTTCAGAATGTTTCTTTGCGCTTTTTGACATGATACAACCTCTCTAGGTG
>DATNCC010000211.1:0-5236 GCA_035571735.1 Dongiaceae bacterium | reverse complement strand
AAGCTCGGATACCCCCTGAATCCGGATCGTATCGGTACCGGCACCCTCGATTTTGGCCCCCATACGGTTCAGATACTGGGCCAGATCGACAATCTCCGGTTCGCGGGCGGCATTTTCCAGCAGTGTCTCCCCCTTGGCGGTTGCGGCAGCCATCATCAGATGTTCGGTGCCCCCGACGGTTGAAACGTCGAAATTGATGCGGGCGCCCTTGAGGCGGCGGCATTTTGCTTCGACATAGCCATGTTCGAGCGTTATTTCGGCGCCGAGCGCCTGCAGCCCCTTCAGGTGCAGGTTGATCGGGCGTGCTCCGATGGCGCAGCCCCCCGGCAGCGAGACCCGCGCCTTGCCGAAGCGGGCCAGCAGCGGCCCCAGAACCAGGACCGAGGCGCGCATGGTTTTGACCAGGTCGTACGTCGCCTCATGGCTATTGATGTTCGTTGTGTCGATTTTGACAATGTTGCCGTTGCCGTCGACGTGGGCGCCAAGAGACTCCAGAACCTTGATGGTGGTGTTTATGTCGCGCAGAAACGGAACGTTGCTGATCTGGTTGATTCCGGGGGCCAGAATTGTCGCGACAAAAATCGGAAGTGAGGCATTCTTGGAGCCGCTGACCGTTACGTCGCCCTTAAGTTTTTTTCCACCCTTGATGATGAGTTTGTCCAATCCAAATGCTCCTCTTACGTCAGAAAATTTCATCATGATACTTTATGGACCGGTTCTTGTCCAAATAAAAAGTTGGCAAAAACCGGAACGATATTGCAAAACATCAGTCAGGCAACCGCTTCGGTGAAATTATCCCGGTATCAAATTTGATATAACTAACTCATTAAAAACTGTGATATCGTACCGTCTGCTGTTTATTGACTGCCACGACAGGACACCGGGGGCGAATATGAAGCGCTTTACCCTGAAAACCAAAGTTACCCTGTTTTTCCCGATGGCCATAACGCTGCTTTTTACCTGCCTGTTCTTGCTGGTATTTTCATTTCTGCAGAAATATGTCAAAGAGACCGTTTCTCATCAGCAGTACCAGATCGTCTCTGTCCTCGCGGATGATATCGATCGGAATATTGCTTTCAACAGCGAGATTCTGAACTCGATCGCCGCAAAAATCACCCCCGGAATGGTGAATAATCCCAAAACTGCGCTATCGTACCTGAAGCAGGAGAGCGAACATCTGCTGACCTTCGACAACGGCCTGTTCGTATTCACTCCTGAAGGGAGGATAGTGGCGGAACTTCCGCTTGGTCTGGAACGGGTCGGCAAGGATTTTTCATTCCGCGAATACTACAAGCAGACGGTATTAACCCGTAAGCCGTTTGTTTCCGATCCATACGAATCGTCACAGCAGCATCATCACCCCGCCATAATGTTCACTGTCCCGATTCTTGACAACAGAGGCACTCTTCTGGGAATTCTGGGGGGGAGTGTCGATCTGAACAATTCATCTGTTTTCGGCAGGCTCATGAGCGTTAAAATAGGCAGGAGCGGGTATACGTTTCTGTTCAACAGTGATCGCCTGATGGTGCTCCATCCTGATAAATCCCGGATCATGAAACGTGATATTCCGCCCGGTGCCAACAAACTATTGGATCGGGCTCTGACAGGATTCGACGGCAGCGGTGAAACCGTCAACAGTCGCGGTCTGCATGCCCTGACAACGTTTAGGCACCTTAAGACAAAGAACTGGATCCTGGGCGCTAATTTCCCCCTGGTTGAGGCGTATGCTCCGGCCAACAAGATCAGAAGCGTTTTTTTGGTGTTCCTGCCGGTTTTTTCATTGGTGCTGTTCTGGATTATGAGGAGATATCTGCACAAAATGACGGAACCGATCATTTCGTTAACCCGCCATGTAAAAGAATTGCCGGCAAAGAGCGGTGCGGAGCGCATGTTCCAGACCCTGGAGGGGGATGAGGTTGCGACGCTGGGCCAGGCTTTCAATCAGCTTGTGAGTGAGAGTGATCTTCAGCGGGCCAGGTTGGAAGAGGATATCGAAAAACACGATCGTGCCGACAAACAGCTGCAGCGCCAGAACGAATATCTGCAGGCACTTCATGAGACAACGCTGGGTCTGATCAAGCGACTGGACGTTGCCAGTGTCCTGCAGGCGATTGTCGTTCGTTCCGGAAGGCTGGTCGGTACGGAGCACTGCTTTCTGTATCTTGTAAACAGCTCCGGAACCGAATTGAATATGGTCTATCAAAGCGGCATCTATGACTCGCTGGTTCACCACCCGATCAAGCCGGGAGAGGGGATTTCCGGGCGAGTCTGGCTCACCGGAGAGCCGTTAAGAGTTGATGACTACAATCATTGGGAGGGGCGTATTGCCGATTCGGACCGAAATATTCTGCATGCCATGGCCGGAGTCCCGCTTAAAGTCGGTGACGAAGTAGTCGGGGTACTTGGCCTGGCCTTTGTCGGCAATGGAGTTGTCTTTAACGATCAACAGATGGAGGTGTTGGAGCAGTTTGGCGAGTTGGCGTCGCTGGCGCTCGAGAACGCCCGGCTCAACGAAGAGTCACAACGTGAATTGACCGAGCGGAAGCGGATCGATGAACACCTGCGCAAGCTTTCCGTGGCGGTAGAGCAGAACCCGGCTTCGATCGTGATTACCGATACCTCCGGCATCATTGAATATGTTAATCCGCATTTTACCGCGTTGACCGGTTACAGTCCGGAGGAAGTGGTTGGCCGGAATTCGAATATTCTCAAAACAGGAGAAACCACTACCGAGGAATACGCCCAGATGTGGGATACAATTTTTGCTGGTGGCGAATGGCACGGTGAATTTCACAATCGCAAGAAGGATGGCGACCTTTACTGGGAGCAGGCTCTGATAGCCCCGATACGCGATGAAAACGGCTCAATCAGCCATTTTATTGCGATAAAGGAAGATATTACCGAACGGAAACAACTGGAAGTGCAACTGCGCCACTCCCAGAAGATGGATGCGGTGGGTCAACTGGCCGGTGGTATCGCCCACGATTTTAACAATATTCTGACCGCTATTATCGGTTACGCCAGTATCATGCTGCTCAAGCTTCCTGATGACAGTCCGCTGAAAAAGAACGCCGAGCAGATTGCCTCAACCGCCGAGCGTGGCGCAATTCTGACCCAGGGGCTGCTTGCCTTCAGCCGCAAGCAGGCATCGAACCCGGTTGTTATCGACCTGAATGAAATAATCAACCGTGTCCATCAACTGCTGCTGCGGCTGATCTGCGAGGATATACACCTTGAAATAAACCTTGAACGAAAAGAGTTGCCGGTACTGGTCGACAGCGGCCAGATCGAGCAGGTGCTGATGAATCTGGCGACGAATGCCCGTGATGCCCTGCCGCGCGGTGGTTCGATCGTCATCACAACCGAAACGGTCTCTCTCGATTCTGATTTCGTCCTCGCCAGAGGCTTTGGCAAGCCGGGCAGATATGTCCTTATGACCTTTTCCGACAACGGCGACGGGATGGAAGGTGAAATTGTCAAGCATATCTTTGAACCGTTTTACAGCACCAAGGAGCTGGGCAAGGGGACCGGACTGGGACTTTCAATAGTTTACGGCATCATCAAGGAACATAACGGGTATATCGTGTGCCACAGCACAATCGGCCTCGGAACGATTTTCCAGATCTATCTGCCGCTGCTGGATCTGGTTCCTGCGGTCACCGGAGAAATGGTGCAGGAGGGGTTGGAAAATGTGCGGGGGCGTGACGCCATCCTGTTGGCTGAAGACGATGAAACGACCCGCGTGCTTGGCAGGGAGATATTGGAAGAGTTCGGTTATTCCGTGATAGAGGCGGTCGACGGTGAGGATGCCCTGGAGAAGTTCCTTAAACAGAGAGGGCGGATCAATCTGGCGATCCTTGATGTCATTATGCCGAAAATGAATGGCCGTGAGGTATATGATGCGATACGAAGCGTAGCCCCGACCGTGCGGATTTTGTTTTGCAGCGGATATACTGAGGAGGTAGTAGTTAGTCAGGGGGGGCTGGAAAAGGGAATGAATTATCTGCCCAAGCCATTCTCACCAAAAGAGCTGCTGATGAAAATTCGTGAGGTGCTGGATAATGAGCAATAATATCGGCGGTAAAATATTTGTGATCGATGACGATCGTTTTGTTCTTGAGAGCGTCACGACGCTGTTGACCGAATTCGGGTTTTCCGTACGGGCCTTTTCGAATGGTCATGAAGCGGTCAGGCAGTTTGTCATGGAACCGGTTGATCTGGTGCTGACCGACATTAACATGCCGATCATGGATGGCCTTGAACTGCTCGAAAAAATTCGCTTTCTTGACAGGGAAACTCCGGTTGTTCTGATGACGGCATATGCCGACCTGGATGTGGCGGTCAAGGCCATTCAGAAGGGTGCTTTTGATTTTGTCATCAAGCCGTACCGGCCGCAAGCGCTGGTCCACACGGTTGAGAAGGGGGTCAATTTCAAGCGCCTGACCCAGATCGAAAAAAACTACAAGGCGGAATTGGAGCGCACGGTTGCAACCAGGACTGCCGAGCTTAATGCCGCTCTGAGCGAAATCACCCAGATGAGCCGGGAAATCATCGAACGGCTGACGGCGGCTGCCGAACTTCGTGATGAAGACACCGGTCTCCATATTACCAGGGTTGGCATGTATGCCGAGCGTCTGGCGCTTCATCTGAACATGGATGACGGTTATGTCAACGATATATCGGTGGCCAGCGCCATGCATGACGTAGGCAAGATCGGAATCCCGGACTCGATTCTTTTGAAGCCGGGTCCCCTGACGCCGGAAGAATTTGCCACCATCAAGCAGCACACGACCATTGGAGAGCGTATTTTGAGAGGATCGCCACACAGCATGCTCAAGATGGGTGCGGTAATTGCCGCCACGCATCATGAACGCTGGGACGGCACCGGCTATCCGGCCGGTTTAAAGGGGGAGGAAACACCTCTGGAGGGGCGGATCGTCATGCTGGTCGACCAGTATGACGCCCTGCGCGGCAGCCGGGTCTACAAGCCGGCGATTGATCATGCCGGAGCCTGCGATATTATTCTCAACGGCGATGGCCGCACGATGCCGCAGCATTTTGACCCCGTGGTTCTGGCGGCATTTGACGAGATCAAGGATGATTTTGCCGGGATTTACGAGAAAAGCCAGGAGTGTGCATAAATCAGCGGTCCAGATCGGCCAGCACGAAATCCACCGAGCCGAGAATCGCCAGGAAATCGGCCACCAGCCAGCCGCGGCTCATGACCGGGAGAGCC
>DATNCC010000210.1:0-2352 GCA_035571735.1 Dongiaceae bacterium | reverse complement strand
ACTGGTGCGCCGGAAAGCTTCTTGATCCCTTTGACAATGGCACTCTTGCCGTCGATCGTGATATCCGCGCCGAAGCGGATCAGCTCCGAGACGTGCATGAAGCGGTTTTCGAAGATATTCTCGGCAATGACGCTCGCGCCGTCGGCGATGCACATCAAGGCCATGAACTGCGCCTGCATGTCGGTCGGAAAGCCGGGATAGGGTCTGGTCTTAATGTTGATACTCCGGAGCTTTTTCGGCCCCTTCACCCTGACAAAACCATCCTTGTTGATGATCTCCACCCCGGCATCCTGAAGCTTGAACACGAGCGCATCGAGATGTTCCAGCTGCATGTTGCTGATCCGGACATCGCCGCCGGTTATCGCAGCCGCGACCATAAACGTCCCGGCCTCGATCCGGTCCGGCATGACCCGGTAATCCACCGGCGAAAGTTCGGCAACGCCGTCGATCCTGATCGTGTCGGTGCCGGCACCTTCTATCCGGGCACCCATCCGGTTCAGCATGTTGGCAAGATCGACAATCTCCGGCTCTCTGGCCGCGTTCTCCAGCAGGGTCACCCCTTTGGCAAGCGATGCGGTCATCATCAGATGCTCGGTCCCGCCGACGGTCGGCATGTCGAAGTTGATTCTGGCCCCTTTGAGCCGTTTGGCCTTCGCCTCAACGTAGCCGTGCTCCAGCTTGATGTCGGCACCCAGTGCCTGAAGCCCTTTCAGGTGCTGGTCGATCGGCCGGGCGCCGATGGCGCAGCCGCCGGGAAGCGACACCCGTGCCCTGCCATGCCGGGCGAGGAGAGGCCCGAGGACGAGCACCGAAGCCCTCATGGTCTTGACCAGTTCATACGTTGCTTCAACATTGTTCAGGTCAGTGGTGTCGATTTTTACGACATTGCCGTTCCCCTCGATCCTGGCTCCGAGTGATTCGAGAACCTTGATCGTGGTGTTTATATCGCGCAGAAACGGCACGTTGCTGATCTCGAAGTTTCCAGGCGCGAGGATGGTGGCAACAAATATCGGCAGAGCCGCGTTCTTCGAGCCGCTGACCGAAACATCACCTTTAAGCTTTCTGCCACCGTTTATGATCAGTTTATCCATGTTAAATCCCTGTTATTTCTGTAGGGGCGACGCATGCGTCGCCCTTTGTAGGCAAATGGTAAATCGGGCGAGGCATGCCTCGCCCCTACAACAACCTGCCGCCGACAACTCTTTCAATTTGCCCCGGATCTTTTGCGGAGAATATAGCAGAAAATCCGTTTTTGGCGAACATTTCCGTTACTGCTGCAGACTGCCCGGCTCCGACTTCCAAGAGCAGCCACCCGCCGGAAGTCATATGATCCGGGGCAGCAGGGATGATGGCCCGATAGAAATCAAGACCGTCAGAACCGCCGTCAAGAGCAGGTCTGGGTTCATAATCGCGGACTTCCGGTTGGAGACTTTCGATATCAGCAGCAGGGATGTAGGGAGGATTGCTGACCACAAGATCGAAGCGCTCTCCTTTTACCGGCTCAAAGAGCGACCCAAGCATGAACTCCACGCTGACGGAGTTCAGCGCCGCATTCCCCCGGGCCAGCTCAAGCGCCTCCGCTGATATATCGACCGAGACCACCGCTGCACCCGGAAGGTTCCTAGCAAGCGCAATTGCAACGCAGCCGCTGCCGCTGCCGAGATCCAGCACGGCCTGCGCCTCAGGAACGACTTTCAGGGCTTCAGTAACCAGCAGTTCCGTATCATGACGCGGGATGAGCGCCGCGGCTGTTATCCTGAACTCAAGCCCCAGAAACTCCTGAGAGCCGAGAATATGCTGCAGGGGCTCCCGTTTGGCGCGCCTGGCAACCATACCGCGATACGCAGCCAGCTCGGCGTCCTGGAGCGGCTTGTCAAAACTCAGATACAGCCCGACCCGGTCGAGCGAAAGGGCTTCGCAAAGCAGCCACTCGGCCTCAAGACGGGCGTTTTCAATCCCCTTCCCGGCCAGGTAGCCTTTGGTCCACTCCAGAATCTTTAAAGTTGTCCAGGTTTCTGATTTTTGTTCCAGAATAACTCCCAAGGAACGTGATTTTTGTGCAAGGTCAAGGCGCCCGAGGAGTCGCGCGGAGGCGTAGCAGAGCTACGCCGCACAAGGGACGACGACGGGCAACGCCGAGATTGCGCAAAAGGCGCGTTCCTACCCACCCTCTGACTGGGCTTTCAGCGCCTCCATCTGGTAATGCTGCCGGAGCCCGTCTACAATCTCGCCGATCTCCCCCTGCATGATCATATCCAGCTTGTAGAGCGTCAGGCCGATCCGGTGATCGGTCATCCTTCCTTGCGGAAAGTTGTAAGTACGGATCCTTTCACTCCGGTCCCCGCTCCCTAC
>DATNCC010000209.1:0-6406 GCA_035571735.1 Dongiaceae bacterium | reverse complement strand
GGCTGGTCGGGATTTCCCAGACCGGCGACTGCAGGGCGGCATCGGAAATCGTGATCTTACCCCAGGAAGAGGCGCCGATGATCTCTTGCTTGCCGTCGCCGTCCAGGTCCGCAAGTCTCACTATGGAGCCGAAACTGTTGATGTATGACCATTTGACCGCGCCCGTAAGACCGTTGAGCACGTAGCCCTTGCCGCCGTAGGTAGTAGTGACGATCTCCGGTGCAGCATCGGAATCGACATTCCCGACGGCAATGGAGGCCCCGCCGCCGGAGTTGACGCTCCACTTTACCTCGCCCGTCTGGGCGTTGTAGACGGAAATCCCCGTGCCGTTGCTGGTGACAATCTCCTTGGTTCCATCGCCGTCCAGATCGGCAACGGCAAGATCCTTCAGTGAAGCCACGGTCTTCAGGCTGCTGATCTCTTTCAGCGTCGGCCCGTCGTAGATGCGGATGGTGCCGTCCTCCAGGCCGACGACCACATCGTCCTTGCCGTCACCGTTCATATCGGCAAGCAGGATCCGTACAATGGTGATCCCGTACATGGGGCTGCGCCACACCTGTTCGTAGCCGCCGTTTGCGGTCTTTCGAACGACATACCAGACGGCACTATTGCCGAATCCGCCGACAGAGGCACTGGCAATTATCTCCGGTGTTCCGTCGCCGTCCAGGTCGGTGGTGAGCAGTCCGGCCTGGCCGATGCTGGAGCCGTAGATTCCGTATTGCCACTGCTGCGCGACAAAGCCGGGATCGCTGCCTGTTGCAGGGGTAACGACCACGGTCACCGTGTCCGGCTGACTGGTGGAGTTACCGTCATACACGGTCAGACTCAGAACATAGGTGCCGGTATTACTGGCGACGAATGAGGGAGTAGCGGTATTGGCGCCGGACAGAGCCGCATAGCTGGGGCCGGAGACAAACGTCCAGGTATAGGTGAGCGGGTTACCTTCCTTGTCGCTACTGGCGCTGCCATTCAGGTGGACAGTTGCAAGCTGGGTAACATTCTGGTCGGGACCGGCATCCGCGGTCGGCGCCGTATTACCCGCCGGGGTAACGTTGGATGCCCGCTCGACCTGCCAGTCGGCATTGCCGTTGCCATCAGTGTCCGCCTCAATCACCAGGGTACTCGCCTGAAAATTCAGCCGGACCGATCGACCAAGGTTTCCGGTAAAGGCAAGGGAGCCCTGAGAAGGCCAATGAGTGCCGTAGGTGGCGACCAGCGGCGTCAGCGTAGTCAGATCAACATAGCCGTGATCATGGTCATAGTAGCGTCCGGAAATTGTCTGTGTGAGACTGTTTGCGGAATAAACGGTAACCAGTTCGTAATTGTTGAACCAGTACGTCTTGGCACTGGATTGATCCAGCAGGACCATGTTCATGGACAGGGTCTCGGTGGATGAAGCAAGGTTGAATCCCCATGACAATGAGCCGGTCAGGAAGAAGGTAAAGTTGCCGGACTGGAATGACAGGGACCTGAAAGAAAGCGTCAAGCGGCTGAGTTGCTGCCGGTTTGCGTCCATGGTGCCGAGAACTTCGGTCGTACCGTTAATAATGATACCTTTGGAGTTGAATGCCTGGTAGACGACCGTTCCAAAAAAACTGCCGGTAGAGTCATTTACATCCAGAGCATAGGTAGCCGTTCCGCCGCCGTCCCCCTGAAGCTGATAATTACTCGCCCGGCCGACACTCTTGGCCAGGGTGGCGGCTTGAGACGATTTGCGGAGAAGGGCAGCTTTTTGGGGGATTTCCATCCGCCGGGCCGATTGTTTGAGCATCTGGACCAACTGGAGGACCGGAAGGTTTTTCGTGGTGTCCGCACCATTTGCGCCGGTCTTGGCTACGCTGCGGATGGATGCGGCGATACTTCCACCGCCGAAACCTCCCATGGCCAGGTTCTCGGCGTTTGCATTTGTCGGAGTAGCTGCGGTGGTAACGCCCTTGAAGGATGATGCCGGATCAACCACCACGCCGGATTTGGCGCTGCCACTTCCACCACCTCCACATCCTGCAAGAAATGCCAACAGGCAAAACAGTGTAGTGAGAGTCGCGCTCCAGGTCTTCAATGGTTCTGACATCGTTTCCTCCGTATAGGGATCATTATATTGAAATTAATATCGAGCCTACAGAACAACACATTTCACTTTGGCGACCGCCACGGCAAGCGGGGTCAGCAGTACGGTCAGGACCGCAAACAAGGCCGCGTCACGTCTCGCACCGGCACAGGTTTCCCGCAGTTTCGCGCGAAGTGCCCGGTCGATCATATTTTGCTGATGCAGTTCAGCCATATCTTGAGGTGATTCCTCCGTAGACCATTGGATGTCAGCCCGTTACGCGACATGTCTCGTGTTAAGGGCAGGCCCTTCAGGTTTTGACTAGCTTTGCAAGGACCTCTGACCCCTCAATGTTCCTCCTATTGCCTACTCCTTTGAAAGCGTTCCATATCTGTCAATTATTTCCCTTAGTTTCTGATGGGCAAGCAACATAGTAAAGGCCGTAGTAGCAGATACACCTGTTGCTGCCAAGAACACACAGCCAACTGTTGTAGCCGAAAGAGATTGTCCGAAAACCCAGAGTAATAAGCCGGTAGCACCGCAGATGCAGGCAAACGCCATGCTTACCAGTACCCGATCAACGAGTAGAGGGTATAACGGCCACTCGTAGAGCAGCTTATTTGAACTGTTTTCCAACGGAGCCCTTATTTTGGAGGATAAGCCAAACGCTGCCCCGGAAAAAAGCAAAGTTAACGTGGGCATGTATTTCCACACCTCTGAATCCGACTTCAATTTTTTTCCAAGGGCACCCATAAATTCTGGCGAATAGACAAGCCCGACAACTACAAGTAAAACGACCACTAGCTCCGGCGAAACGAAGATACTTAGCAAAAGGTTCCTAAATCTCTTCATCGCCGTGTTCCATATGTCTCTGTTTTTCGATCCTATCAAATATTTCGAGCGCTTTCATGGATAGCTCATGGGGGTCAGGAGTTTTTTCAAATGAGAAGTTGACTGCCGTTTCAGAGGTCTTTATGACCACAATGTCGTCATCACGGCGTCCTCTTATAACCCCACTACCATATCCGTCAGCTGCCATAAGAATTGCAGCATCGCCGATTGGAATCTCAGTTTTAGGGATAAAGCGTTTTTCTTCGGTTTGGCGTGATGCCGCCTCAACGAGGTTGGGCAGGTCGGTTTTCAGAACCTCCGACCCTGGGGCATCCTCGATTACAGTCATTCGATCCGTATTTCGGCCTCTCAGGTATTTTTCTAGAGATTCCCACAGCGGGCTAAACAGGGGATTCGGGGGTGAAATGCGTGCTTCTATTTTGAAAATACCATCTAACGATAATAGCTTTGCGGCGAACGTCTTAAGATCAGTAACTAGCTCAATGTCACAGTCGACGAAGAAGTTCTGATGCGTTCTTTCGATGATCTCGCAAAAACGCCGTACGAATGTTCGCACTTCTATGTGTCCAGATACATTTAAGAACACGATACCGGAATGATCCGGTATATAAACAAATGGGCTAGATGCCACTAGCAGGTTTGGTTCTGATTGTTTCTTCTCACAGCGTGTAGATTCATCGACAACACCTACTTCTCCCTCCGGAGCATATTTGCTCAAACGTCCGAATACGAAGTGAAGTCCTTCTCCGGTGTACTCTTCAATATCAATGAAACTCCACGCGTTGTCCCTGTACTTAACTGAGATGGGATTTTTGATTGCATGAAGCAACTTTTCCTGATTGAGCAGTCCAAGCTTCAGAACCCGACCGGCATAGTATGTTCCTTTTCTGGACATCTAATCTCCTTTCCTGCGACCAACGGAGTGCGCCCTTGACCGGCGGAGTCAGCCGTCCGCGTCCGAGGGCCTGGTTATGTGTGCTTTGCGAATTTTAGTAAGTTGTCCACGTTTCGTTTGAAATTGTCTTGGTACGTTTCGGTGTTGTCGTGAGTTTCTTCTTTCCCGTTGACAACGGAGGTTCCAGAATGCGGTATATATTGCCAGTAGTCTTGTTGGTTTATTTCTCTGCCGTCTTCGCCAACGCGGTAGCTAGACCATGCCTCGTCAAAAGCAGTTTTTTCACTCCGAGACAAGAATGGCCTGAACTCCGCCACAGCAATTTGAAGTTTGGGAAATTTTTCTTTCAAGATTCTATCAATCATCATTGTTTCAGGGGGCCAGTTGGTGGGAATCGGATAAAGCCCTTCCAGTTCCGTGAGAACCTTTGTCCTGAAAATCGCAGCCGCTTGGCTAAATCTTGTTTTCCGGTAAATGCGATAGGTGATATACCCACCAAAAACTGCAACCAGGATGCTTCCTATGATTTTCTCAAAGTTGTTGATAATAAGTTCAATCATTTCAGCTGTTCCGATTTTGATTGGTTTTGGTGGTTTGTGGTTCTTCCGTTGGCTTTAATGCCACTCTGGATTACTTGTTTCCGAATATTTATTCTTTCTATACTGATTCACATAACGAATACTATTGAGCAGACGATTTTTGGTATCTACTGGTATATGCATGCATTCTTCTCTCACACCCGCCCGCTGCCCATGGCTATTCCCCTTCCGGATTAAGCACCGCTTGCGCTCCGGCTGGATCGGCTACAGCAACCGTCGCTACCACGGGCGCGGCGCCTTTTTTCACCATCTGCGCCAGGAGGATGTCGATCAGCCCCCCCTTCTCCCCGGCCACCAGGATATCCGGGGTGATCCGGATGTTCCCCTCTGCCACCTTCTTCATCACCTCGATGGCGGTGATCGCCTGCTGTCCCAGCGCCTGGTTCTGCTTCCGGTACGCCTCGGCAGTTGCCTGGCCGATGGCCTCGATCTTCTTCGCCTCACCCTCGCCCCGCAGCCGCACCGACTCCGCGTCCCCCTGGGCCAGGACGATGGTCTTCTGCTTCTGCTGGTCCGCCACCTTCACGCCAAAACGTAAAAAAGCCGCTTCATCAGCACCGAAGCTGACAAGCGGCTTTCACTTACACCAAAATGGCCCCATTCTACCCTCCAAAAGACGCATGACAAAGCGCGCTGACAGCTACGGCATCAAATACATCAGAGAAATCGGGTTAATGGGTTCTTATGGCACGCCAGCCCTGTCATTGTCAACAACTCTTAATTGGATGAAAGAAGTTAAAACCCTCAAAAAACAGTTACTCACGCGACACCGCACCAAACGTAGGCGCCTCTAGGCGACGAACGCAACGAAAGGCCTTTATAACCACTGAATGCCATACTACCGTGTCGTGACGGTCAGGGCCGGCTCTCACGGCAACAGGCCGGAGCCCATGGCCAGACGCAGCCAAAATCGATGAAGTCATTATCGTCAGTGCTGTCGAGGGAACCGCCATGATGCAGAAGCAGAGGCGTTGACGTGAGAGACGGGCCTGGCCGTCACGGCTTCAAGTTCAACAAACGAAGGCAGTTAAAACCTGTAAAAACATTACTCACGCGACGCCGCGACGAACGCAACGAAAGGCTTTTAATGCCATCCTGCAGTGTTGTGACGGTCGGGGCCGGCTCTCACGGCAACAGGCCGGAGCCCATGGCCAGATGCAGCCACAATCGATGAAGTCATTATCGTCAGTGCTGTTGAGGGAACCGCCATGGTGCAGAAGCAGAGGCGTTGCCGTGGGAGGCGGGCCTGGCCGTCACGGCCTCAAAACAAAAAAAGGCGAACCGTTTGGCTCGCCTTTTTGTATTCTGTCATTTCAGCTCAGCTGAGATCATCCGACCGTCTTAACCGCACCGGCCTCAAGCCCTCAGCCACCACCTCGGCAATATCCCTCACCCGGACATTACCAGCCCCCTTGTCCTTGAGTCCGTCCTCGAACATGGTCATGCAGTAAGGGCAGGCCACGCAGATCGTGTCAGGCTTGCCTTCGAGGGCTTCACCTACCCTGACATGATTGATCCGCTCGCCGGTGAACTCCTCCATCCACATCCGTCCGCCGCCGGCACCGCAGCAAAAAGCCTTCTCGCGGTTGCGGCCCATCTCCTTGGGCTGATCTCCGGTAACCGCTGCAATAATCTGCCGCGGCTCGTCATAGATCCCGTTATGACGACCGAGATAACAGGAGTCGTGATAGACCACGCTGCCGAGCTCTTTCATTTCCCGGTCAGGCTTGATTCTGCCATCGGCAAGCAGCCGGTTCAGCAGCTCAGAGTGATGAATCACTTCGATCTCAAGTCCGTACTGGCGGTAGTCGTTCTTCAGGGTGCTGAAGCAGTGCGGACACTGGGTGATGACCTTGGTGATTTTTTTGCTCCTGAACAGCTCGACATTCTCTTTTGCCATCTTGTCAAACAGGTACTCGTTGCCGAGCCTCCTGGTACTGTCACCGCAGCACTTCTCCTCTTTTCCCAGAACACCCCAGCTGATTCCGGCGGCATTCAGTACTGTGGCAAGAG
>DATNCC010000208.1:0-2859 GCA_035571735.1 Dongiaceae bacterium | reverse complement strand
CCATAGACAGCGTTGTCGTTAGAAATCCGGCCGACACGACGCACGATCTTGTCTTCTCGGCGCAGATCAACCATGTGGGCAAATCGTCGATGGAGGTGGGGATCAGGGTCGAATGCCTGGGAGCGGGTTCGAGTCACATTGCGAGTTGCTATTTCACCATGGTGGCGCGTTCGGCGGACGGCGGAGAGGGGAAGAGCCTGACATTGCCGCCGTTACATTACCAGCTGGATATCGAGGTGAAACGGCACAAGAAGGCCGAACAGCGTCGTCATGCTTATCGGGAGAGTCTGGCCAAGGCCGAGGAGATGCCGTCGCTGGACGAGTACCTGCTTCTCAAGAAACTGCACAAGGAGCAGGAGTCGCCCGGATTCAAGGGGATTCGCGCCGGCGAACTCGTCCTGGAATCGACCATCAGGGCATATCCGGAGCAGGAAAATGTGCCCAAGACCATATTCGGCGGGTACCTGATCCGAAAGGCCTACGAGCTGGCGGCTCTGTCCGCGGAGATGGTCGCCCCGGACCGGGTGGTGCCTTTCCAGGTGAACCGCATCAACTTCAACCAGCCGGTACTGCTGGGTGACCAGTTGAAATTCACCGCCAGGGTGGTCTACACCGGCAGGACCACCATTACCGTACAGTCGGATATCGAGCGGTTCAGCCGCAGCGCCGGCGACAAGGCGCTTTCGAACTCCTGCCTGTTTACCTTCAGAAATGTCGGGAACGACATGGAGCCCAGGCCGGTGCCTTTCATCTATCCGGTCACCTATGCCGAGGACGCCCGCTTCCTGAATGCCTACCGGCAGCGGGTGGATTAAAGATAAACCGGGAGTATTCAGTCTGGAGGAGAAGGCGGGATCTTCAGGCAATGGGAGGCAGCCATGAGCACGGAAAACGAGGTAAACCGCAGGCAATTTCTGACACTTGCAGTGGCGGCAGCCCTGGGCATTGTCCGTCCTGCGTCGGGAGCAGGCTGCCCGGTCACCGAGGACAATCCCCCCGGTCCCTTCTATCTCCCCGGCGCGCCGTTTCGCAGCAAGCTGGCGCCGGACAGTCAGCCCGGAGAAAGGCTGGCCATCTCCGGCCGTGTTCTTGCCGAGCCCGGTTGTTCGCCCCTGGCCGGCGCCGTGGTGGACGTGTGGCATGCCAGCGCGGCTGGCTTTTACTACGGACTCGAAGCCTCGCGGCCCCTTAAGCCGGAAGAGTACCTGCTGCGGGGACGCATCCGTACCGGAGAGGACGGCCGCTACTCTTTCGATACGATCCTGCCGGGTAAATATCAGGTTAACGAGAACTGGATCCGCCCCCGCCACATCCACTACATCGTGAACCACCCCACGCGCCAGAGCCTTACCACCCAGCTCTACTTCGAGGGGGATCCCAATAATCTTACAGACCCCATGGTAAAAAGCCCCCTGATCATCCCTCTCAAGCGCCTCCAGAGAAAAGGGGCGGCAGCGGCTTACGAGGGGGTGTTCGACATCGTTCTCTCCTCCAGGTAACTCTTAACGGTGCCCATTGTATAAAAGTGTGGCGTGCCGCGTACCCTGACTCCAAGGCCAGCCCGACCATCCTGCCTCCGTGTGAAGCAGACTCCTTCCCACTGTCTTAAAAATTGTGAGCTGCAATTAATTTATCTATTTTTTTGACACCCTTTTGCAAACTCCGCATCGATAACTACCTGAAATTGAAGCAAATATCAAATTGGTATGCAACATGCTACTTCTCTAAATACGCCGGCTTGATCCAAAATTCTACTCGATAAAAGCTGTGCACATTTCCTCTCGGAGGACGTTATGAATAAGCGGTCATTAATAACGCTGACTTTACTGTTGCTGTCTTGTCCCGTACTGTTCACTGCCTGCGGCAGTGGAGGTGGAAGCAACGGCGGAGGAGCTACCGCCAATTCCGTGCTTGCCGCGGCTGCTGCAGATCCGTCCGGGGACCCGGATGGCGACGGCCTGACCAACGAGGAGGAACTGCTGGCCGGAACCTCTCCAGTGCTGGCAGACACCGACGGCGACGGGATCAGCGACTTCGACGAGATCAAGTCGCTCGGCTTCGATCCGGAGATCGATCCGCTCACTTTCAATCCTCTGGCCGCCGACCTTCCGCTGCTGGGGGTGGCCCTCGTAAGTCCTCCGGTCATAAAGCTTATCCTGACCGAAATAAATGTGGAAACAAAAGTCTTCGAGGTGGACCGAACCGAAGAGAACGCACATGCCGTCGACCAGAGCGTCACGGACAGCGTAGTGGAGACGATCGAGCTGGACCAGACGTCCTCCAACTCCGTTACATTCACCAATGGCATTGCCGGCGATCCAACCCTCTCCTACGACATTACCAAGATTCTGACCCGGGATACCTCCTTCAGCTTCACCAAGACCCAGACCGAGGAGAATGTCAAGTCGATCACCGAGATCGAAGCGTTCTCCAAGACCCACGAGATTGATGCCAGTGGCGGTGTCCTGAGGGTTCTGGTGAGCCTGGCAAACCTGGGGAATATCCCCTTCCGGGTCGACCATATCGTCCTCTCCGCCCAGATCCCGGACCCCTCCGATCCGAGCAGGTTCTTTCCGGTCGGCAACCTGGTCTATGACACATCACAAAATTACACCGGTTTTCCCTCTTTCAGCATCCCTCCCGGTGGGGTCTTTCCGGCCGTCGTATTCGTTAACACCACCCTTGACTTGGAGACGGCTCTCATGGTGCTGAAAAACCCCGGCGCGCTCCTCATCACGATAGCGACCTTCGAGCTCTCCGACGTTGACGGCACGCCGTTCGGTTTCAACTTCACCGACATCAGGGCAAGGGACGCCCTGATCGTCATCGATTACGCCGGGCTGCGTCTCCCCGAACGCT
>DATNCC010000207.1:0-13323 GCA_035571735.1 Dongiaceae bacterium | reverse complement strand
CTTCATGCATGGCGAGACCAACCTGCTCCTCTGCACCACCATCATCGAATCCGGCCTGGATATCCCGAACGCCAATACCCTGATCGTGGATCATGCCGACAAGTTCGGCCTGTCGCAGCTCTACCAGCTCCGGGGAAGGGTGGGACGTTCCACCCAGCGCGGCTACGCCTACCTGCTGATCCCCGGCGAGGGGGCGATCAGCTCCGATGCCCGCGAACGGCTC
This sequence comes from Dongiaceae bacterium, assembly GCA_035571735.1. Taxonomy (GTDB): domain Bacteria; phylum Desulfobacterota; class Desulfuromonadia; order Geobacterales; family Pseudopelobacteraceae; genus JACRCG01. The sequence continues at coordinate 13,100 of DATNCC010000207.1, read as the reverse complement.
AGGGTGCTGCAGGAGATCTCCGAGCTGGGGGCCGGCTTCCGGATCGCCACCCACGACATGGAGATTCGCGGGGCGGGGGACATGCTCGGCAACCGCCAGTCCGGAACGGTCACCGAGATCGGTTTCGAGCTGTACAACCAGATGCTGGAGGAGACCATCGCCCGGATGCGGGGCGAGGAGATGGTCGAGCGGGTCGAGCCGGAGATCAACCTCAAGGTACCGGCCTTCATCCCCGAGGCGTACGTCAAGGATGCCGGCCAGCGGCTGGTGATCTACAAGAAGCTGACCCAGGCAGAGTCGGAAGAGGATGTGCTGGACGTGCAGAACGAGGTGCTAGACCGCTTCGGGAAATATCCGCTCGCCACCTCCTACCTGTTCGAGATCATGAAGCTGCGGGTGCTGCTGAAGAAGCTGATCGTGCGCCAGATCGACTTCGACGGCAAGGCGGTGATCATCTCGTTCCACCCGCGCACCCTGGCCCAGCCCGACACGATCATCGGCATGATGCGTGGCGAGCCGAAAAAATACCAGTTCACCCCCGATTTTAAATTGGTCTGTACCTTGAAGGATACCTCGTTCGAGGGTATTCTTGAGATGGCAAAGGGTGTGTTGAAACGGCTGGTGCCGGTTGAAGTTTCGTAGTTACAAATTCAGAAAAAGGCGCTTATGTCTGGTAACTACCCGCTCCTGACAATCCTGATCTTCCTTCCGCTGGCCGGCTCCCTGCTGCTCGTGCCGCTCTGGGACCGCGTCTCGCTCGCCCGACCGGTAGCCTTCGGGGCGGCAGCGGTCGAACTGGCGCTGGCGGGGTGGCTCTATGCGTCGTGGCGGGGTCTGGCGGATGTCCCGACTAAGCTCCCCGGCTACCTCCTGCTGGAGGACTCCCCCTGGATACCGGCGTTCGGCATCCGCTATACCCTGGGGCTGGACGGCATTTCGCTCCTGATGGTCATGCTGACCGCGTTCACCTTCTGCGTGGCGCTGGCGGTGTCGTGGAAAGCCATTACGGAACGGACAACTCTGTTCCTGGCGCTGCTGCTGGTCATGGAATCCGGTATCATGGGGGTGTTTCTCTCCCTCGACCTGGCGCTCTTCTACCTGTTCTGGGAGATCATGCTGATCCCGATGTTCTTCCTTATCGGAGTCTGGGGGCATGGGCGCAGGATCTACTCGACGATCAAGTTCTTCCTCTTCACCATGTTCGGCTCCCTGCTGATGCTGCTGGCGATCATCGCGCTGCACCTGCTGCATGCCAGGCAGAGCGGAGTGTCAACCTTCGCCCTGCCGGACCTGCTGCATACGCAACTCCACTTTGACACGCAGCTCTGGTTGTTCGCCGCCTTCTTCCTGGCGTTTGCCATCAAGTTTCCGCTCTTTCCGCTCCATACCTGGCTCCCGGACGCCCACACCGACGCGCCGACTGCCGGGAGCGTGGTCCTGGCCGGCCTGCTGCTCAAGACCGGCAGCTACGGCCTGATCCGCTTCGGCTACCCGCTCTTTCCCCTGGCGGCCCAGGCGCTGACCCCGCTTCTCTACACGCTTGCGCTGCTCGGCATTTTCTACGCGTCGCTGGTCGCCTTCGCCCAGGAAGACATGAAACGGCTGATCGCCTACTCCAGCATCGGGCATATGGGGTATGTCGCCATCGGCATCGCCGCCTGGCAGCCGGTGGCGCTCTCCGGTTCGATCCTGCAGATGGCCAGCCACGGGGTGACTACCGGAGCGCTCTTCTGTATGATCGGAATACTGGACGAGCGTGCCCATACCCGTGACATCGCGGCCTTTGGCGGGGTGTGGGGCAAGATGCCGCTCTGGTCGTTCTTCTTCCTGATCTTCTCGCTGGCTTCGATGGGGGTGCCGGGGCTGAACAGCTTCGTCGGCGAATTCCTGATTCTGGCCGGAACCTTCAAGCAATCATCGCTGGTCGTGGCGCTCTCCTTCGTCGGCATCGTCCTGCCGCTGATCTACATGGTGCGGCTGCTGCAGGAGGTGCTGTTCCAGAAGGAGCGAGGGCCGCTGGCGCTGACCGACCTTGATCCGCGCGAGCTGGTTATTCTGGCGGCGCTCCTGCTGCTTAACATCTGGGTCGGTGTTCATCCGGCGCCGCTGCTCGATCTGATTCATCTGCCGGTGCAGCTGTTGACGGGAGGTGCGCCGTGACTTCCGGTGATCTCATGGCCTTGATGCCGCTGATTATCCTGACCGGGGGCAGCGTGCTGGTCCTGCTGGCCGGCGTGATCAAGCCGGGCGGGTATCTGTACGAGCTGGCGGGGGCGCTGATCGCCTCAGGCATGCTCTGGGGCCTGCTGATCCCGGCCTATGCGGTCATGCCCGCCCTTGCCGTCACCCCGTACTCACGCTTCTTTGCGCTCTTCCTGGGCTCCGCCGGACTGATCTCGCTGCTGCTGGCGGCCGGCTACAACCGCCGCCGGGGGATTGCCGGCGAAGAATACCCGGCTACGATTCTCTTCGCCCTGGCCGGCATGGGTGCGGCGTGCGCCGCAACTAACCTGCTGATGCTGTTCCTCGGCCTGGAGGCGTTCACGTTTGCCTTTTACATCCTTGTGGCCATCAAACGCGGCTCCGCAACGGGCGGCGAAGCCGGGATGAAATATCTGCTCAACGGGACGCTGTCGGCGGCGGTTCTGGCGATGGGGATGGCGCTGGTCTACACAGCTCGGGGGACACTCAGGCTGGCCGAACTGGCCGACGCCGGCGCGTCTCCCGAGCCGCTGTTTCTGGCGGGGGGGTGTCTGATCCTGCTGGGAATGGCTTTCAAGCTGTCCCTGGTGCCTGCTCACCTCTGGACGGCGGATGTGTACCAGGGTGCGCCGGCGCCGGTGACGGCCCTGCTGTCTACCGCTTCCAAAGGTGCCTCGCTGGCCGCACTGCTGCTCCTGCTCCCGCTATTCGGCGCGTGGCGGGGCCTGCACGACATCCTCTGGCTGCTGGCGCTGTTATCGATGGTAGCGGGCAACATGGCCGCGCTGGTGCAGGGCAATCTCAAGCGGATGCTGGCCTGGTCGTCTGTCGGCCAGATGGGATATGTCGCGGTGGCGCTTGTCGCTGCTCCGGCCGGCGGGGTCAAGGCTGCGGTTTTTTATCTTGTGGTCTATGCCGCCGCCGGAATTGCCGCCTTCGGGGCAATCTCCATCTTGTCGGGTGAGGAAGAGCTGGATGCCATCGAGGCCTGGCGAGGTCTCGGATACCGCAATCCGCTGGCGGGTGCGGCGCTTGCGGTCGCGTTGTTTTCGCTGGCGGGGATTCCGCCGGCAGCCGGTTTCATGGGCAAGTTTGCCGTTTTTGCCGCCGCACTGAGGGGCGGGGAATCCACCCTGGCAATCGTCGGCATCCTTTCGGCGCTGGTGTCGGTTTTTTTCTACCTCCGGATCGTGGTGGTCATGTACATGAAGCCGTCAGAGTTCCCGGCTGATCCCGTCCGTAAGCTGAACGTCGCCGAGATTATCGCCCTGCTCGTTCCAACCATCGTCATGCTACTGCTCGGCGTTTACCCCCAGCCGCTGTTGAAGCTGCTGGAGGAAATCCTCCTCTGATCGTACAGAACAACTAACCGGTTTCTTTAGTAGAACAGCATCCAGGCATCCAGAAAGAAGAACAGCCATCCCAGGTTGCAGCCCAAGGCGATGTACCAGAGGTAATGCCGCTTGGTCAGGCTGGCGATGGACGAGAGCATCAGGGCGATCTGCAGGAAGATCAGCGCGTAGGCGAAATTCCCCCCCATCTCCTGTGCCTTGAGCTTGGCCTTGGCGATCCCTTCGGCTTTATCCTTGATCTCCTTTTTTTCACCATCATACCGTTTGAGCTCTTCGCCGTATTTATTGATCGTCTTCCGGTATTCGGCGGCCGCCTCCGGTGACAGACCCTTTTGAGCAAGATACTGGAGTTCCAGAGTCTTCCTGTTGATCTCGAAGGTGTGCCCCTTGATGCTCTTGGCCTGATAGTACGCCCACTGGTCGCTCTCCTGCCCCTGGGCCATGATGGCGCGCGAAGAATATTTCCCCATGTAGAGTGTCGTCAAAGCCGCCAGAACCGCCATGATCGCCGTAGACAGCGCCAGCCACCCCTGCCATTTTTCTTTAACTTCGGACATATTGTGTCACCTCTGATATGGAACTTTCCCGATTATTCAAAAAGTCTTTACATAAAAAGCGGCAGATCCGATGGCGGAATGAGTCCCGCCTGCTCGGCCCGTTGCAGCAGGCAGGAGATGGCGCGAACCCCTTCATCCCCCAGGTCGGTCGAAAAATCGTTGACGTACAGACCGATGTGGGCGGCGCAGACCTCCTGACTCATCTCCTGGGCATGTTCGCAGATATAGCGGGCCGCCTCGTCCGGATGAGCGCGGGCGTATTCGACCCCCTCCCTCAGAGCGCGTTCGATTGCGGCAATTGTTTCCGCCCCCAGGGAACGCCGGGCAACGATACCGCCAAGCGGAATCGGCAGGCCGGTTTCTCCTTCCCACCACTCTCCCAGATCGAGCAGCTTGTGCAGACCGAAACCGTGGTAGGTGAAGCGGGATTCGTGGATGATAAGTCCGGCATCGACGTTGCCGTTCAACACCGCATCCATGATCTCATTGAAGGGCATGACGATAAAGTTCGCCAGAGTCGGATCAAACAGACGCAGCAGCAGCTTGGCAGTTGTATATCGTCCCGGTACGGCTATTGTTCTGCCGCGCAGGTCGGCAGGATCGATTCTGTCGGCGGCAACCAGCAGCGGCCCGCAACCACGCCCCAGGGCGCTGCCGGAGCGAAGCAGTGCGTACCGGTCCCGAATGTGTCCCAGCGCGTGGTAGGAAACCTTGCTGACATCCAGTTCACCTGCAAGGGCCAGCTGGTTGAGGGTTTCCACATCCTCCAGCCGTTCTCGGTAGGCAAGGCCACCGGTATCGACCAGCCCATGCACGAGCGGGTGGAACATGAAGGTGTCGTTGGGACAGGGGGAAAAACCGAGGGTAAGTTCTTTGGCCATAATACCTCCGCAGCGAGACGGGATGTGATTGCTATCTCTCCAGAATAAATGTTACCGGTCCGTCATTGACCAGCGATACCTGCATGTCGGCCTGAAAGATGCCGGTTTCGACCGGAAGGCCGGTGTTTCGGGCGGCAGCGACAAAATATTCGTACAGCCGCTTCCCTTCGTCCGCCGGCGCTGCCGTATCGAATGAGGGGCGCCGCCCCTTTGAGCAGTTGCCGGCCAGCGTAAACTGGGAAACCACCAGCAGACTACCACAGTTATCGGCAACCGACCGGTTCATCTTGCCGTCGTCGTCATAAAAGATGCGCAGGCCGCAGATCTTGTCGACCAGCCAGTCGGCCTGGGCTTCGACATCCCCTTTTTCAATGCCGAGAAGAACCAGGACGCCCGGCCCGATCCGGCCGACAATGTTCCCTTCGACCGTTACCGCGGCGGATGTCACACGCTGGATGACCGCTTTCATTTCAGATTTTCTTTTCTTGCAGGCATTTTCGCTCGTTACCTTTCTGCTTGTCTTGTTGCCGGATGCGGCGGAGATAATAACCATGAAGTGCCTCAGTTTGCAATCACATCGTGATGAAGTTCCTCTTGGCCCGCCGGGCTGCTTTTATTGTGGTAAAATTTATGTTATGTGTCGACCCGGCCATTGCCCTGAGTTGGGCCGCGACCCGATTGGTTACCACTATTTTTTAGCAGGGAGAGAACATGGACGAGTCAACACGGTTCAAGGCGCTGGTGGTGGAGAAAACAGCTGATGGACGGTTCGTGCGGGGAATTCGGGAGCGATGCATGGATGACCTGCCGCCGGGAGACCTTGTGGTGCGGGTCAGCTACTCCTCACTCAACTACAAGGATGCGCTCTCTGCGACGGGGCACCCGGGGGTTACCCGGCAGTTCCCGCATACCCCCGGCATAGACGCGGTCGGTGAGGTTATTTCGTGCGCGAGTACCGCCTTTGCCGTCGGAGATGCCGTCATCATCACCGGCTATGACCTCGGAATGGAGACCGACGGCGGCTGGGGGGAGTATATCCGCGTTCCGTCAAGCTGGGCGGTACCGCTTCCCGCGAAACTGACGGAGCGGGAAGCGATGACACTCGGCACAGCCGGATTCACGGCGGCACTCTCGGTGCTGAAACTGGAACAGGCAGGGGTTAAGCCGACAGACGGCGACATCCTTGTCACCGGAGCCACAGGGGGGGTGGGCGCCCTCGCCGTGGCAATCCTGGCGCGCGCGGGATATCGGGTGGTGGCCTCCACCGGGAAGAGTGCCGACGAAACATTTCTTCGCGGGCTCGGCGCGGCGGAGATTATCACCCGCGACCAGGTGACGGCAGGCTCGGAGCGCCCGCTGATGAAGGAGCGCTGGGCCGGTTGCGTGGATGTCGTTGGCGGCGACACCCTTGCTGCAGCCATCAAGTCGACCCGTTACTGCGGGGCTGTCACCTGTTGCGGCCTGGTCGGGTCAACAGAACTCCCCATGAATGTCTATCCCTTCATTCTGCGGGGGGTGAGTCTCATCGGCATCGATTCGGCCGGATGCCCGGCCGACACAAGATTACAGGTATGGAAAAAACTTGCAGGAGAGTGGAAACCTGTGCTGCCGCACGATCTGGTGACGGAGGTTCCCCTGGAAGGCCTGGAGGAAAAGATCCAGGCAATGCTCCGGGGTGGAAGCCGTGGGCGGGTAGTAGTGAAGCATCCGTAGGACTGATTCGGAAGTCACATGATGGGAAATCAAGAAGACTAGTCGTCCCATGATATTTGACGATCTTCTCCTGAAAGGTGTATATTGAGTGTAGAGGTACGCCTCGTACGAGGATTGAAAGGAGAACACTCCAATGGGCACTGAAAAATTCCGCATTCGCCCTGTATCCCACTGTAAAGAGGGATGCAGTAGTTAGCCCGTCGAGATGATTGACGGGCGCGACAACAAGGGAGCCCCTGTAGAAATGCAGGGGCTTTTTTAGTAAGTTAGAAGAACAACAGTTTTTGTCATGCATTGGTGACGTTTTTTTGACCGGCTAGCGGACCAGGTGGAGATCGTATTACAACTAGTTTGTAATAACAGATGGATAGAGCGGCATACAGTTTTTGGCATTATAAATGCTCTGATTTCAGACAGCTGCCTCACTTCATCACATACCTCTTTAGTAAATAGCAAACCCTGGGTAACCTGGGGACGCAAAGCCACGGATCCTCAATACAGTGGGGGATAGCCGGGCTGCCGAAAAGAGGGCGTATAAGTCATAAATGACGCCCTTCTCGATTCAGGAACCGGGCGTTTTTTTATGGCGCCTCCAATGTCAAAAACTTAGTCGGAGGAGCTGTCATGCAAAGATCCATATCTCCAAAAACACTCCCATTATTTTCGAACATTAAGAAGGCCGGAGTTATGCTGATGATCTCGGGCGTTGCCCTGCTCGGCGCATGCAATGGCGGAAGCGGAGGCACAGCAGGTAGTGGCGGCACAACACGCAGTGGCCCAACAGGTGATGTTCCAATTGGTGCTCCCGTGGTTACTAACAAGGTATCCGGCACTGTTGTCGACAAAAACGGGGTCCCGATATCGGGAGTCACAATAAGAGTCTTTCACCATAACGAAAACAGCACCGTAACAACTACTACCGATGCCAACGGCGCCTGGTCGGTTTCAGGCCAGAGCACCGGGGCTAACTCGGATTACGCCATATATGCGGAAAAATCAGGGTTCGGGTTTTATCCGTCCGTCGGCGACGCAGCCGGTTCGGTAGGCAAACTCGATTTCAACGGTCTTTACAGAACCGTCATACGGTTCCTGTCCATGCCGGGCCATGACGTATCGAGCGCCAATTTCACCGCACTCCGTCCGGGGGACAAGGTGGCAAGTCTGCCCCGGACCGGTCAGACAGCCAGCTATGCGAGCGGCGATGATTACTCGGCACGAAAGGGAGTTGCCTGGCCGGGCACGCGCTTCACGGACAACCTGGACGGAACCGTCACCGACCACCTGACCGGACTTGTCTGGCTGAAGAATGCCGGATGCTTTGGCCCTTCGGACTGGTCCACCGCCTTGGCGGCTGCCAATCAACTTGCCGGCGGCTCATGCGGCTTGACAGACGGATCGACCGCGGGGCAGTGGCGGATGCCGAACGCAAACGAGCTGGAAAGCCTGGTGGACGTTTCACAATTCAATCCGGCCGTTTCCGCCGGACACCCGTTCACCAATATCAATCTTGCCAAGGCCTACTGGTCATCCACTACCTATATGGCTTTGACTGCCAATGCGATGGCCATCCGTTTTTCGGACGGGCGATGGATAAACGGGGCTGAGGGCGGGGACAATAATTTCAACAACAGCAAGAGTACCTCCGCCAATTCGTTGTGGGCGGTAAAATCGGGCGGAGCCGGGGCGATCCAGGTTCTGGCGACCGGAGTGTACGATTCACAGGGCGGAAAATCCTTCGGCCCCGGGGACGACGCAATCCTGCAACTCGGGGCGCCCCTGACCTTTCCGCGTTTCATCGACAAGGGGGATGGGACTCTGGCCGACACGGTCACGGGATTGACCTGGCTGAAGAAGGCCGATTGCATAAACCAGCCTTGGTCCGGCGCCTTAAACACCATAAACACGCTGGCCAGCGGACAATGCGGCTTGACGGACGGATCGGTCGCAGGGCAGTGGCGGATGCCGAACCGGAGCGAGATGTTGAGTCTGTCCGACCGCTCCCCGACATTCCCGCAGGCGAATTATTTGAACGGGATCCCCGGAGCTGACGGCATTACCGTTATCAACCCCGCTATTTTCAACAATTTTATTGTTTCGAATTACTACTGGACGTCCACGACTAATGCTGCCGACACTACCCAGGCCTGGACGATCTACAGCTGCGATTTCGGTGTGTATAACATCGCGAAAACCGACACCCGCTATTCGCTGGCGGTGCGGTGATCTAAAGGAGCTTTTGCTGCAATGATAACGCAGGGACACTCTCCAATAATCAGGGAGTGTCCCTTTTTTTTGTGCATATAGGCTCGGATTATTGTAATCGCCACTGATATACGTCATAGTCGCCGGACGAACTGATAGGCTTGTATAACCAGACCAACAGGAGGTAGTAACGATGATTCCGGAAAAACTACGGGAAGTGCTGAAGCATGATGGAGTGGTGGCCATTGCCACGTTGGGGACGAACGGGCAGCATATGGTCAATACCTGGAACAGTTACATACAGATCGCCAGCGATGGGCGCTTATTGATTCCTGCCGGTTACATGCATCTCACAGAGGCCAATATTGCCTTCAACAATAATGTATTGATAACACTGGGCAGCAGCAAGGTGGCAGGTAATATCGGCCCGGGCACCGGCTTCCTGATCAAGGGTACGGCAGCCTTTATAACCTCCGGCCCGGACTTTGATCTGCTTAAAGCAAAATTCGCCTGGGCACGGGCTACGCTGGCGGTTACCATTGTTTCTGTCACGCAGACCCTGTAGCTTGCGGAGGGATGTTAGATAAACAGGGATAAGTAGCTGCCTTATTTACTGGCGAGCATTGTTTGCTATTTGCTTTCTGGCATAGCGATCTGGTTCATTGAAGAAAGTTATATCTGCATATCCGGCAGATATTTTTCCTGAATGCAGCACGCCTTCAGGAATGCAGTATCGATCACCTTTGGTATACGCTGTTTTTTCGCCATTTATCGTCAGTTCTATTGTGCCCTCTAAAACGATGCCAACCTGCGCAGCGTGCGAATGCTCCGGCAAATCTACGTCTTTTCCGAATTCCATGAAAATTATCTGGTGCGAATCCGACTGTGAAAGATACGCCTTAACTCCTTCAAGCGGTATATCCGCTTCAGGAAGATCCCTTATCGGTTGTGGAAAGATTTCGGACATGGCTGCTGCCTTTCAATTATCTGATAGCCGACAGTAACGGTGGTGAGGCGAAGCGGCTTGGCCGTCTAGTTAAGATACGACGCTTTTGTTTGATCACTGCATTTGTTCAATCTTTCAATTAGCATACATAAGAACGTCCGCAGCCCATTGGTTCAGGCTCTTTCCATGAGCTTCAGCCATCATTGCGGCATGGGCATGAACCTCAGGAGGAACTCGCAACATCAGTTTGCCTGAATAGGGCTTTTGAGGCGCTCTTCCGAGTTTTTCACATGTAACGAGATAGTCGTCTACAGCCTCAAAGAAGGCTGCACGCAACTCTTTGACGGAATCGGCGTGAAAACCGATGACGTCTTTAATCCCTGCTATGTGACCAATGAAGCATCCGTCTTCATCGCTGTATTCAATCCTGGCGGCATATCCTTTATAATTCATGGTGCTCATGGCTTTACTCCTGCGTTCTCCAAAAAAGTTTTAGCGTCCCTGACTTGATATGGTTTTGCCTCTTTAGCCGGATGAGGCCGATGAAATGCGGCAATTACGCCATTCAAAACAAAGCGCACCCGTGATCCGGCACCCTCAATAGCCTGTGCTCCCAACGAGACAAAAAGAGATTCGATCCGGCGCCATTCCATAGTCACCGGAACCGGATGCGAAAAAATATCCTCCAGAGTCTTTCGATGCGATTTATTCATATGGAGATAATAAACATGAAGTGGCTTAATTTGCAATCATATTTTGATAGCACTTTTCATTTTGCAGTTGGTTGGACATTTTTGAATATCTCGGGACATATCTATTTATTACTAATGAACTAAAAATGGATCTGTCCCGGATTTTCCATACAAATGACCCGTAATTTTTTCGTTAAGTCGCTGCACACACCGGACTGACATCGGGATCATTTGCTGTTATGCAAAGTCGCTTCATACTAAAGACAAAATGTGATATATGTTAATGTCACTTTGCAAATAGAAGGATCATCATGGCACACGATAAAATCATCATCAAAGGCGCCTGCGAGCACAATCTCAAGTGCATCGACGTCGAAATCCCCCGCGACCAGCTGGTCGTGATCACCGGCCTCTCCGGCTCCGGCAAGTCCACCCTGGCGTTCGACACAATCTACGCCGAGGGACAGCGCCGCTATGTCGAATCGCTCTCATCCTATGCACGCCAGTTCCTGGAGCAGATGGAGAAACCTGACGTGGAATCGATCGAAGGGCTCTCACCGGCGATCTCCATCGAGCAGAAGACCACCAGCAAGAACCCCCGCTCCACCGTCGGCACCGTCACCGAAATCTACGACTACCTGCGCCTGCTGTTCGCCCGCGTCGGGCGTCCGCACTGCCCCTCCTGCGGCAAGGAGATCACCTCGCAGACCGTGTCCCAGATGGTGGACCAGATCATGGCGCTGCCGGAAGGGACGAAGCTGACCCTGCTCGCGCCGATGATCCGAGGCCGCAAGGGGGAGTACAAGAAAGAGTTGAACCAGCTGCGCAAGGAAGGTTTTACCCGCGTCATCGTCGACGGGACGCTCCGGGAGCTGGCCGACGATATCGAGATGGACAAGAAGAAGAAACACGACATCGATATCGTGGTGGACCGGATCGTCGTCAAGGAGGGCATCCAGCGCCGCCTCGCCGATTCGCTGGAGACCGCCCTGCACCATGCCGAGGGGGTGGTGAAGGTCGAGGTGTTAAAGCCTGCGCTCGATGAGCCGCCCGAAGGGAAGAAGAAAAAGGCAACAAAACCTACCAATATGCTCTTCTCCGAGAAACTCGCCTGCGTCGATTGCGGCCTCTCCTACCAGGAGATAACTCCGCGGCTGTTCTCGTTCAACAACCCGCATGGCGCCTGCCCCGAATGCACCGGGCTCGGGACCCGGATGTATTTCGACGCCGAACTGGTGATCCCGAATCAGGATCTCTCCCTGCGCGAAGGGGCCATCGCGCCGTGGGAAAAACGGCTGTCCGGCTGGTTTCACCTGATTCTGGACGCGCTCGCCAAGGCCTACAAGTTCGACATCCGCAAACCGTACAGGGATCTGCCGGAAACGGTCAAGGACGTGATCCTGAACGGGTCGAAGGGTGAGAAGGTCGAGTTCTGGTGGGAGGAGGACGGCGAGCGCCGCCATACTTACCAGAAGGAATTCGAAGGGGTGCTGAACAACCTGCAGCGGCGCTGGCGCGAGACCGAATCTGATGCGGCCCGCGAAGAGCTGGAAAAGTACATGAACGTCATGCCCTGTCCGACCTGCCAGGGAGCCCGGCTCCGTCCCGAGGCGCTGCACGTGCTGGTCGGAGAGAACACGATCCGCGACGTGACCGCATTCTCGATCCGCGACTGCCTCCGCTTCTTCGAGGAACTGACGCTGACCGACAAGGAGCAGGAGATCGCCCGCCGGATCCTGAAGGAGATCCGCGAACGACTCTCCTTCCTGGTCAACGTCGGCCTCGACTACCTGTCGCTCGACCGGACCTCCGGCACCCTCTCCGGGGGCGAAGGGCAGCGCATCAGGCTGGCCACCCAGATCGGCTCCAGCCTGGTCGGGGTGCTCTACATCCTCGACGAGCCTTCCATCGGCCTGCACCAGCGGGACAACGCCCGGCTGCTCGGCACGCTCAAGCGGCTGCGCGACATCGGCAACACGGTGCTGGTCGTGGAGCATGACGAGGAAACCATCATGGAGGCCGATCACCTGATCGACATGGGGCCGGGGGCCGGTGTGCATGGCGGCGAAGTGGTGGCCCAGGGAACGCCGGCGGCGGTCATGGCGAACCCCGCCTCGCTGACCGGGCGCTACCTGTCGGGCGAACTCAGTATTGCCGTGCCTAAGAAGCGGCGCGCGGGGGACAAGTCGCTCCGCATTGTCGGCGCCTCCGAAAACAACCTGAAAGATGTCACGGTCGATATCCCGCTCGGCGTCATGACCTGCGTCACCGGCGTTTCCGGTTCCGGCAAATCCACCCTGATCATCGACACCCTGCACAAGGTGCTGGGGCAGCGCCTCTACCGCAGCCGCGAAAAGGCCGGAGCCGTGCGGGACGTACGGGGGCTCGAACATCTCGACAAGGTCATCAACATCGACCAGTCCCCGATCGGTCGCACCCCGCGCTCCAACCCGGCCACCTACACCGCCGTCTTCAGTGACATCCGCGACCTGTTCTCCAATCTCCCCGAATCCAAGCTGCGCGGCTACAAGCCGGGGCGCTACTCGTTCAACGTC
>DATNCC010000206.1:0-14657 GCA_035571735.1 Dongiaceae bacterium | reverse complement strand
GTTTTCTTGATAGTGACCGGCAGGAAACACAAGCAGCAAGATTCAAAGAATTAAACAAAAAAAGGCATTTCTCACGCGACGACGCAACGACGCGACGTTGCGTCGTCGCGTGAAACAGAATTTTTGGTTCCGGTTTGTCCGGCTTAGGGATAATGATCATGACTGAAAACATGCAGCCTGCAGTCCGGAGCAGCTTCTGGAACGATACCGGAAAAACCGGCCTCACCTCGTGGATCTTCTCCACCGACCACAAGCGGATCGGCCTGCTCTACTTCTATTCCACCTTCGGCTTCTTCCTGGTCGGTGTCGTGCTCGGGCTCCTGCTCCGCATCGAACTGATGGCACCGGGGCGCACCATCATGGGGCCCCAGACCTACAATGCGCTCTTCACCGTGCACGGCGTGGTGATGATCTTTCTCTTCATCATCCCCGGATTTCAGGGGTCCTTCGGCAACCTGGTCATGCCGATCCAGATCGGCGCCCGGGACGTGGCCTTTCCCCGGCTGAACCTCTTCTCCTGGTGGGTCTACATCATCGGTGCTCTCATCGTGCTCACCGCGCTCTTTACCGGCGGCGGACCGCCCGATACCGGCTGGACCTTCTACGTCCCCTTCAGCTCCCGCACCGGCACCAACGTCTCCCTTGCGGTCCTGGGGGTCTTCATCATCGGCTTCTCGTCAATCCTGACCGGCCTCAATTTCGTAACCACCATTCACCGCCTGCGGGCCGAAGGGATGACCTGGGGGCGGATACCGCTCTTCGTCTGGTCGCTCTACGCCACCGCCTGGGTGCAGATCCTGGCCACGCCGATTCTGGCCATCACGCTGGCGCTGGTCATGGCCGAACGGGTCCTCGGCACCGGCCTGTTCGATCCCGCCCGCGGCGGCGATCCGCTCATGTACCAGCATCTGTTCTGGATCTATTCCCACCCGGCGGTCTATATCATGGTCCTGCCGGCCATGGGGGTGATCTCGGACATCATCCCGGTCTTTTCCCGCAAGCCGATCTTCGGCTACAAGATGATCGCCTTTTCCAGCCTGGCCATCGCCGCTGCCGGCTCCCTGGTATGGGGCCACCATATGTTCACCAGCGGCATGAGCGACACCGCCATCCTGGTGTTTTCGTTCCTCACCTTTATCGTTGCCATCCCCTCGGCCATCAAGGTCTTCAACTGGGTTTCGACCCTCTACAGGGGCTCCATCTCCCTGGAGGCCCCCATGTTGTTTGCCCTTTCCTTCATCCTGCTTTTTTCCATCGGCGGATTGACCGGGCTGATCCTGGCAGCGGCCGCCACCGATATCCACGTTCATGATACCCATTTCGTGGTGGGGCATTTCCACTATGTCCTGTTCGGCGGCTCCGGTTTCGCCTTTTTCGCCGCGATGCACTACTGGCTCCCCAAGTTCTACGGCCGCAGGTATGCCGAAAAACCGGCCATCATCGCCTGGAGCTTGATGTTCGTGGGCTTCAATATACTATATTTTTCCATGAAGGTGCTCGGCATGCAGGGGATGCCCCGGCGCTACTACGATTACCTGCCGGAATTCGCCACCCTCAATCTTGTTTCCACCATCGGCAGCTGGATCCTGGCTGTCGGGCTGGTGATCATGGTAGTCAACCTGTTTCGGGGATTGTTCCGGGGCGAACCGATAGGGGGCAACCCCTGGGGTGGGGCGACGCTGGAGTGGAGTATCCCCACCCCGCCCCCCACGGAGAATTTCGAGGAGGAGCCGGTGGTCACCCACGGACCGTATGACTTCAAGAGGATCGGAATTCCATGAGCCATGCCCTGCACAAGGACTACTCCGGCGCCAAGCTCGGCATGTGGCTGTTCCTGTTCACCGAACTGATCCTTTTCGGCGGCCTGTTCCTGCTCTACTCGGTCTATTTCACCAACTTCCCGCACGAGTTCGCCGTTGCCGGACGACAGTTGAACTGGGTCCTGGGAGCGGCCAATACCATGATACTGCTGACCAGCAGCCTGTTGGCGGCCATGGCGGTTACTGCCGTACAACGGGACGAGCGGAGTCGCGCCGTCTGGCTGCTGGCAGGGACCATCACCTGCGCCGCAGCCTTCATGGTGATCAAGTATTTCGAATGGAGCGCCAAGATCCGTCACGGGATCTATCCCAATTCACCCCATCTGGCGTCGGCGCCTCCGGGGGAACCGGTCTTTTTCAGCCTCTACTACATGACAACCGGCATCCATGGCCTGCATGTCCTGATCGGTGCGGCGCTGTTGGGGTGGATCGCCGCCAAGGTGCGAAACGGCAAGGTTCACAAGGCAGACTACGTGCTGCTGGAGAACGGCGCCCTCTATTGGCACCTGGTAGACCTGATCTGGATCTTCATCTTTCCGTTGTATTATTTGATTCTGTAGACAAATACGTTGGAGGCACCGTGGGCACCGACACACATGAGCATACCCCGCATATCATCAGCTACGGCAAACTGACTGCGGTCTGGCTGGCGCTTCTGTCATTGACCTGCCTGACGGTACTGGTCACCCGTATCGAGCTGGGAGGGTACAAGGTGCTGGGGGCGCTGACCATTGCCTGTGTCAAGTCCGGGCTGGTGATCGCCTTTTTCATGCACATGAAATACGAAGGGCGGCTGTTGCGCTGGCTGTTGTTCCTGGCCCTTTTTACCCTGGCCGTCTATATCGGACTTACCTTCTTCGATGTGCTCTATCGTTAGTGAGTTAGAAATTATTATTTGCGGTTTTTGTGCAAAAATGATTTCGTTAAACGAACTATCCTGTTTATCAGGGTAAGGGATTTAATGTGAACCCTGTTCATCTGCAAACCACAACCGAAGCCATCGATCCGGTCTTCATGTTCATCTTCGGGGCCTGCCTGGTTCTGCTGATCGGCATCACCGCCGCGATGATTACCTTCGTGATCCGCTATCACCGTTCCCGCGCTCCCGAGCCGACCTCACAGGTCGAGTCGAATCTCTGGCTGGAGATCGTCTGGAGTGCGTTTCCCACCCTGTTGGTGATGGCCATGTTCTGGTACGGATGGGCCGGCTACCGGGCTTTGCGCGATGTCCCCAAGGGGGCCATGGAGGTGACCGCCACGGCTCGCACCTGGTCCTGGGAATTCAGGTATGACAATGGGAAAACCAGTCCCAGGCTGTATGTGCCGGCGGGAAAACCGGTACGGGTGGAGCTGGTCTCAAAGGACGTGATCCACGGTTTTTTCCTGCCAGCCTTCCGGGTCAAACGGGATGTTGTGCCGGGCATGAGCAACTACGCCTGGTTCGTAGCCACGAAACCTGGCAGCTACGATCTGTTCTGTTCCCAGTACTGCGGTACCGGCCATTCGGCCATGATTACCACCGTCGAGGCGCTTCCCGAGGCTGAATTCGCTGCCTGGCTTTCGCAGGGAACGGGAGGCGGAGCTGCCGTGAAGATCGATGGCGGAAAACTGGCCCGGGAGAAGGGGTGCCTGGGATGCCATTCACTGGATGGGTCGCCCGGAGTTGGACCAAGTTTCAAGGGGCTCATGGGGCGCAGTGTGGTGGTTATTACCAGTGGGGGCGAACGCACGATCACGGTGGATGACGCCTATCTGCGGCGGTCCATCCGGGAGCCCCAGGCCGATCTGGTCAAGGGGTTCCAGCCGATCATGCCGACCTTCAATGACCTGAAAGAAGAAGAGATCGAGGCGCTGGTGGAGTTCATGGAAACAGTGAAATAATCGGTTGCACGCGGAGCCTATGATTACAGCACTCTCGAAACTCTTCCGCCCCCGCCTCGCGCTTCTGAACGGTGTGACCGCTCTGGGGGGGTACTGTCTCTTCCCGGCATTTATCCATGCCGCGGCTCTGCCGGTGCTTTTCTGCGGAGTGAGCCTGCTGGCGATGGGGGGCTCTGCCCTCAATCAGCTGATCGAGCGGGACATCGATGCCCTGATGTCCCGCACCAGGCTGCGCCCGTTGCCCCAGGGACGTCTTTCCGCAACCACCGCTCTCCTTCTCGGCGCATGCGCCATCCTTGCCGGTCTTGTTCCGCTCATTGTGATGGGTGGTCTCCTCCCCTCCCTGCTCGGTCTGGCCGCACTGATATGGTATCTGGCCGTCTACACACCGCTCAAACGCAGGACTACTCTGGCCCTGCCGGTCGGAGCGCTGTGCGGGGCCTTCCCGCCGCTGATCGGCTGGTCTCTGGCTGGAGGCGAACTGGCCGATTACCGGATCATCATCCTGGCCGGGCTGCTTTTCATCTGGCAGATTCCGCACTTCTGGCTGTTTCAGGAGCGCCATGAGGCGGATTATCGCCTTGCAGGCATCCCGCTTATCGGCATGGCTGCCGCGCCGGCGAGTCGGAACGTGCTCTTCTGGCTCTGGCTTCTTGCCTTCATTGCGTGCGCCATGCTGCTGCCCGCATTCGGCATCATCGAGCGACCCGCCGCCCTCTGGTATGCCGCCTTTCCCGTTCCGCTGCTGTTCCTGGCGCTGATGCGTTCCAACAGGCTGCTCTTCACCTGCCTGAACCTCTTTCCCGTGCTGGTGACGCTGGTTCTTTTCTTCAGCAACCGCGTATGAATACTCAAGTCATAAAACCGCTCCTACGCAGGTCTCCAGCGAACTAATCGGGCCGCTGCCCTCCTCAAAGTAAACCGTAAGATATTCTACCGCTAGTCCACCTGTCCCCATTTGTCTCACCTTGTCCCTTCTGGGGACACCTGCTTTCTTGCCTAAACTTTTAACCTACTTAAATCACTAGCATCTAAATGTTGGCACCATTCCTGTAATTCTATCCCCAAGAGCATTGATTTTAAAAATGTTGTCCTATTCAGGGACATTGATTTAGGGGGTATGGGATGTCTCAAGTGGAAGTTGAGCGTTTTTTAGGCAGAATAATAACCGATATGGACTTCAGATTGATGGCTGCAAATTCACTGGAGAAAGCCATTAGCAGAAAGGGAATCGTCCTCTCCAAAGAGGAGATATCAATTCTGAATCACATTGATTTTTCTCAGTTCGGCATGGTTGCCGACATTCTCGATGATTCCATCAAAAGGGCTTCAAAAAGTCTGTAAGGGCTTAACTGATTTGAGTTGGAAAATGGGTACTTAAAGAGTCGTTTCGGCCATCCAACAAGGTAAACATACCATGCTTCCATCATACATTATTAACAGCGAAGTTCTGCTGCATCGTTTCATGGGCGATCAGAAGATGGTCCGCGAGACGCGGGCATGTTTTCGTGACAGTATTCCGGGCGAACACGAATTGCAGAATTAAGAGCGGGCTCGAAGGAACGAATCTTGACGAACGAGATTACCAGTAAATCTGGCTCAACAATGTATTTGAACACATTTATCGTGCGCTTGGTGGCGGGAGCTCTGTTGATCAACCTGTTCATTATCGCTCTTGCGGGCATCTCAATACATCAGAGCAAGATCCAGTATGAAGAACGTGCCGCTCTTACCACTCAGAACCTTGCACGCATTTCAGCAGAATACATAGACGGCGTTATTGACAAGATAGATCTGGCCCTGGTTGTCGTGGTCGACGAACTTGAAAGACAAGCTGCGAGCGGCAGAATAAATACGCAAACGTTGAACTCATTTATCAGTCAGGAAAAAACGCACCTGTTGGAACTCGATAGTATTCGGATATCCGATGCGCAGGGGAAGATAATGTTCGGTGCCGGAGCAGTTGCCGGCAAGCCGGAAAGCATTGCCGATAGAGATTACTTCATCAAACTGCGTGACAACCCGAGCGCTGGGCTGGTGTTTTCGGAGCCGGGGCTGGGGCGCTCCACAGGGAAATGGAATATAAAGCTTGCCCGACGCCTCAATCGGCCGGATGGCACCTTTGGCGGAGTGGTCTATGGCGTGTTGAGGCTGGACCATTTCATCAAGGTTTTTACCTCCCTTGATTTAGGCAAAGACGGGTCGATTTCGCTGCGTAGCAAGGATATGGCACTCATTGCCCGTTACTCCAGGTCAGAGGGAGTAGTCAGCAGCACCATCGGACAAAAGATAGTTCCCCGTGAGTTTCAAGAACTGGTTGAGTCGGGTCAAAACAGCGTAACGTTCAAAGCGAAGTACCCCGTGGATGGAATTGAGCGGACATATTCATATCGCAAGATTTCCAGCCACCCTCTGTATGTCATCCTGGGCCTGGCCCCTAGAACGTATCTTGCCGCCTGGTGGAGTGAAACCGCCATTATATCGGCTGCAGTCTTTTGTTTCATCCTGATTTCGCTTTTTGTCTCGCGGTATATGTATAAAGACTGGGAACGTCATCATCTGATTCTCAAGGCATACCGTGAAAGCGAGGAAAGCTTCCGGGCCGTATTTGAAAATGCGTTGGTTGGATCAATGTTATTAACTCCAGATGGGCAGATCGTCAAAGTCAATCTGATGATGGAGAACCTCTTAGGATACTTGGCAAACGAGTTTAAATCTTTAAATATCAAAGACCTGTCCTTTCCTGACGATTATGAACTCGACCGGGATTTATATCAGGGAATGCTCGAGGGATGGAGGAATTTCTACCAGATTGAAAAGCGTTTTGTTACAAATTATGGTGCCGTGATCTCGGGAATGCTGAGCGCCTCAGTTGTGCGCGACGACTCAGGAAGTCCACGTTACGTCGTCTACATGATTGAGGATATATCGGCAAAAAAAAGGGCCGAGGAACAAATGAATTACCAGAGTACCCACGACAGCATGACAGATTTGCGCAATCGAGCCTGTTTTGACGATGAGTTCGGCCGTATGCAACTGGGGCTGTCTTTTCCAGTAAGCATCATAATCATCGATTTGGATGGGTTGAAACAGGTCAACGATTTCAAAGGGCACGAAGCAGGAGATCGTTTAATTATGGCAGCTGCAGCGATCATGCGTGAGGCATTACAGGAAAATGAACTCTTGGCCCGTATAGGCGGGGATGAGTTCGCCATTTTGCTGCCAGAGACAAATGAGGAGTCCGCTGGAATTGTAGTGAAGCGATTAAGGGAATGCCAAGCTCGATATAATGAGGAAAACAATAATCTTCCGGTCCACTTTTCATTAGGAGTAGCCACAGCCTACACTGGCGACCAGCTTTCCTGTATCTGGAAGCAGGCAGATGACCGAATGTATGCTGAAAAAGCAATGACCAAAAGTGAACGCTCCATTCATTATGTGGGGAGAAATTAGTATCAGGCAATATAGGAGATTTTTATGAAACAGAATACAAAAGCGTTGATCGTTGAGGATTCTAAAGCCGTTTCAAATATGATGGAGCATTTACTCAATGACTTTGGCATTAACGATATTACAATAGCCCCGGATGGTCTGAAAGCCGTAGAACTTTTCAAAAATGCATTTCTTGCTGGAGCGCCGTATTCTTTGATCCTTCTCGACCTGATGATGCCGGTTTTGGATGGACAATCAGCACTAAAAATTATGCGGGTCGTTGAAAAGCAGGGCGGCATAACTGGAGAAAACGCGGCTGTAATAATTATGACCACCTCCCGTGATTCACCAAAGGACATGATGGATGCCATTAGCAGCGAGTGCACCGATTATATCGTAAAACCGGTCAGTTCCGGCTCGCTACGCTCAATACTTTCCAAATACAAGTTTATCAACTGACTCCAATCGAGTACAGGTGAGGTGGACTCTATTGGTTCACCTCGGTTCTGCCGGTATGACCCACGCGAAGCTGATTCACATAGATTTATAGTGCATTGAGGGAGAGAACATGGAAAAAGCATCTTTGCAAGGTGTAGCAGAATCATTACGGGTACACGGGAGGCCGAGTCAAATTGCCTTCACGTTATATGAACTTCTGACAGCGTCCGATTATAGTGATGAAGAGATATTAGCGGTGGCAACCGCTTTAGAAGACATCGTAAGTTAATGGTGAGAGCATGACAATTGACTACAGCATGCGGGTGAAGCGGACCTGGCACAACTTGCAGCAGATATGAAGGGTTCCTGTACCTAAGCCAATTTGCCATGACCACTTTCCATCAACCACTATGGACAGGGATGACATGAATATAGCGGACCTATACAGCACCCGCATCCAGAAAACCTTTGACGAAGACCATGCGGAAATAGTCTCGATTCTAAAAGCGAACCCCAAGAGGGTGCTCTATCTGATCAATTATTACAAAGGTCTGCCACTCTCCTATCCGGCAACCATTGCGGCCATCGAAAGAGACACCATTGACCTGGACGTGAAGGCGGAACAGGCCTTGACCATTGAACAGAGCCGTTCCGCCTTTATACGGAGCTCCCTCTTCAAACATGATGTGTTTGCTCAGGCTCTGTATGTAAATGTCAAGAAACAGGCAGCATCTTTCGTTAAATTTTCCTATGTGGAAATAATGGCTGAGCGCAGGAACTTTATCAGATTGGCACTTGAACCAAACCCGGATACGGTAATCGCAACACCGCTGGGAATCATCGAGGGGAATCTGTGCGACATCTCCCTTTCCGGGCTGAATATATCGATCCACCACTCCTGTCCGCTAACAATTAATACCGAGGCATCAATCAAGTTCATGCTCAGACAGATCGAGCAGAACCCGGATTTACAAGTCGGTGTTCCGGCCAGGCTGATCGCCGTTAAAGATGATTACCCTCCCTACAGTTGCAAATTTTCCATCTGTCCCGATAAATATCTTGAACGCCAGTTATCACATTACATTTTCCAAAGACAGATTGAGATTATCAGAGAGATAAAGGATAGAATCTGCCAATGACGTTGAGAGGGAAACTATGAAACGAGAAGCGAAAACACTGATTGTCGATGATTCGAAGGCTGTATTACGATTTATGGAGAATAATCTCCGTGATATTGGCGTCCTGGATATAACCAAGGCGGGTGATGGCCTTCAAGCCACAAAACTTTTCAGGGAGGCCTTACAGGGCGGCACTCCATTTTCGCTGGTGTTTCTGGATGTCGTCATGCCTGAAATGGATGGCCAGGAAGCTCTGAAACGGATGCGCGCCATGGAGAAGGATGCGGGCATCTCAGGAGGCGACAAGGCCACCATCGTCATGGCGACCTCACTCAACTCACCAAACGACATGATGGATGCTCTTGTCGGTGGCGACTGTTCGGATTATCTTGTCAAACCGTTTGATATCGGGGACCTTCGGGCGATACTCGTGAAATATGGCTTTACCATCTGATATTGTCGAAAGGTTAATTAATGCCTGGAAGAATCACCACAATAACTCTTAAAACCAAATTTGCCGGAATAGTTCTGCTGCTTTTTTTAGCAAGTTTCTGGCTGTTAACGTACAGCGTTGAAAAAAAGCTGGCGCAGGATATGACAAATCTGCTGGAATCCCACCAATTCTCGACAGTGTCTTACATCGCTTCGGATCTGGATGATAAAATCCGGCAACGGATTGAATTGCTCGAAGCAAACGCTGCGATTATCACTCCTGAACTTCTTGGCAACCCGGAAAAGGCACGAGAGTTTCTAAAGAGCCGATTCGGCCTGCTAGCCCTGTTTAAAGCCGGCCTGACACTAATTACCAAGGAGGGTAACGGTATAACCGACTACCCCATTTTTCCGGGGCGAGCTGATGCTTCTTACGTTGAACTTGAATATTATAAGGAAGTGCTCGCAACCGGAAAAACGGCGATCGGCAAGCCGCGCTTGGGCAGATTTTCCAAACAGCCCGGCATAGCGTTTGCCTCGCCGATCAAGGATAAATCCGGCCAACTTGTCGGGTTGCTGGTCGGTTTTACATTCTTCTCCGACTCCACGCTCTTTGGCCAGGTCGAGCATGCAAACGTCGGCAAGACAGGCTACATAACCATCGATGTTCCCAAATACAATCTTATTGCCACCTCCAGCAACCCGTCACGCAAGTTTCAGCCACTGGCAAGGCCGGGTGACAACAAAATGCTGGATCGCTTCCTGGCAGGATATGAAGGTTCGGGAGTAGCTGTAAACTCACTGGGAATTGAGACATTGACATCTGCAAAGCAGATCCCGTCAGCAGGATGGATTGCCCAAATTGTGCTGCCCACCGAAGAAGTTTTTGCGCCCATTCGCACAATGAGGAGTCGTGCCTACTCGATTGCGGCGGCGCTCTCTGTTTTCGTGCTCCTTGCAGTCTGGCTGGTTATCAGGAGATTACTGGCGCCGCTTAGTCATGCCAGTAAAAGAGTCAGTGAGATGTCTTCGGGCGAGCTTCAGTTATTACCGGTGAAATACCATGACGAGATCGGTCTTTTGCTGACCAATTTCAATATTCTTGTCAGCGAGCGCAAGGAAACCGAGGAGGCTCTTCGAAATAGCGAGGAAAGTTTTCGTAATATCCTGGAGAATGCACCGATCGGCATGTCAGTAGTGTCACTCGAAGGCAGATTCATGCTGGTTAATCGCTCCCTTTGTGAACTGGTCGGTTATGAAAAGGAAGAACTGGAAAAGCTGTCTTATCAGGAGATCACTCACCCCGACGATCTGGAATCCAATATGGCCAATGTGCAACGGTTGCTGGACGGCAGCGCCACCTTCTATCACATGGAAAAACGCTACATTCGTAAAGACCGGCAGGTTGTATGGACGCAGCTGACCTCATCGGTTATCAGGGATGCTGCCGGAGCCCCCCTCTACCTGGTCGCCCAGATCGAAGACATAACCGACCGCAGACAAAGCCGGGAACAGATCCATCAGCTCGCCTATTACGATGTACTCACCTGCCTTCCAAATCGTCGTCTGCTCAAGGACCGCCTGAAACAGTCCCTTGCCCAGGCCAAGCGCTACAAACGATCCCTGGCGCTCATGTTCCTGGATCTTGATAATTTCAAGAATATAAACGATACGTTAGGCCATGATATGGGGGACGAACTTCTCAAGGTTGTGGCTGACAGGTTGCAGGCCTGTGTTCGCAGTATAGATACGGTTTGTCGGCAGGGAGGAGATGAGTTTATTATCGTGTTATCGGAGATAGCCCATCCGGAAGATGCGGCAGTTGTCGCGAATAAAATCATCAATGCCATAAACGAACCGGTCTCCCTGAACGAAAATGATGTGCACATAACTACAAGCATAGGGATTGCTATGTACCCCGTCAATGGGACCGATGACGCCAAGGAGCTGATGAAAAAGGCGGATAAGGCCATGTACGAAACGAAGAATAAGGGGAGAAACGGATTCACGTTTTATCAATCGGTGCTGTAGCGGCATATCCCGTGTTTAACCCCTCCCCCTCCTCTGAACAACACCCCCGGCCACGCCAAAAATCCGTTAATACGTAATTTCCATCATAGATATTTTAATCTCAATTCTATATAGTGACCGGTCGGACGGCTGGTGCGGCAATTCAAGCTGTAACCGGAACTTTTTCACCCCGGCTTTATTTCCAGCCGGTACGCTTGATGACAGTATTTGGATGCCTGATGTATGGGAATGGCACAACTTCGGTCTGACATAGAAACACGATTTGTAAATATTGGAGGCATCTTGATGAGTATCGCAAAAAAATTGCTGGTTGCTGTTGTCATGGCTGGTTCGATTGTTTTGATCTGTATCCTGATCCCGCTGATAACGGTAAAGGGGCTGGCCGGGGTGCGCTCCCAGCTTGTCAATTACGAAAGCCTTCAGGAAGAGGTGTCCCTTTCTCAGGAACTTCAACTGCAGGTAGCCAATGTCTGGCAGTTTCACACCGATGCAAGCCTGACCAGAGAAAAGGAGGTCATTGAAAAGGAGGCGAAACCGGCCTACGACAAATCGATGCAGCTTACATCCCGCCTGCTGGAGCTCAACAAGGATGCGGTGCAGACTGCCAAATTGCGGACAATCCGGCAGGCGCTTCCCGCTATGTGGCAAGCCGGAATACAGATGTTTGAAGCCTACGGCCAGAGTCCCGCTGAAGGCAACAAGGCAATGGAAGAGTATGACAAGGCATGTGACCGTGTCATTAAGGAGGCCGCGCAGATCGCCGACAAAAACAGGCAGGATGGGCGAACACAGATGCAGTCAATTGGCGGCAGCTTGTCCTCTCTGACCAGGCAGGTGTCCAGCAGCGGTGGCATCGCAGCCGTCATAGGTCTGGCGGTAATTACCCTGATGTTTCTTGTTCGCCGCTCCATCGTCCGGCCGCTTAAGCTGATTTTAGACGAAGTGGGCCTCCTGGCCGGAGGGGAAGGCGACCTGACCAAGCGGTTTGATGCAGCCGGCAATGATGAAATCGCTCAGGTCAGCAAGAAGTTTAACCTGTTCATAGACCATCTGCACGGCATCATCAGCAAGGTTGCCGAGACATCGAGCCAGGTGGCGACAGCCGCCAATCAACTGCACTCTTCGGCCGATCGGATCGCCGCCGGTGCTGAGGTGATTGCAAGCCAGACGATCACCGTGGCCACTGCCGGTGAAGAAATGTCGGCTACATCCGGCGATATCGCCCTGAACTGCCAGATGGCCGCCGAGGGCGCCCAGCTGGCGACCCACTCTGCCCAAAATGGCGCGGCGGTAGTTGAAACCACCATAGCTGTCATGGGGCAGATCGCCGACAAAGTCCAGGAATCGGCCAAGACCGTGGAGAGCCTGGGGGCGCGTTCCGACCAGATCGGCGCAATCATCGGCACGATCGAGGACATAGCCGACCAGACCAATCTTTTGGCCTTGAACGCCGCCATCGAAGCGGCCCGGGCCGGTGAGCAGGGGCGCGGTTTCGCCGTCGTCGCCGATGAGGTGCGAGCCCTGGCCGAACGCACCACCCGCGCCACCCGCGAGATCGGCGAGATGATCAAGGCCATCCAGAATGAAACCAGGGGGGCCGTTGCCGCCATGGTGCAGGGTGTCCACCAGGTGGAGGCCGGCACCATTGAAGCGGCAAAGTCTGGAGAGGCGTTGCAGGACATCCTGCAGCAGATCAACGCCGTGGCCATGCAGGTCAACCAGATCGCGACCGCCGCCGAGGAGCAGACCGCCACCACCAGCGAGATATCCAGCAACATGCAGCAGATAACCGAGGTGGTGCAGCAGACCTCACACGGCGCCCATGAATCAGCCACGGCGGCGGCTCAGCTTAACTGCAATGCCGAGGAGCTGCAGCGGCTGGTGCGACTATTCAAGCTGTAATAGGTCGGAGTTCATCCGTAGCAAGCTCGTTATGCAGGATTGCAGTTTGAGTTGGCAGCAAAAGCCCGCCTCCGGCTAACCGGGGCGGGCTTTTCATTTATATTGGTTCCGGCAAAATAAGCGTCCTCTCCAGCCAGTTCTTATTTCTATGATATACTGGAACTCTGGCAGGGGGTGGCGACATGAAGATTTTTATCAGCGGTGGAACCGGTTTTGTCGGCGGACATGTCTGCCGTGCCCTCCGCGAGCATGGGCACGAAGTGCGCCTGCTCGTGCATCGGCGGAAAGGCACTCCGGAAGACGGTATTGAGTACATCGAAGGTGATGCTGCCCGCCTGGAGAGCTTTGCCGTGGGGGTGAGCGGTTGCGATGCCGTCATCAATCTGGTCGGTATTATCCGGGAGTCTCCGTCCCGGGGAATAACCTTCGAGCGTCTGCACGTTCAGGCAACGGCGAACATGCTGGAGGCTGCGCGCAGGGCCGGTGTCAGCCGCTTCCTGCAGATGTCGGCCCTGGGCGTCCGTCCGGCCGCGGTTTCTGCCTATCACCAGACCAAGTGGCGGGCAGAGGAAGCGGTGCGCGGGAGCGGGCTGCAATGGACCATCTTCCGCCCCTCGCTGATCTTCGGGCCGCACGATGCTTTCATAAATATGCTGGCGGCACAGCTGCGGCTCGCTCCGGTCATGCCGGTCATCGGCAGCGGCAGCTACCGGCTGCAGCCGATTCATGCCGATGATGTGGCCCGCTGTTTTGCGCTGGCGCTGGAGATGCCGGAAACGGTCGGCCAGACGTATGAATTGTGCGGAAACGACCGTCTGAGCTACGAGGCGCTGCTCGACATGATCGCGGTCGCCCTGGGGCGCCCGGCACCCTGGAAACCGCATATCCCTCTTGTTCTGATGAAGGCGATTATCCCGGTGATGCAGAAGATCCCGCAGTTTCCGATCACAATGGATCAGCTGCAGATGCTTCTGGAGGAGAACATCGGCGGCGGTGAATGGCAGAAGGTGTTCGGATTTGAACCGCGCGGCTTGCAGGACGGAATTGCTGAATATCTGCACAAAACTTGACCGGAATACGAACATATTGTATAAGGTTCGCATGAACAGACTGTATTTCAATATGATAGCCGCGCTATCCGTGCTGTTGCTGGCGTCAACCGCCTGCGCCGACGACCTGCCGGGGAGGAACCTGCCCAAGCTGCAGGAACTCTCCGCGTCTGTACTGACCAAACTGGAAGAACTTGTCCTGAAGAGCAGCACGTTTGAATCGGTTGAAGGCGTGGCGTCGTACTATGCCCGCCGCTTTGAAGGAAGGCGAACGACCTCGGGTCACCGCTACAACCCGGAAAAACTGACCGCCGCCCACGAAAGCCTGCCGCTCGGCACGGTGGTTCGGGTCGTCAATCCGGCCAGCAAACAGGAAGTCCAGGTCGTAATTACCGACCGCTGCGCCCCGAAATCGTTCCACTTCATCGATCTGTCGCGCGCCGCTGCCAAGAAAATCGGCTTGTGGGGCAAGGGGAAGATCAAAGTCGTGATCACACCGCTCCTCGAAGAGAGACTGGAAGAACCGGCATAGTCCAGGTATCGTATAACAATCA
>DATNCC010000205.1:0-10661 GCA_035571735.1 Dongiaceae bacterium | reverse complement strand
AAGCGAACGGAAGAAGGGGCAGCACATACTGTTCGGAGACGCATCGAAGCAGGAGGTGTTGGAACATGCCCACATCGACAAGGCCCGCGGTATGGTGGTCGCCATTTCCGACGCATCCGCCAGCAGAAGAGTGGCATCGCTGGCGCGCCACCTGAACCCATCCCTCCACATCATTGTCAGAACCCGGTACATCCTGGAGGTTGAGCCGTTGTACAAGCTGGGGGTCAACGAGGTCATCCCGGAAGAGTTCGAAACATCGGTCGAAATTCTCTCCCGCGTCCTGAGGAATTACATGGTGCCGCATGCGGAGATAGAGCGCTGCATCGCCGAAGTGCGCAGCGACGGCTATGACATGCTCCGCTCGATGAGCAGGCGCCACAGCCATGCGGTCGGCATCAGCGGTTACCTGGCGGGAGCCGAGATCGCCACGTACCGGGTGAAAAAGGGATCGCAACTGGAAGCGAGGGGACTGGGGGAGGGGATCATCAGAAGCTTGTCCGGCGCAACGGTGCTGGTCATCAAGCGGGGTGACGAGGTCGTGCCGAACCCCGATCCGGTCTGGGAATTGCGGCAGGACGACCTTGTGCTGCTCCTGGGTACGCCGGAGCAGCTTGCTGTTGCAGGAAGGCTGTTTGAACAGTCATAATGGAGTTGTTAACGAGGTGACGATGCCGTGAAGTATTTTGTCATCAGGACATTGGGGCAGGCAAAACGCCTGATCGTAATCATAACCGGTTTCACGGTCCTGGCTGTCGGGATCGCCATGATCGTGTTGCCGGGCCCCGCGGTGGTCGTTATCCCTGTCGGACTTGCGATCCTGGCTTCGGAATTCATCTGGGCCAGAAAGCTCCTGCTGGCGGTAAAAGAACGCATTGCCCGAATGAGAAATGGAGACGGATGACGGACAATCCGGGCAAAATAGCTTCGTGATTTTTTACGGGCGTTTATGGTATCATGAAGCCATGCAAAGGACAGCAGATGCCGCTGTCGTGAAACACGGAGTCATGAAGGAGGTTCGCCATGAAACTAAGCACGAGATATCAGATAAAAGGTGCTTTTCGCGTAGTAAAGGGTTCGGCCAAAGCCTTAACCGGAAAAATCAGTTCGAACAGATGGCTGGGAGTGAAAGGCAGGCTTGAAAGCTTTGCCGGAAGAGTGCAGCTGAAGATCGGCAAGGCACAGGGGCTGGTCGGGTTATAAGAAGTCCCCGGCCGGTGATCCGTACAGTTCTCTCCTCATTTCACAGGAGTCCTGCCAGATGCAGAAGCATGGAAAGGCGGCCGGTCGGCCGCCTTTCACATTGACTGCCCACCATTTCAGAAAAGAGCCTGTCAACCAGATGACCAAAGAACGAATAATCGGGCAAATCATCACGGCGCTTTCCGCCGACCTGGCGCTGTTCTCCACCGCTGCAAGGGCGGCCCACGAGGCGGCCACCCACGAGGAGTGCCTCCCGGACAACAAGTATGATACCACCGCGCTGGAGGCCTCCTACATCGCCCAGGGACAGGCCAATCGTGCCCAGGAGATCCGGGCTGCACTGGAATGCTACCGTACCCTGGCGCTGCAAACCTTTGACGACGAAACGCCGATCCGGCTGACGGCACTGGTTACCCTGGAGGATGGTGAGGGAAACGTGCGGCGGCTTTTTCTCGGCCCCCTGGCCGGCGGTATGAGGATTGCCGATGGTGACGGGGAAATCGTGGTGATCACCCCCGGTTCTCCGCTGGGGCGCTCTTTGCTGGGGTTGCGGACCGGCGATGAAGTAAAGGCCGGTGACGCCGCCGCGGCTGCTCCGTTTACCATTGTCGCGGTCTGCTGATGGCTCCCGAAATCAGTCGGCAATGCCGGCAAATAAACTCGTACGGACGTTCAGGATGGCTCATGACATGAAAATTACACTTTTGACCCATTTCAAAGAGTTTGAGAAACGATCAAATACCGGTCGGCTGGTGGTCGATGTCCTGGGGAGCGGCGCCGAGCAGGTCCGCTGGGACCGGATGAACCCGCCTGCCCGGCTCCTGGAGGAGATCGAGGCGGGTGGGGTGGCGCTCGTTTATCCCGGCGCCGTGGAGGAGAACGGCGGCGACCTGAGCGGCATCACACAGTTCATAATCATCGACGGCACTTGGCATGAGGCCCGCAAGATCCACCAGCGCAGCCCCTACCTGCAAAAGATCCGCCGCATCTGCCTGAACACGGGTGAGAAATCGGTGTACAACCTCAGGAAAAATCAGAAGGAGTCCGGTTTGTGTACGGCCGAATGTGTCATCGAAGTGCTGCGGCTCTCGGGGGAGATCGCGGAGGCGGCGCGGTTGCAGGAGAGATTTCTGGAGTTCATCAGACCACCGGGGGTCATGCGGGGAGCGGTACAGGGGCATTAGTCGCGGCATTTTTCACCGGAGTTGATTTGTATACACTCATAAGTCCGGACTCAGAGAGCCCTTGTTTTTTTTGCAAATGGACGTATACTTCCGAATGATGAAAATTTTCTCAGGAGGTCGAGCCATGCTGAAACATAACGGGATAAATGCTGCTTTCTTTGTATTGATGACGTTCTGTACGGCACAGATCGCATCTGCCGGATGGTTTGACAATGCGGTTGAAGGCGCCAAGGAGCGGGTCGGAACTCGTGCCGTGGACGAGGCTGCTGACGGAGCGTATGAAGCCGCCAAGGATGCCGCTTTTGGCAAGGAAAAAGGGGGGACGCAGGGGGCGCAGCAGCCTTCCGACGGGACGACTTTCCGTGAACCGGAGCGGCATAGGCCGGCCGCGGGGTTGGCCGGAGAGGCGATTGACGACGACCACTTCATCCAGAAGGACGATTATTTTGTTTCCACCACCGCTCTGGAAAAAAATCCGTATATTTACGTCAGCCTTGCCAAAATGGTAACCGAACCATCGGCACGCAGCAAAGGGGAAGCCGAGTTTTTCAAGGTTACCGACGGCAGCAAGATGTGGAGCAAGCATTATTATCAGAGCAGAATTGCCCGGGATGGCGAGATACGGCTCGGTACGCAGGTCATGGCTTTTGAGGGGCGCACGGATGAAAGTGTATATCTTGCCCCGGAGACAAAGGAGGAAGCGCGCGGAGGGAGCTGGTTTCTGGCGAAGGTTACGGATGCATCCGATCTCTACCGGGGCTATGTGACCGTTTCCGGCAATTACAAGATCAGCCTTAAAAATCTGCGGGTACTGCTGCCGAAACCGGTTCGCCCATCCCTGTAACGTTTTGCAAGAATTCAAAAGGCGGCCCTGGAGCCGCCTTTTTCATGCCTTGAATTTGCTCTCGGTTCCGGATAACAGGCGCCGGATATTCTCATGGTGCCGCGCAATGATTATCAGGGATATTATGACCGTTGCGGTCAGAAGCGCCCTGCTTCCTCCCTGTATATATACCACCAGCGGCATGGCGGCCGCGGCGAAGATCGATCCGAGTGATACATAGCGCCAGATCAGCATAAACCCGGCAAAAAGTGCAATCGCAACTGCGACCGCGAAGGGAGCCAGTGCCAGGAAAACTCCCAGCGCGGTGGCAACACCCTTGCCCCCCTTGAATTTGAGAAAAACTGAAAAAACATGGCCGCAAAAAGCGGCAAGGCCAACCCAGACGGCGAATTCAGGCGGCAGTGCGCTGAATTTGACGAGAACCACGGGAAGCAGCCCCTTCAGGCAGTCACCGATCAGGGTAATGATGCCGACCTTGCGTCCGACCGTCCGGTACAGGTTGGTCGCGCCGATATTTCCGCTCCCCTCCTTGCGGACATCGATCCCGTAAGCCTTGCCAAGCAAAAGCCCGGTCGGGATCGATCCGACCATGTAGGCCGCGACGAGAACGATGCAGAGTGCAAAAATGGTTGTCTGGTCACCTGTCATGGGGCCAGGGCCTCTTTGGCATCGGCGATGAAAGCGCTGCCGGGAAATTCCCGGACAAGCTGACCCAGGACCTCACGCCCCTTCGCTTTCTGGCCATCCTTCAGATATGCCTTGCCCAGATAATACAGCACTTCATCGCGCCGCGCCGTGTCGGAAAACATCTTGAGCGATTCTTCAAAACGGGCGATTGCCGCCTTGTATTCATCCGTCTTCAGGTAGAAGCGGCCGACATAAAGTTCGTACTGCAGCTGCAGGTCACGGCACTCGCGATTCTTCTCCTGAACCTCCGCCAGTTGGGCGCCGGCAGGGTAGAGGGCAAGGTACGATGAGAAGGTCTTTTGCGCGTTTTTTACCGGGGTCTGGTCGGTGTCGATACCGTGGATCTCGTTGAAATAGCTCAACCCCTGGCGATAAAGCGTAAAATCGGCCTGCGGATGTTTGGGATGCAGTTTCCGGAAATCCTCATAGCCGGCGGCCGCTTCGATATAATCCTTGTTCAGGAAGTATGCGTTGGCGATGCCAAGTTCGGCCTTGGTGCTCAGTTCAGTGGATTGAAACGTTTCTTTCACCTTTTTCCACTGGGCGATGGCCTCTTCATATTTTCCGTCCTGAAAGAGCTGCTCCCCTTCCTTATAGAGCACGTCGGCCGGCTTTTTTACCTGCGGGGTGGAACACCCCTGCAACAGCGCCGAGGCAAGAACAGCCGTGGCGATAAGTTTTAATACCGTTTTCATACGAGTCCTTTTGATAGCGATGGCATTATGCGATTCCCGCACCGCGCGGGTCTGCCAGCAACCGGCCGATTATGTCATGATTAAGCCAGACGGACGCCGCGGGAGGGTTCCAGGAGCCGTGCAGCATCAGCCTGCCGGTGGCAAGGAACACTATTCGCGACAGTTCAGCGCAGACCAGCTGTTTCTGATCCGCATGCATCTCCATCAATTCGGCGGAAGCGGCCAGCATCAGCTCGGCCTGTTCGCGGGTATTGTGCTGGGGCCAGGTCGGAAAGTCCACGATCTTCTCCAGGACCGGCGAGGAGAGATAGCGGTCGGCACGCTCCAGCAGGGAGGCCACGGTCTCTCCATCCTTCAGCATCGCCTGGCAGCGGGCTTCAATGGGGGCGGCAACCTGCGCACCTGCTTCTTGGCGGATGGCGCTCAGCAGCGGGTAGAGCGATATCTCGACCCCAAGAAACAGGGCGCTGGAATTGGTCTGTATTTCCGGGCAGTTGAACACGGTTGCCGTTATGCCTTTGGCGGTAGCCTCTCCGGCGATATCCTCCAGGCGCATCTTGGCGATACCCTGTACGTAAGGGGTATAGGATTGCCAGCGGTACTTGCCGTTCACCAGCACTTCGGTGCCGTGGTAGCCGTACGCAGAATATCTGACCCGGCTCCCGGCCACGGTGTTCCGCTCGCGCAGGGCTGCGGTTCCCTCGATCAGATACCGGAAGGTGTCAGCCGTGACCTCGTTGAAACTGGTGTCGCAGAGCCGGCCGAGCGGACTGTTCCAGAATTCTTCCG
This sequence comes from Dongiaceae bacterium, assembly GCA_035571735.1. Taxonomy (GTDB): domain Bacteria; phylum Desulfobacterota; class Desulfuromonadia; order Geobacterales; family Pseudopelobacteraceae; genus JACRCG01. The sequence goes on along the minus strand of DATNCC010000205.1, from coordinate 5,262 downwards.
ATGCCAGGAATTTGTCGCCGGTCCCTTTGAAGATCCTGTTCAGGAGCGGCATGAAGACGCGGGCGCGGGGTATGCCGCCAGCCATGGAATGGGCAAGGAGGATGTTGGCATCTGCGGGAATGCGCTTTAACAACTCTGATTCCAGCGCCGCGATGTGAGCTCGAAGCCGTGCGGTTCCTGCGGCATGCGCCTTTTCAACACTCCCCTCGATAAAGCTGACGGTGCCGAAATCATCCGGGCGGGCTTTTTTCAGCTGTTCCGCCACGGAAGGGAGGCCGTCTGCGCTCTCCATGTCAAAGCCGGCCTCCAGCGGGATATTGATGATCGTCCCGCCCAGGAGTGTTTCAGCCGCAGCCAGTTCCTCGGCGTTAAGCGGCCTCAGCGTCCCGTCACTCTCCCTCCGCCCGACCGTGGTGCCGATTACGGTCATGCCGCTCCGCCGGGCCTCATCAACCAGGCCGTTGGCGTAGCCGCGGCCAAAAAGCTCGCCTACCAGCACCAGTACGTCACCGGCTTTGTATCCGGCCGGCTCGGGCAGTTGCTTAAGTGCTCTGTATTCCGTCATGCAATCCCCCAAAATTCGGTAAAATAAGCCCTACTTTTAGCATGAATAGCCCCGACATGTGAACATAAAAAGCTATCGTCCGCCTGTGCGGCTTGCGCGAAGACATTCACAGGCGCACCCCGCCGCTCGCCTCGATACATTGTCCCGTGACCCAGCCGCTGTCCGGCGAGGCCAGGAAGGTGATCACCCTGGCGATGTCGAGCGGTTCCCCCACCCGGCCGAGTGCGGTCGTGCTCGTCACCGACTCCCGTCCCTCCGGAGACCTGAGCCAGCTGGCGTTCATGTCCGTATCGGTGGCTCCCGGAGCGACGGCATTCACCGTTATCCCCCTCGGCCCGAGCTGGGCGGCAAGGAGGAGGGTCATGGTGTTGATGGCCCCCTTGGTCATGGAGTAGGCCGCCGCGCCGGGGGAGGCAAGCCGGGTCACCACCGACGAGATGTTGATGATCCGCCCGCCGTCGCGCAGCAGCGGCAGGGCGCGTTGCACCATGAAAAACGGGCCCTTGACGTTGATGTCGAAGACCCGGTCGAACTGTTCCTCGCTGGTTTCCTCCAGCGGTACCCGCATGGCGATGCCGGCGTTGTTGATCAGGATGTCGAAGCGCGGCTCGCCGTACCTGCGCGCGAGTTCCTCCTTGAGGGTGTTGCAGAGCCTGGTGATGTCGGCCACGCTCCCCATGTCGGCCTGAACGGCAAACGAGGCGCCGCCGTTCCGCTCGATCCGGCCGACCACCTCATCGGCCGCCTCGCGGTTCGTGCCGTAATGGACAACCACCGCGGTCCCGGCCTCGGCCAGGCGCAAGGCAACGGCCCGTCCGATGCCCCGGCTCGCGCCGGTTACAACCGCTATCCTTTTATTCATCACGTTCATCCCCTTTCCGAATCGACTATTGGCACGTCCCGCACCCGGTTTTCCCGGATGGAGACTGCGGTATGTTGCGATATATATTATTTTACGCCGGTGCTTATGGGAGCGCAATGCCGGCCGGGAGGCCGCAAGAACCCTTCCCCCAGGCGTATCCGACCGCTGTCTCAACCCTCAAGATCCATAGAGTTTGTTAATGTTGCATTTGTATACGGTTAGGCGTAAATAATAATCCAGCAAGGCCATCACAACATGGCGAATTCAATCAGGAGGTATGTATGAAAGTTTCCACGACTGTTTTGGCTGTTTCCTTGTTGATGTTGACCGGATGTGCCGAACTGCATCAGCACCAGGGCCGCTTCGCAGCCACCGGCTCCTCTGCCAACATTCTTTTCTTCCAGATCCCTCAAGATCCGATTTTGTCGGCCCAGGAAAAGGTTCCGGCGGGCGCCGCCATCACTAACGTGAACAGTACGCCCAACGACTGGACCACACTGCTGGGATTCTTTAACCGCCTGTTCGGTGTCGGCTTGGTCCAAATCGGCGGGACCACCGGCGCGCAATAAGATCAGCATGGCATCTCCACAGATGTGTGCTTTAGCAATTAAATAGATCTGTCCCGAATTATCTCAAGGCGAAAATGGGACTTTGTCGTTTAAAGAGGGGGATGCCGTGAACTACACCGGATGGAGCTGCATTATGGGAAGTTTCTTTTTTTGTCTGGCAACCGTGGCATTCCTGTTGGTATCCTGTGGGCCTGCAGAGGAAGATGTCACTTCCACCACAACCTCATCTACAACTTCAACCACTACTACTGCATCTGATACTTCAACCTCGACCACAACGACAACAACAATTCATCGATTTACTGAATTAGACATCAAAAATATAATGAGTCCCTTCAGCAAGACCCCGTCAGCGGCTGTAATGCCTCTTGACGTCACAGTTCAGGTAACCGACATATCACTAATTGAGTCCGCCAGTAATGCCCAGGTCGCCGGAAACACCCTGAGCTTTCATCTGGAGCCGGGCACTGCGATTGGCTTTCGGATGGCCAAATCTCTTGAAGCGACTATTGAGAAGATCACCGTGACAAACCTGCTAACGGGCGAGTCCAGCCAGACGACGGGCGCGTCTTTGGATCGTCTTCTCCTCCATGAGGACCGCATACACATGTTCGCTTCGACTTTGTACGTGCTGTGGGCGGATTCTTTTTTTGTCGATGCGGAGACGCTCGCTATCGAGGCGACGGGCGCCCTCACCGCCCCCCAGGTAGTTTACGATCGTGTCGGCGGGGAATTGGCGATCATTCGTTCAGCCCATCCGGATGTATCCAAAATCGTGGCGCAGCCAAGTTGGGTACCCCAGAATCTGCTTGTCGGATTCGATGCCACAGGTGCAGCCGAGGTCCTTGACGGGACCTATACCGCCTGGAACGACGCAAATGCACGCTATGGCGTCACCCAAGTCGGCAAAAACCAGCTTACTGGCTCGGGAGGGTATGCGCTGCTCGACTTTGGAGGCCGCTTTATAAACATCCCGCTGCTCGCGAAAGAATATGCCAAGCTCCCGCACGTAACCTCCGCGGCGCCCAATGGCATCGTGGGCGACGGCAACGATGTGTGCCTGGAGATCTCGGGAGACACCCATTTCTTTATCTTTGATGCCGGTTCCGGCGATTGTCCGGCCGGCTGCATCAACCATGTCTACCGGGGGTTTTCCGTCGACGGCTCCGGCACCATAGCCGATCTCGGTACTTGGCAGGTCCCATCGCCCGGCGTCCCCCCGCCCCAGTGGTTCCAAGACCTGTCGTCATGCAGAAACTGGCTGTAACCAACAAACTTCGGCAATGCGGACAAAAGCCGTCCTTGCCGGGCAAGCATCAGAAGTGCTCGCATTCCCCAAAAAACACTAAATCTGTGTAGAGATAGATAAATGGCTTTCTGGAAGACTTCTGGTACTCGAGAATAGTAAGTGCGTAGACGTTGGAGCCGGTGCCGGCTCCGTCGCCCGTACGCATTGTGGTGATGACCTTGTATGAATTGCTGTAAGAGCCGGCGTCTATAACCTGAGGCTTCGTGCCGTATGAATTTTTCAGGACACCGGCCATGAGGCCGGATGCGCGTTCGACGCTGAATTCCTTGCCGACAAATTTCTGCTTGTACAAATCATAAATGTGACCGGAATCTCCCTGGGGCAATGACACCCTGCCGATGGTGCAGCGGTAATCACTATTGCCGGCTTGTGCCGCTCCTGCCATGAAAACCGCGGCAAGAAACGCTGTCAGCCCAATTTTTCCAGTCAACCGCATGAATGACACCCTCACGCTGCTTCAGAAGTCTTGTAAAATTCCAGCACATCCTGCCCCTCTTTGCTTATATGCCGGCATTGAAACGGAGGCCCCAGCGACAGGAGCGAGTTGATCAGATTCTCGATCTTCCGGAGCGACGGTTTTTCGGGGGGGACCGCCAGGAAAGCCTTTACCGCCATATCCAGAATGCCTGAACATTCCACCGGCATGTTGAGATATTTTATGGCTTGGGCGATGATGAGGACGGCGACAAAAAATTTATCGACGCTCGCCGGCCCTCCCTTTTCCATGATCCCGGCGGTCGCGTCATACTCTTTCTGCAACTCGTCGATTGCCACTTCAGGGCAGAATTCCATCAGCCAGTGGCCGACAAACCAGTCACTGGCGGCACACAGCACCGGCGAAACCGCGGGGACCTGTGCCTTGTCCAGGCCGGCGATGGGGAAGCCGTTGGAAAAAAAAGGATGGACCTGCTCACACAGCAGGGCATGTCCCAGTTCATGAAGATAATTGAGTTCCTCTGACACGCCCCCCTCGGGTGGGGCAGATGGCGTGAAAATGGTATGGGTCCTGGCCACGGGATCCGAGAAAATGCGCAGCGGACCGGATTCCTGCGCAGTTTCCTGAATAGTCCAGGAAAGTTCAGACTTGGCCTTTTTGACAAGATTCTTCAGTTTCTTCGTGTTCATGCGTAATCCTCCCGGAAATTTTCTTAGCTAACATGTTCTTGCAAGAAAAGGCAACTATCACTGGCTTCCCTTGACCATTTTTTACGGTTTTATCACTGTCAATCCGTCAATCCGTTTAAAATCCTTTTCATCGTAGGTATATGCTGTGGTAATCCCTTTGTCCATGCCCCAGAACGCCATGACCGCATCGGCAAATTTGACATTTTTCTCTTCATAGGCTTTGAGGGCGTTCCGAAAAACCCCCGCAAGTTCAACCTTGAGTTGTGGTGTATTTATGATCGCCTCGGCAAGTTCACGGATCGCCTTTTTCGGATATTTGTAGACTTTTTCCAGAACCCAGACAATCTCCATAATAGTGACCGGAATGACATGAAGCACAAGACCCTTCTCCGGTGCGTTCCGTATCAGGTTCTCAACTGCTTTCGCCTTTAGGTCGTCATCCTGAACCAACATACGAAGTATAGCGCTGGTGTCTATAAACGCCCTATTCATCAGCACCCACCCCACCTGCAATCCCTTTTTCCCGGATCTCGTCAATAGTCATTCCCATGCTGGGTAGAACCCCTTTAAAATCAAAGATGGTTTTGCCCCTCCTGAAAAAAACTTGCTCACCATCCGCATCCATCAACAGAGTGTCACCCACCTCGATATGAAGCTTCTGGCGCACTTCTTTCGGCAATGTAATCTGTCCTTTGGGGAGAACTTTTACGGCAAGCATTATCTATTCCTCCTGTTAAGCTTACTCCTACTTGCTCAGTATGGTAGGAAAAATAGTAGGTGTCAAGCAAATGCGGCCCCGCATGCCGGGTGATGTGGTGTCTGGGGGAGCCCC
>DATNCC010000204.1:0-5049 GCA_035571735.1 Dongiaceae bacterium | reverse complement strand
TCAGATCGGAGAGATCATCGGCCTGATAGAGGATGTGGCGGACCAGACCAATCTTCTTGCGCTCAATGCCGCAATTGAAGCGGCCCGGGCGGGTGAGGCGGGCAGGGGGTTTGCTGTCGTGGCCGACGAAGTGAAGAATCTTTCCAACAAGACCTCTTCATCGACGCAGCAGATCGGCACCATTATCAAGACGATCCAGGGGGACATCCAGGAGGCCATGAAGTCGATCGAAGAGGAAAAAGGGCGCGTAGAACATGGCATCGCCAACTCCAATCGCGCGAGCGACCAGATTTCGACCATCCTGAATTTCGCTTCCGAATCGGCCGACATGATCAATTCAATTGCCATCGCTACGGAAGAGCAGAGCGCCACGACGTCGGACATTTCCAGCAAGATCTACCTGGTTTCCAATACGTCCAACGAAATCCAGAAAGAGATGGAGAAGTCGATTTCGACGTTCGAAGAGCTGACCCAGACGGCTGAAAAGATTTACAACACCGTGGGCAAGTTCAAGGTGGGGAACTATCATGATACGATAAAAAGCTACGCCATGGATCTGCGCGACAGGGCCTTGTGCGCCCTCGAACGGGCTATCGCGGAGGGTCGCATCTCTACGCCCGCACTTTTCAGCACCGACTACAAGCCGATTCCGAATACGATGCCGCAAAAATACACGACACCGTTTGACCGACTGTTCGACGAGATCATTTCACCCATTCAGGAGGAGATCCTGGCAAAAGACAAAAACATGTTCTACGCCATCTGTGTTGATCGCTCCGGATACGTCCCTTCGCATAACCGCCGCTATACCCAGCCCTTGACCGGTGACGTTGAGAAGGACAAGAACGGCAACAGGACCAAGCGTCTTTTCAATGACCGGACCGGGATACGCGCCGCCACCAATGAGGATTCCTTCCTCCTGCAGACCTATCTGAGGGATACCGGAGAGGTCATGAACGACATGTCCACCCCCATCATCATTCAGGGCAAGCACTGGGGCGGCATCCGGATTGGATATATTAATGAAGGCTGAAATAATATTCAGCATGGGGAGGATGCGGTATGGCGCTTATTGAGTGGAGCCCGGCTTACAGTGTGAAGGTGAAAAAAATCGACGAGCAGCACAAGAAACTGGTCGACCTGATCAACCAACTCCACGGCGCGATGAAATCCGGCCAAGGGAACACGTTAATAGGAATCGTCCTTCAATCACTAGTCTCCTATACCTGTACACATTTCGCCGACGAGATCAGGTTGCTGCAGGCAAATGCCTATCCCGACCTTGCCAGGCATCAGGCCGAACATGACAAGTTTGTCAAGCAGGTGGTCGAGTTTCAGCAGAAATTTCAGGATGGGAGCGCCATGCTGACCATGACCATACTGAGCTTTCTCAAGGATTGGCTGGTCACGCATATCCAGGGGGAGGACAAGAAATACAGCCCGTTCCTGAATGCCAAGGGGATATCCTGACAAAGAGTCGTCCCTGGAATTCTGCACCGGGCAACCTCAATTTCAAAAATCGGAAGGCACATTCCTTGACAAGAATGTGCCTTCTTTACGTTTCAGCTCTGTAAGCGCTGTTCAGCAGCTTTTTGGTCAATCAGTGTTTACCGGCATGAGGTGTGTGGTGTCGAGGTTGCGGTTGTTGGTGCACTGCCAGAAGCAGGAACCAATGCCCCCTGGCTGTCGATCATGCTGGCAGAAATTGATGTAATGCCGCCACTTCCCGTTTTTGATGCAAAGGAAACGAGTGCTATTTCGCCGCTCCCGGAAAAGCCGTTTGTGCTGATGATGGCTATTTTGATGAGACCGGGGGTTGCGGTGTTTGCCACAAACAATGCTCCGGCGACAAGTGCACCCTGGGTTACTGTAGGAGTCGCCAATGAAGAGGCATCATAGGTTATGTCGAGTTGAATACCGGCGACTCCGTCCAGATCCGTTGCGCGTATTGAATATGAGGATGCATCAGACTGAACTGATGTCACGTAAGGCGCCGCAACTGCTTTACCGGAGCTTGCACTGTCGCTACTTAAACAGTTAGTACCGCTACAGGAACAGATGCTTGCAACCAGCAGAGACATCGCGGCTGTTACGAATATGTTTTTCATACATCCCTCGGGGTGGCGCTCGGGTAATTGGGGCGTTGGCGTCAGCAGTTCGAAAGCCCCTTTGTTTTCGATGAACAGTACCGTTAAAAACAATTAAAATCAAGCATACTTGAGCGGATCGCTCAGCCCTGCCTCGGCAAAGCCCTTCAGGCGCAGCCGGCAGGAATCGCACTGCCCGCAGGAGAGCCCTTCCGGGGTCGGGTCGTAGCAGGAATGCGTCAACGCATAATCGACTCCCAGCTCCATGCCGCGCCGGATGATATCGGCCTTGGTCATGCTGATCAGCGGTGCGTGGATCTTGAACGGCGCGATTCCTTCAACTCCGGCCTTGGTGGCCAGATTGGCCATTTTCTCGAATGCTTGAATATATTCCGGCCGACAGTCGGGATAGCCGGAGTAATCGAGGGCGTTGACACCGATATAGATGTCGGAGGCTCCCAGCACCTCGGCCCAGCCGAGAGCAAATGAAAGGAAAATGGTATTGCGGGCCGGAACGTAGGTGACCGGGATATCGTTCCCTACGCCGTCTTTGGGTACCTCGATATCGGACGTCAGGGCGCTTCCACCCATGAGCCGCAGATCGAACTCTACCACCAGATGTTCCGCTGCTCCCATCCGTTTGGCATTCTGCCGGGCTACCGCCAGTTCGAAGCTGTGCCGCTGGCCATAGGAAAAACTGATGGCATAGGGGACGAAACCTTCCTCTTTGGCAATAGCCATACAGGTGGTGGAATCCAGGCCGCTGCTATACAAGACTACCGCTTTTTGTTGCATGATGGGGATCTCCGGGAACATGGCATGAACTTTATGGTTGGCAATTTTACGCGTATTAAGTACAATAAGTCCACTTTTCTCATAAATATCTGCCGGAAAAATTGTACATTCATCCCCAGGATGAGGTCTGCCGGATAGCAGGCCTCTTTCATTTGAGGCGATATGCGACTAAAAGAGGAACAGATACGCGGGCTGGCGGAGAAGGTCTACAGCGATCTTGACGCGGATAATCTTATAACGCCGCGTGATAAGCGCGAAGCAGTTGTTACCGGTATTGCCCGTGCCATCTCGCAGAACTTTGCCGCCGAGCAGAAGCTGGAGCGGGATGCCGAGAAGCTGCTGGATGAAACTCTTGATTCGATGGGAAGCGGTGCGGCAGAGATCGACCGCCGCCGCATGCTTAAGATGGTCAAGGAAAAACTGGCAAAGGAACGAAAGATAGTCCTGTGAGGTTTTGATCATGTCGTTATCAGAAGACCGTATTTCAACCATGGCGCATGAAATAATCAAATGCATCTGGCGGGATGATCTGGCAGACGTTTCCGATGACAGCCGGGCGCTGAGAAGAGTCAAGCAAACTCTGGAAGCGTTTTTTGGCGCCGTGGATGAGATTGAGGAGGCGGTCAAGGCGAAGCTGCGCAACAAGGCTCCCGGCAGCCGGGATTACGATGTCCTCTACCAGAAGTTTTACCACGATGAAATGGCCCGGAGAAATCTGTGAAGCCGCGCAGGTGAATCGACGCTTTTTCGCCATTAATACTCATACTACCCGGCCATGAGCAGCAGCTCACGGCCTTTTTCACGAAAGGCGGGTCTCATGTTTCATTGCTTCAGGCCGGTTCTGCAGATATTTGCCGGAGCTGCCTTTCTGGCGGGCACCGCCCTGACAACAGCGGCCGATGACTACTTGAGCCGGGCGGCCGAACTTTACCGCGACAAGGATTTCGGGGCCGCCTATTCTACGGCCGGGAAATCGTCCGAACAGACGTATCGGTCATTTGTCCGCGGGATGGCCGCGCTCCGTACTGACAAGTTCGAAGAAGCTGCGACGCTTCTGGCCGAAGCGGAACAGAAGCTGCCGCTGATTGCCGATTACGCCGCATATTTTCAGGCCGAGGCGCTTCTGAAGCTGAAACGGCATCCTGCCGCCTCAGCCAAGGCGGCTTCAATCCGGACATCATTTCCCTCTTCCATGGTGGTGCGCCGCTCGGAAAAACTGTATGCCGATATTCTGTATGAGTCAGGCGACTACAGGGGGGCTTTTAAAGCACTCCAGTCATACGTTGAAAGGTATCCCTCGGGAGCCGATGCCGTCGATGCCAGTTTTAAGTCGGCCAGGTGCCGGGAAGAGCTGGCTGATGCCGGGGGAGCTTCTCTGGTATATCGGAACATCTGGCTTAACAATCCGGCGTCGCCTCTGGCTGCAAAGTCGCAGGAACGCCTCAAGCAGCTTGAACAGACAGGCCTCAAATTATCCCCGTACACCGCGGAAGAGCTTCTGAAGCGGGCTTCCGCCCTCTATGCGCAGAATGAGTTCAGCGCCTCCCTGAAGACCCTGGAAATGATCCCCGCGGCAGCGCAGCCCCAGACAATTGTAAACCGGATCGACCTTCGGGCCGGCATGGCACAGTATCGACTGCGACAGTATGCACGGGCCGAAAAGCGGTTCATCTGTGCGGTTGCCTGTCCGCTGCCGGTTGTAAGTTCAGAAGCCCGTTTCTGGCTGGCCAAGTCACTTGAGAGACAGGACCTGAAAGAGCGGGCTCTCGCGATGTATCTGGAACTGGCCGGGGAAGGCAGGAAACAGGAATTTGCCGATGATGCCCTGATCGAGGCGGCCGGATTGAAGCGCGGTCTCGGCCGGTATGCCGAGGCCGCCCGTCTGTTCGACCAGGCTGCCGGGATGACGACGGAATCAAAAACTATCGCCAGGCTGGCCTGGGATTCGGGATGGTGCCGTTATCTGGCGGGCGAATATCCGGCCGCGGCCGATATTTTCAAGAAACTGCTTGCCGACGAAGCCCAGCGCGAGAAGGTGCTGTACTGGCTGGCGCGGACGCTGGAAAAGAGCGGCGATGCCTCTGCCGCCTTCTATTACCGCACCCTTCTGGACGAATTCCCGGCGGGCTTCTATGCCACCTGGCATCGCGAGCAGAAGGGTATAAAG
>DATNCC010000203.1:0-4762 GCA_035571735.1 Dongiaceae bacterium | reverse complement strand
AGCGGAAAAGGCGGATTAAACCAACCTGAAAAGGGTTTAAAATCGGCCTTTATCCCCAGTTTCCGTTTTTTCTGCGTACCATCTTCTGTTTTAGCCTTTCTCCGCGCCCTCCGCGCCTCCGCGTGATAAACAGGTTTACTTATTTCCTTTAACAATTCATCAATGAGCCGGCTTTTAATATTGACACAGAGCAGGGTACGGCGTATTTGAATTAGGTAATTCTATGCTGTTATGGAGTGTGTGTTATGGGACGGACAGGGGGAGAAGAAAGTTAAAACGAACCGCTTTACCGGTAATGACGGTAGGCGGTTTTTTCGTTTTTACGGGCGGAAGTGCTGGGAGGATGAGAGGGTGAACAGATTTTTCAAGATTTCGATACTGAATAAATCTGTCTCGCATTTTGTAATGCATTTGACTGTTGATGGAGTGATTTATGGCAATGATAACACTGACCTGTCCGCACTGTGGCTTTTCAAAGGACCTTGGCAATATAACTGCCCCTCCAGACGGGACAAAGGTCACTTGTCCTAAATGTCGAGGCAGTTTCGCCTTTTCTCAGCGGCAGCCGGAAATTTCATCAGTTCCCGGCGGCGATGCTGCGTCTGTCTGTCCGCTGGCCGACAACCGGTCGCAGGCGCCTGTGCAACCCAAACCTCTTTCACCTCCAGCTTCCCGGCAAAAAGATCCGCGAGAGTTACATGCAGATTATGCCGAACAGGGAAAATCCATCGGATTTACGACCGGCGTCGTTCTTGCGGCAGGTCATCTCAGTCTGGCGATTGTTGCCTTTCTGGCGTTGCTGCTCTCTTTTGAAAGTATTGTCGGACTGTTGTACCTGCTGTTCCTGTTCATTGATGCGCCCTTGGTCCTCGCACTACCGACAGAATTATTTGATGTTTTTGGCGCTGCTTCGCCGCTGATCCAGTTCGGTATTATCGGATCGGCCTTCTGGTTCGCGATTCCCTGGCTTATTGATAGAGCCGTTACGAAGTTTTCTGCGCATAAAACCCGTCCAGTGCGAATCAAGGCGATCATGGTGATCATACCACTCATGCTGGTTGGGTTTGTCTGTCTGGGCCTGTTTGCTGCGGATACTTCGGTGCGGAGAAGCGTGCAGGTGACCCCCAGTGGAAAGGGGGAAAACTGGCAGGAACTGGAAACCATTACTGCTGAAGAGAAGCCGGAGCGCGACGGAATCCTCAGCCAGTCCGAGTCGCTGCTTCTTGCCGCAGACTACGATGGGCTTGAAAAAAATGCCGACAAGTATCGATCTGGTAAGGAGATGTTTCAGGACGGAGAGTGGAAGCTAAGCGTTTTCTATGACGGCATGTCTTATTATTTGCGCCAGGCCCCCGAAGATAGTTGGGTGAGCAGGCTGGATAAGTTGAGAAACTGGGTCAGTGTGAAACCAAATTCCATAACTGCACGAGTCGCGTTAGCAGAATGCCTGGTTGGATATGCCTTTCACGGTAGAAGCGGTGCGTACGCAAAGGATGTGGGAGAAGAGCAGTTTCGACGATTTACTGAGCGGCTGAAAGAAGCTTCGGAAGTGCTCGATCAGGCGGAAAGTCTTCCGCAGAAATGTCCGGGTTGGTGGGCTGCCTATCAACGAATAGCCCTGGGCGGCGGGTGGGACCGCGCCCGATACGACAAGTTCATGGAGTCAGCCATAGCATTCGAACCGACCTACAATGTTTATTATTACCGGACAGCCTGGCATTTGCTGCCATGGTGGTTCGGAGCGGATGGCGACTGGGAGGAGTTTGCAAAGTCAGCGGCAGACCGTGTTGGCGGGCCGAATGGGGATATTCTGTATACCCGCATCGTCTGGTTTATGGATCGACGCGTTCCGAAGAATGTTGTGGACAAAAACTCCGAGCTAATGTGGCAACGAGTCAATAACGGGATTCAACTGATTAAAGGATTAAAAACAAAGTGAATGAAGAAACAAAAGGGGCGGCCCTTGACATAGGACAAGTGGAAGTACGTCTGCCCTGTATTATAAGAATTGTCTCGTGTCAGGGGCTGACCCCTTAGGTTTCAGGTTCATTATTGTGTTTTCGGGGCGGGTGGGGAGTGGACGGCAAGAAACGGGCGAAAAAGCGGAACGGACGGTTGTTGCAGGCGAGGACGTGGGACGCGGTTCCGTTAGCATCGACTCCCAGCAAATGTTCTATGATTTGAAATTGAGGGTCGGGATGTGGGCGGTAGATGCCTGTTTAAGATTTTGTGAAATGTGTAGCTCCGGTACTGAGTTTTTGTCTCTAGAGTTAGGAATTTACCATGACGGAAAATACTGCGACGCTGATCTCCGATTCCGAAAACCGGGCCAAGCGGCTTGAAAAGTTTGCCGCCCTGCAGCCAGGTCAGTACCGGTTCAACGTGATCTGCCTGGCACTGCTCGGATACCTGTACATCTTTGCCGTGCTGGCAGGCATACTGGCGGCACTGGTTGGCGTCGTCTACCTCGGCTTCCACAAGCATTTCAAGTACGTCAGCTTCAAACTGGCGCTGCCGCTTCTCGGCTTAGCCTATCTGGTCATCAAAAGCCTGTTCATCCGCATTCCCGCTCCAGAAGGAACTTCTCTGGACCGTTCTGGTGCAGATAACCTCTGGCGAGACATCGAACGCCTCCAGCGCCAACTAAAGTCGCCGAAGGTCCACCGGGTCCTACTTACGAACGAATTCAATGCCGGGGTCGTGCAGGTACCTCTCATCGGTTTCTTCGGGTTCCACACCAACTATCTCCTTATCGGCGTACCGCTATTGCTCGCCCTTCCACCGCAGCACTACAAAGCCGTCCTCGCACATGAATTCGGCCATCTGTCCTGCGAACACGGCCGGATCGGCGGCTTTATCTACCGGATCAGGTCCACCTGGGGCCTCCTGCTGTCGGCACTGAAGGAAAGCGATTCATGGGGACAGTTCTTGTTCGTTAGATTCGTCGGCTGGTATGCACCGTTTCTCAGCTCCTACTCCTATGCCCTGGCCAGGTCGCAGGAGTTCCAGGCTGACCAGGTGTCGGCTCGCGTCACGTCACAGACGATTGCAGCGGAGGCGTTAACTGCCATAGAGCTGACTGGCAAGAGGCTTGAAAAGGAGTTCTGGCCGGGCATATACGCCCAAGCCGATGCCGGGAAGGCAGTGCCAGCACCCTTTACGCTTATGGCCGGTGCGTTGCGGATGCCGCTCGGGGAAGAGCAGGTCCGGGCGTATCTCGACAGCGCATTGGCCGAGCGAACCTGCGGTGAAGACACTCATCCGTCGTTTGCCGACCGGCTCAAGGGGTTGAGAATGGGTAGCACTTTGCCTCCGCCTCTTAGAGAATCCGCGGCTGTTTATTATCTGGGAAACCAACTTGATAAGGTTCTTGCCTCATTTGACGAGGATTGGCGTTGCCAGATCGCTGAGCGATGGGACGAGCGACAGGAATATGTGCAGAAAGCGCGGGAACAGCTGGAGGAATTGCGAACACGGAAAGCCGGTGAACCGTTGTCGCGGGATGAAGCCTGGCAGTATGCGACTCTGGTCGAAGACATATCTGGGGCGGCCGCTGCACTCCCCTATTATCAAAAAATCGCTGACAATGCGTCAAATTTCGCTGAAGCGCATTTTGCCACCGGGCGGATCCTTTTAGGCCATCATGGAAAAGAGGAGGGGATTGCGTATCTTGAACAGGCAATGGTGCTCCGTCACAACTACGTCATAGACGGGTGTGACCTGATCGCGTCCTATCTCCAGCGAAGGGGAAAAACAACTGATGCGGATCGTTACTACAACAGGCTTGCTGGGCAGTCGGAGATCTATCGACAGGCCGCACTGGAGCGAGAGACGGTTACTGCACGAGATGAATTGAAGAAGCATTCTGCGCCCAGGGAGGCGATTGTTCAGCTGAAGCGGCAGGTCTCCACCATTGACTTCATTGACGCAATCTATCTTGCAGAAAAAGTGGTGCACATCTATCCCGAAGAGCCACTCTATCTCCTCGGGGTCCGCTTCCGTCTGCCTTGGCATCGGTTCCGGTCGCAGGAGAAGGAGGCGAAACGGTTGGCAGAACTTGTACAAGAGCTGGAATTTCCGGGCGAAACGGTTCTGTTGAACCTCGCGGCCCGTGAACATCGGAAGACCCTGAAGAAGTTAAAGGGGATTTCGGGATCGCTGCTGTACTGCATGTAGTGAGGAGCGTACAAGCCATTACACACCCGACCGGTTCAACGATCCCTTAACAATTCATCAATGAGCCGGCATTTAATATTGACACAGAGCAGGGTACGGCGTATTTGAATTAGGTAATTCTATGCTGTTATGGAGTGTGTGTTATGGGACGGACAGGGGGAGAAGAAAGTTAAAGCAAACCGCTTTACCGGGAATGACAATAGGCGGTTTTTTGTTTTTAGGGGTGGGAGTGCTGGGGAAGCGGAGTGGGTGGACAGTGGAAATGAGATTGAAATCAAAAGGAGAAGTCATGAGAGCTTGCTGTAAAATTTTGATCATTATTGTAGCCATGATTGTTTCGGGATGTGCGTCAAGGGCAGCTTTTGTTTATGAGCCGGGCAATGTTGTCAATGTGAACAATAAGAAATTGCCTTTGAAAGTTGCCGTTATGCCCCTTGAGGATAAGCGGAAGTACGAAAATACAAATTATGTGCTCATGTACTTAATCCCAGGCATGCCTTTTGGGATACTAGATTATGACCGTCCGGATGCTGCTAATGGATATGTCACGCATGCATCCTATAATTTCAGGCCTTCAGAGGATCTT
>DATNCC010000202.1:0-11101 GCA_035571735.1 Dongiaceae bacterium | reverse complement strand
ACAGCGCCACGCGTTGTGCCGTCGCCATGAATGTAGCGATGTTTTCCGTTGACTTACTTCGTAAGCCTGAGGCTGCGTAACGAGGTGGACCCGAAAGATCCGATCAAGGCATACTTGTCCTTTTCAATTGCAATTGCACATGTCATGGCTGGCCGAGAAGGCGAAGCTCTGGCAGTGCTGCGTGACCTGTTTAAAGAAAAAACCGAAACCGAACAAGACATTCAAAAACTGCAAATTGCTTTAAGCGGAGGACTTTGCGCCTTTACCAATGAATCAAGCGACGAACTACGGAAGGCCGCAGAGCAGATCATGGATGACGTGGCACAAGAGTTTGGTAAACGCAATGGGATCGGTGCCGTCCTTGCCGAATGCTATCGCGAACTGGGTCAGGTGCGAATTATCGAAGAAGAACCGGATCAGTCAATAGCGTACTTCCGGAAGGCGCTTATGTTGAATCCGGACGACACTGACAGCATTGCCGGAGTTGTAATTGGAAACATAGCACGGGGTACCCCAGCCGAAGCGCGCATTTTTTTGCAGGAGAAGGCTCAGATCGTAATAGACAGGTCTGGCAGGGATATCTACAACGCAGGCTTGTACCATCTGTATGCTGAAGAGGCTAAACAGGCTGAGAAGGGCAAAGATTATGCTAGTGCCGAACAGCTCTTACGCGAAGCGCTAAAGATTATTCCTGGAGAACGGGAGCTTACAATCAATCTGGCCAATGTCCTGGAAAAGTCTGAGAAACCTGTCGAGGCGCGAAAGCTCCTGGAGGATGCCATTAAGGGATGCCGTGATGAGTCCTGCCGTCTTGAATATGCCGATGCACTTGCCCGCCAAGATCGGATAGAGAGCATAATGAAGCGCCTTGAACAGGAAAGATAATCAAAAAAAACTTAAATCGCCGAGTACATTTCCGGCTCTATTTCAATAACATCTACCTTCGAGGGCGGGGGACTGCTGGTGGGTCAACATGGACGCCGATGATTGGTCTGAGTTTCATGCTGGTTCACAAATTGTCAGCTGTAGAATATTGCCATGTACTTCCTTGAGAGTTTTTATTATCTCCTTGCGCAGAGATTTTTTCTCCGGAATTAGGGCCAATTTATTTTTAAAGTCATTGGAAGCAATTCTTAGAAGTAACTCCGTACTTGCTCCGGCCCTTTCCTTAACAATATCATCCTTAACTGCGAACATTATAAGTTTCAGGTTTTCAAGAGTCACCATATCTTTTTCAATCTCAGCTTTGTATTTGACATTAGTGGTTGTATCAAGGTGCTCAGTGAGAGCTAGCTGGATTTCCAGACAAGCTGCCCTGATTCTGTCGAGAAGTTCTCCGTTTTGAATCCCATTTGTTCTAGTCATGTATTCCCCTGTTTATATTTCGTCAAATGTGTATTCTGTACTAACCACTCAATGCCGCTAATTCAGATTCGATTTGATGTAATTCGGTTCGATAAGCAGCAAGGCTGTGTTCATGGAAATCAATTTGTTCCTTGCAAAAATCCTCTTCAAGTTCGCCTTCATTGGCTTTGTATTTATCGATAGTTGCTTCAAGATATTCGATACGTCCAAGGAGATATTTTCTCTTTGCTTCTAACTCATCAATTGTTGCTGACATAAACAACCCCTGAGAACTTTTTTGTAAATTCTACCATGCATTTATTCCTTGGCAATAGTTTGCTAAGTAGCTGTTATGAGATTTATAATCTTTCCGTGCTTGTAGAAACAATCAGGCCTGCCAATCAGCAATAACAGCCTCTCTCGATATATTATATCCCTTCAAATTACCGTAGATTCATGCTATGTGTGTCCAATAAATGAGTATACTGTTTTCATAAAAGTGGAGGTAAAGCATCATGTCCAACTTAACAGAACTAACAGCACAGATAATATCAGCAAGAGCAGCTAAGAAAGAAATGTCTTCAGAGGAGTTCCAGCAAGAAATGCAGATGATCTATTCATTTCTCAAAGGCGTAGAAGCAGGTAACGTTCTACCTTATACCCGGGAACCGGCAGAGGAAACCAAGCCTCAGTTGACCATTAAACAGGCCTTCAAGAAGGATGAAGTTATCTGCATGATCTGCAACAAGGGATTCAAGGCGCTCAAGAGACATTTGACGGTTGCCCATCAACTCAAGGCCGGGGAGTACAGGAAACAATTCAGTATTCCTGCTAAACAGCCCCTTGTTGCGAAGTCCTACTCCGAGAAATGGAGACAGGCTGCTAATGATCGAGGACAAGGAGAGATACTTGCCAAGGCGAGGGCAGTAAGAGCTGCCAAGAAGGCCTCTGTTCCTGCGGTAAAGGTAAAGGCAGCCGTACCCGCTGTTAAAGTGAAAGCTCCAGTACCGGCTGTCAGGAAAAAGGCGGCTGTACCGGCAGTGAAAGTGAAAGCTGCTGTACCTGCTAAAGTGGCCAAGAATAAGTAGTCTGCAACAGCTGAAGGCATGGAGATATTCAGAATGCCACCTAATAGAGACATAAACCTCCTCAGCCAGGCAAAAAGTGCTGTAGCAGCATTAATGCATCACTATCGCCATGGTGCCTATCGGGTTATCAGAGATCCGGAAGGTGTTGTGAGTTTATGGGCAATCGAAGGAAAAGCAAATGCACCATTCTCAATATCATTCGCGGATAAAGGGCGGGTATATAACAATATTGATGACTTACCGGATCATGTATTGAAATCGTTTATCGAATATGTTCGAAAGTCAGTTCGTTGAACCAGATGCATATTGGGGATAATAATGAGTAATCAGGACATAATCAGAACTGAAAATGTATTAGTCCGGGTAATGGATCTTGAGAAGGATGCTTCAACAGGCTGGCATCATCATACGGAGGTGAGCGATTATTTTGTCTGCTTAAATGGGGTTGTCCAGGTTGAGGCCAGGAATCCTGATGAAGTGATAATCCTGCATCCAGGCCAACGAACAGAAATCAAACCTCCTCAGGTTCACCGAGTGCTAAACACCCATACTGATAAATCGGAATATCTGTTAATTCAGGGTGTTGGAACATATGATTTCATAAAGTGAGACTCAAGCCATACTCCCAAAATAATTACGGTTTTGTTTAAGTCTGAGCGTATCAGGCAGAAGCGAAATTCATGTAACCATTTTCTTCATTCTTGTCCGGATCTTTGGTTTCGGCAACTCAACCCCAGCTTCAGTGTTGCGGCGATATTGCGTGAGGCTGCCCGGACATTTTCTGTGGCATGCGTCAAGGCTTCATCCACTGTAGCAACCTGGCTGAGTACGCTGAACACCGCATCAATGCCATATTCATGAACCACGCCGACATCGCTGGACAGACACCCGGCAATTCCGATCACCGGTTTACCGTGGTGTTTGGCTACGCGCGCCACACCGATCGGCGTTTTACCGTGGATGGTCTGGCTGTCGATACGCCCTTCACCGGTAATCACCAGATCGGCGTCCTGCACAGCGGCCTCCAATCCAACCGCTTCCATGACAATTTCAATGCCCGGTCTCAGTATTGCTCCACAGAAAGCCAGCAAGGCTGCCCCCATACCGCCGGTAGCTCCGGCACCGGGTACCGTGTCCACATGCACGCCCAGATCCCTACTGATCAGACCGGCATAGTGTGAGAGGTTGTCATCCAGTTGAGCCACCATTGCAGGCGTGGCTCCTTTCTGGGGTCCGAAGACAGCGCTGGCCCCTTTCGGTCCGGTCAGCGGGTTATTGACATCACAGGCCGCTTCGATCCTGCATGCCTCCAGCCGAAAATCCATGCTGCTGATATCGATACGATCCAGATTCGCCAGTTCACCACCCCCGAACCCAATCTCACGACCTCCATGATCAAGCAGTTTTACTCCCAGAGCCTGAAGCATGCCGGCACCGCCATCGTTGGTGGCACTGCCGCCAATGCCGATGATCAGGTGACTTATACCGGCATCCAATGCGGCCTTGATCAGCTCTCCGGTACCGTAGGTCGTGGTTTTCGAGGGGTTACGAAGATTGGGGGCAACCAGAGCCAAACCACTGGCTGCAGCCATTTCAATGATCGCCGTTTTGCAATCACCGGTCAGGCCATAGCAGGCTGTGACCGGTTTGCCAAGGGGGCCGGTGACCGCCACTTCCACGAGTGTGCCGTTGGTGGCGGCGACCATGGCGGCGACGGTGCCTTCACCGCCGTCAGCCATGGGGATCTTGAGGTATGCAGCATCAGGGAATATTTCACGAAAACCGGCTTCAATCTCCGTCGCCACTTCAAGGGCAGACAGGCTTTCCTTATAGGAATCGGGCGCAATGACAATTTTCATGAGCTATACCCCTTGACTTACCGCTTCACTTCGACTTCAAACAAGAAAATGATCATGTACCTGTTTTGCGAGTCCCAAGTCTTGGCGGCAAAACCGACCACCATTATATTCCGTTACGTTCTTCTTCCCACAGGCAATGAATAACTCCCTGGTCATCGAATATTTGATGAAATTTGCAAAAGCCGACAGACAACAAATAACCAAACCATTATACCCATCGAGAAAGCCGAGTTTTACAAAATATCGGTGAATAAAACACCAGAGTGGATTTAGAATAAGTTTCCACAATCCTGGACATTTTCCCTTCTGAAACTGAACCTTTGCCCCCAAGCTGGAAAAATCCTTAATCTTGTCGACATGCTGAGTTATCGAGTTGAACGAATAGTGCAGCAGGTCTCCAGAGATAAACTCCGGGGCGCTGTTATCGTTTAGCACATAATTCTCGTGAACAATCTTGCCTGACCATGTTCCTTTTCGTTTATCAAAGAGACGTAACTTCCTGTCAGGATACCATCCGCAATGGTTAATCCATGTACCGCAATAATTAGTAATACGATTGAAACAGTAGCCATCGTAGTTCCAGTTATTTTTGACTTCAAGTATCGATTTTGCCAGTTCATCGGAAAGCGCTTCGTCAGCATCGAGCGAGAGGACATGTGGATACGAGGCAAATTCGAGAGCTTTGTTTTTTTGATCGACATATCCCAAAAACGGTTGTTCGATAAATATCACCTTAAACCGATGGCATATTTCTTTTGTCCGATCAGTTGATAATGAGTCAAGCACCACGATTTCATCGGCCACAGGGAGTACTGAACGCAAGCACCGCTCAATATTTTTCTCCTCATTATGAGTTATGATTACGACTGAGATAGGGGGCATAATTGTACTTTTTATGATTAAAGTGGATCAAATCTGTCTGCCATCAACGTGTAAAAAGCATTTGGAACCGGGATGAATGGGATAAACGCCGATAATCAAAAAGATGAAGTTCGATTTTATCGGCGTTTATCCTTATCGGAAGTTAAATTACACTTTTTTCAAAACACTGATCGAGAGTAGTTTTACCAAGGTCTGTCACGATCTAAAGTCCAGATCCTTACCTCATTTTTATTCTTGTTGTGGCATTACTACCACCACTCATATCGACACGGGTACTTCCGGCCGTAATGACACCATTGCCCCAGCCCAATCCGTATACTCCATAGAAGGCCCCGTTAACATTGCCAGGAATATTACTGACCGTTACTGCGTTTCCAGTTCCGCCGCCATTATGCATGGCGGTGCCGACAGCTGCATCGCCACCCAGCGTTCCGAGACTGTCGACGATCATCCCCCCATGGGTAACAAACAACTGTCCTTTGGTCGGTTTCAAAAGATTCATAGAGCCCATTCCCATGCCTCTTCCTTTACCTGTGCCGAACATTGACATATCTAACACGGTGGAAATGCTGCCGTTTGTTGCCCCTCCTGTTACCTGCGGTGCATCTGAAGCGGAAATATTCATGAGTACCGACTGGCCGGATGCTCCGGAAATACCGGCCATCGCATTACCCCTTCCGTAAAAGCCCGGGGCATCGGCAACGGTGGAGAAGGCTCCTTGAGACGTTGTATCAGCCGTGAAAACCAGAGGCTGCCCCGGTATGAATGTTGCTATCTGAATGGGTCCGGTCGAGAGTTCTTCTGACTTACCGAACTTGCCGGTATAAGGGTCCAGATGGCGACACCGCACTTCGTACGGGATGGGATCTCCGGCAATGGTCTGATAAAAGTTTATCCACGACCCGGTGGGATGCATCGACGTGGCAAGCTGGGTTGTGAATTCGGTGCCCGGCTGCATGCTGACTGTTCCCAGGTCGACCGCTCCGGAAGTCAGAGATGTACCCTTATGGACTATTACCCCCCTGACAATGGCGGTCTGCACATTACGGCCGCGTAGGAGAATATCATAGGTGGCGGTGGTAGCATTACCGAAAACGGGCAACGGATACAGATTGAAATTGCCGGTGGTTTTGTCAATCCCGGTCCAGCGTCTGACGACACGATAACCGGCGCCGGTTTTTACCTGTTCGGCCTTTATGACAATACGGGAAGTCGAGAGATTGCCAAAACTCACCGTACCTTTGACCGCTCCGACGCTTCCCATGTCAAAGTAACCCAGTCGGGGCTTGATGATAAATTCTTTGGTCCCATTGGGTGAAACTTCCACCACATCGTTGTTAAGGTTAAAATCAAGGGCTATCTTTACGTTGCCGCCTGCCGTCACCACAACCGGATATTCGGGGATCAACCTGATACCTTCATCTGCTGTCGGGATGCGCAGGGGATAATGGGTTGCATCTCCATTCAGAATTACCTCGTTATTGTAGGTGAGCCCGAGAGCAGCAGCAGAGGCGGTCAGGTCATCCTCAGTGGTCGCCAGGAATATCCTGATTTGCTGGTAACGTCCCTCGGGAAGAACAAGACCCTCGAACAGGGAAGCTCCGCCATTACCGTCCGCATACATGACACCGTTTGCCAGTTTAGCCAGGTCAACGGTTTTAGGAGCGGGGAGGTCGATCTTATGCCAACCGGCGTTCTTGGCGGTGCTGTAGCTGTCAAAACCGGCACTGTTGCTGGTATGAAAGGCAACGCCGGTAACCGTTACGTACACATGTGAATAATCCATGGCCGGAGCATCGGTAATATCAAGACTGACCTTACCCACTGTCGGTGCCGTTGCCGTAGTGGATGAACCGCCGCATCCGCTGAGACTTAAAGCCAGAGTGATCAAGAAAAGTGCTGTTATCAGCTTCCCAAGGTGATTCTTCATTGATTTGTCTCCTTTCTTCCTGAATTAATTATAGATTTACGGGTGGCCAAATTTACTTCAGTCTTATAGTGACAGTGGCGTTCGCCTCCTTTCTCATGTCGATATCGAAAGTCTTTCCGGCTGCAATAAAACCGTTGCCCCAGCCGAGGGCATAGACACCGTAAACAGCATTGGCGGCATTGCTGGGTATATTAATAACCCCCACGGAATTGGCAGCGCCACCTCCAGCGCGCATTGACGCATTGACCGTGGTATCACCGGTCAGATCGCCAATGCTGTCGATGATCATGCCGCCATGGGTGACGAATATCTGACCTTTCGACGGATTGCCGATGTTGCGGTTTCCCATCCCCATTCCGGCGCCGGTGCCGGTCCCGAGTAGCGCCATATCAAAGGCACAGTTAATTTTTCCGGCTGTTGCCGCCGAGTCCATACGTGGATAGTTAGCTGCGGACATGGTCATGGCAGCAGTGCCTCCGGCTGCAGCGCTTATCCCTGAAAGCACGTCCCCCCTGCCGAAAAAGTCGGCGGCATCGGCAACTGCGGAGAAAACACCTTGAGACGTTGTATCAGAAGTGAAAACAAGAGGCTGTCCTTGAATGAAGGTGGCTTTCCGTATGGGTCCGGTTGATAGCTCCTCGTTCTTGCCGAACCTGCCGGTATAAGGATCAAGATGACGATTGCGCACTTCATACGGAACGGCATCACCGGCAATGGTCTGATAAAAGTTTATCCATGATCCGGTGGGATGTATTGCCGTGGCAAGCTGGGCAGTAAATTCGGTGCCCGGCTGCATGGCAACTGTTCCCAGATCGACGGCCCCGGATGAGAGAGACGTCCCTTTATGAACCTTTACCCCCTTGATAATAGTGGTTTGTACTTTCCGTCCGCGAATAAGGATGTCGTAGGTGGCGGTGGTTGCATTGCCGAAAACAGGCAATGGGTAGAGATTGAATCTGCCGGTAGTTTTGTCTACCGACGTTGCCCGGCGCACGATCCGATAGTTGGCGCCACTTTTAACCTGTTCTGCCTTGACCTCTATTCCGGATGTCGAGAGATTCGAGAAACTGACCGATCCCTTGACGGAACCGACACTTCCCATGTCGAAATAGCCGAGTCTTGGCTTGAAAATAAATTCGGTTGCTCCGTTTGGTGAAATTTGCACCACATCGTCGCCAAGATTAAAATCCAGCGCCAGGCGGACATTGCTGCCACTGGTTACAGCAACAGATGATTCCGGCAGGACTTTAATACCTTCGTCTGAAGAAGGGATGCGCAGAGGGTAATGCGCTGCATCGCCGTTAAGCTGTACCTCGTTATTATAAATCAGCCCCGGGGTTGAGCCGGCATAAGCATCTTCCGTAGATGCCAGGAATATGCGGATTTGCCGGTAATTGCCGACAGGCAGGTTCATCCCGTCGAATAACGAAGAGTTACCGTTAAGGTCGGCGTACATGGTGCCGTTGGTAAGCTGTGCCAGGTCAACGGTCTTGGGTGTGGCAAGATTGACAATTTGCCAACCGGTCGCATTATTTGTGCCGTTGCTCAGGAAGGCTGCGGATGCGTCGGTATGGAATGCAACGCCGGTAACCGTCACATAAACATGTGCATAGTCGATCGCAGGGGTGTCGGTAACGTCAAGTGCGACACGTGCTAATGTGCCGGTGCCTCCCGTACCCACTCCGGCGCTTTGTTCATTTTCCGAACCGCATCCTGATACGATTGCGGCGCAAACAAGAAATAAAGCAACCGACCGCCAAACTGACCAGGTTGGAAATAACAGGTGTGCTTTCATTTGGAATTTTCCTTTGGATTTGAATTCTGATTTGGATCCTCGGTCTGATCGCTGCCGGTTTTGTCGCTGTTTGTTGCTGTTTCGGTAAAAGAATAAAGCCCTATGCGTACCCGCTGATTTTGTGTTCGACCGGCGAGTTGGTCCGCCTCAATGTAAGTGCTGATTGCGGGCACCATGACATCGCGAAGCGCCTGCCATTGGGCCATGATCAGTGGTCGCAGCGCTTCGATGGATTCGGCGGACAATTCATCGGCAAAGACAGACTGTTCGAGGTGCCTGCTGCTATCATGCATAACGTTGGAGACGGCTGCATTGAGATGGTCCCCGACATTGTCGCCAAGAAAACCGAGCATCTGTCTGGAATCACTTCTTGGCACATAATCACTGCGTGTTAGTGATACGAGGTCGAGGTCTTCATCATGACTCACCAGGCCCAGGCGGATTAATTCTTCAAGCATGCTCCGAGGATGAATATCACGAGTGATTGACTGTGAAAGTGCTTCAAAACTCGGTGCAGGTCCTTGCCGGTTAAGTACGCATGGTGCACCTTCGTGGTCTCGCCATGAGACGCCTGTTGTCCAGCGGGCGAATACTTCGGCAGCCAGTGAAGGCTTTGTCGGCCGCCCCGCCGCTTCCAGTTTGATCAAACGCGTCACTTCCCGACGGCTGATGCCTGTAGCGGTGCTGATTCGACTTACCGTACCGTGCACGGGCATATCCGGCTGTAGTGCACCAGCCTCCTGGACAAAGGCACGTTTCAGAATATCTTCGGCAGCCGCGAACGTAATGCCGTTTACCAGGCAAAGCCGGGCCAGCGGGACCAACAGGCGGCTCAGCGCCTCGATCAAGGAGGTATCCTGGCAATTAACGTCCAGGGCACTTTCATTCACGGATGTTGTAATAGTTGACGTCATTAAGATACCTGGAAAGTTTATTTGGTAATATGTGCATTTTGCACATTTGATATCCGTTGTCAATTGTTTTTATTTTAAGTTTTCATGGAGTCGATACAGCTGCGTCTTAGACAATTCCGATGCAGCGGATATACTTGCTGGATGATATCACTTTCAAGCAGCCCGGAGAGACACATGGAACCGCTGGTCACCGGTCCACCGGGCTGTTGAGCGCCTGGAAATCAAGCCTCCGGTCGGGAGCAAACGACGTATGGTTGGAATGGAGCCCTCATGGCACTCAAGCAGTTAACCGAGACACAGGTCCGCACGATGACCCTGGAAGAAAAGGATCGTTGGTGGCTTGAGAATATATACAAAGGCAACATGCCTCAGCTGACATTGCGCTCGGCATTGACGGGAATGATTCTTGGCGGCGTTTTAAGCCTGACAAACCTCTACGTCGGCATTAAAACCGGATGGACACTGGGCATTGGGATCACGTCCGTGATTCTGGCTTTTGCCTTTTTCAAGGTCATCAGCAAGCTGAACTTCGGCAAGGAGCTGACCTTGCTGGAAAACAATGCCATGCAATCCATCGCAACATCAGCGGGATATATGACAGCCCCGCTGATTTCATCCATGGCAGCGTACATGCTGGTCACCGGTCAGGTCGTGCCCATGTTCCATACCATGGTATGGATCGTTCTGCTGTCCTCGCTGGGGGTGTTGTTTGCGTTCCCCCTGAAAAAAAGAGTCATCAACGACGAACAGATGCCCTTCCCCGAAGGGCGTGCCGCCGGAATCGTCATGGATGGCCTGCATTCGGACTCCGGCGCCGATGGCTTGTTCAAGGCTAAGATCCTGGCAGCGGGGGGCGGACTGTCCGCTTTCATCGAAGTCATTCGCAATCAGGCGGTCATGGGCGCATTGCGGCTGAAGTTTGCGGTCATTCCTGAATACTGGGATGATCTCTTATACAGATCCGGTATTATTCCCACGATCATGGGCACTCCCTTGAAGGATCTGACCATCCGGTTTGATTCCAGCATCGTCATGATGGCCACCGGAGGATTGATGGGTACCAAGGTCGCAAGCTCGATGCTGATCGGCGCCATAGTCAACTACGTCTGCCTGGCACCCGTCATGATCAGCAAAGGCATCATCGCAGCTCCCACCTTCAAGGCCATCACCATGTGGTCGCTGTGGGGCGGGGTTGCCATGATGACGACATCCTCCCTGTTCTCCTTCTTTGCAAAGCCCAAAATCCTGCTGAACTCCTTCCAGGGAATATTCAACCGTAAAGACGAAAA
>DATNCC010000201.1:0-3841 GCA_035571735.1 Dongiaceae bacterium | reverse complement strand
GGGGCTTGCGCCCAGATCATGCATATCGGCCCATTCTCGGAGGAAGGGCCGAATATCGAGAAAGTGCACAGGTTCATCGAGGAGTCAGGCTGCAGCCGGACCGGAAAACATCACGAGATCTACTTGAGCGACATCAGGAGGACGGACCCGAAAAGATGGAAGACCATAATCAGACAGCCCATGGACCAAGTCCGATGAAATTAGATATTCAGCCTATCGGGATCATCCGTTCCCCCTTTCGGACCAAGGAGGAAGCGCCCATCCAGGGGGCCTTCCAGCCTGAGGCGGAGGGAGCCGTCGAGCTTTTCCCTGAGTATGCGCCGGGCCTGAAGGACATCGAGACCTTCACACACCTGTTCCTCATATACCGCTTCGACCGGGCCGGCGAGGTGATCCTGTCCCGCCCCACCTTTCTTGATGACGAACCGCACGGCGTATTTGCCTCCCGCCATCCCTGCCGCCCCAACGGCCTGGGGCTTTCCGTGGTCAGGCTGCTGCGCCGCGAGGGGAACATTCTGCACGTGGGCGGCATCGACGTATTGGACGGAACGCCGCTGATCGATATCAAGCCCTACATCCCCCGTTTCGACTGCTTTCCGGAGGCAAGCGAGGGGTGGACAGCAGGCAAGGAAGTACGGCAAAAGCCCTCGGGCAGGGAGTAGGGCGAATGAATCTGCGTGATGATAAATTCAATGGATTTGCCCCGGAGTCGCTTGCTTTTCTGCGCGACCTCAAAGCCGATAACAGCAAGGCCTGGTTCGAGGCGCACCGCAGCGACTACGAGCAGCATCTGCTGGCACCCTTGCGCGCCCTGACCGCCGGGCTGACGCCGCTCATGCTTTCCGTGGACGCGGATTTTGTCACCGCACCGGCACGGACGATCTCCCGCATCCACCGCGATACCCGCTTCTCCCGCGACAAGTCCCCCTACAAGACGACTCTCTGGCTGACCTTCAAGAAGCCGCTTTCAGAGTGGCAGGACGCTCCGGCCTTTTTCTTCGAACTGGGCGCGGAAAGCTGGTGCTACGGCATGGGCTTTTATTCCGCCTCGAAAGATACGATGGACCGGCTACGGCAGCTGATCGAACGGAAACCGGCCGAGTTCGAGGAGATGATTGCCTTTCTGGACGGGCAGGACCGGTTCGAGGTCGGAGGGGAACAGTACAAGCGGCTCATAAACCCGGCCGTGCCGGAGCATCTGCGCTCTTGGCACCAGCGCAAGAGCGTCTATCTGGTCTGCAACCGTCAGAGTGACCAAAGGCTTTACGGCAGGGAGCTGATGAGTGAACTGATCACAGGTTTCACCCTGCTGGTACCGCTCTATCACTCCTTTAGCAAACTGCGGATTGCGGGGAAGCATTAATTCCAAGGCGTTATTCACGCGACGACGCAACGACGCGACGCTTAAACCAAGAACTAATAATTTGTTTAAAAGCTTTTCGTTGCGCCGTCGCGTCGTTGCGTGAAACCTTTTTTTGGGTGTGCTGTCTAAGAATGAACATTAAAGCGAAACACGCCGCTGGAGAAAGTTGTGCCGGAACTACCCGAAGTTGAACTGACCCGACGCAGGCTGGAACGGGAACTTGTAGGCAGAAGGATCGAACGGGTCGAGGTCCGGACCCCGAAGCTCCGTTTGCCGATTCCCGTGGAGTTGTCAACGGTCCTGACCGGGCGGACCATCCGTAGCGTGGAGCGGCGGGGCAAGTACCTGCTGTTCGATTGCGAAGAGGGATGGCTGATCGTCCACCTGGGGATGACCGGCTTTCTTCATTTCCTTCCGGAACCGTCACCCCCCGGAAAGCATGATCATCTCGATATCGTCTTTGCCGGCGGGCCTTTACTCCGCTTCCACGATCCTCGAAAATTCGGCACCTTGCTCTGGACCACGGCTGACCCCTTGAGCCATCCGCTTTTGGCCCGGATCGGCCCGGAGCCGCTGACCTCCTCTTTTGACGGAGATTATCTCTTCCGGGTGAGCCGGTCGCGCCGGGTCGCGGTGAAGTTGCTGATCATGAACTCGGAAATTGTTGCAGGAGTCGGCAACATCTACGCCAACGAAGCGCTGTTTCGTGCCGCTATCCGTCCCGACCGGCACGCCTCCTCCCTTTCCCTGCCGGAGTGCGGGCGACTGGCCGCCTCTATCCGCGAGGTGCTGCAGGAGTCGATACAGCAGGGGAGCACCTACCGCGTGGCGGAAGATTCGGTCGCCTATCACCCGCTGGAGTTTGCCGTGTACGGACGGGGCAAGGGGAGCTGCAGCCACTGCAACGGCGCTCTGGAGGAGATCCGGCTCGGTAGCCGGAGCACGGTCTTCTGTCCCCGCTGTCAGAAGTGATCCCGCATTTTTTGGCCTTCCTTACCGGTACCATACGCAACTTCCCACCTGAATTCTCCCTTGACACGCATACCCCACAGGGGTATTTTTGAATTGTAAACATACCCTATGGGGGTATTTCAAGGGCTGGGAGGAAACATGGACCGTTCATCACAGAAAAAGCTGGCATCGAGGGTCAAGCGGATCTCAGGGCAGGTGGGAGGGATTCAGCGCATGCTGGAAGAAAAGCGCTACTGCGTCGATATCCTCAATCAGATCGCGGCCGTCCGCTCTGCCCTGGATGCCCTGGGGATCGAGCTCCTCACCAGTCATTTGGAGACCTGTGTGCTGGGGCATGGCAGCGGCTCGGAGCACGAAAACGCCAAGCCGATGACGCAGCAGGCGCTTCTTGAAGAAGTCAAGACCGCGCTGTCCAGGTTCCTCAAATAAGGAGAAGTCCCATGCAGAAAGCTGCTTTCGCCATTTCCGGAATGTCGTGCGTCAACTGCGCGGCAAGGATCGAAAAGACGCTCGGTGAGACTGCCGGTATCGGTCGCGCTGTTGTCAACTTCGCGATGGAAGAGCTGCTGGTGGAGTTCGACGATACCGTCATCACGAGAGAATCGATCGAGGAGACGGTCGCTAAGCTCGGATACGGCATCAAGGGGAAAGGGGGTGCAGGGGAGCTCCATTTCGGAGTTCAGGGACTGCACTGCGCTTCGTGTGTCAACACTCTGGAGAAAAAGCTTCTCGCCGCGCCCGGAGTTACGACAGCGGTCGTCAATCTGGCGCAGGAATCGGCCTTTGTCCGCTTCAATTCTGCTGTAATTTCTGCTTCCGGGATCTATGAAGTGGTGACCGCCGCCGGCTACCAGCCGGTCCCGGAAGGTTCGGCAAAGGAAGACGAGACAAAGAGCTACCAGAGCCAGCGCAACTGGTTTATCGCCAGCATCCTTCTCTCCCTCCCGATCATGCTCACCATGGGAATGCACCAAATCCCGGCGGTGGGGTGGATGAACCTTATTCTCGCAACAATCGTCCAGTTCACGGCAGGGCTCACTTTCTACCGCGGCTCCTGGTACGCCCTCAAAAGCCGCAGCGCCAACATGGACGTGCTGGTGGCCCTGGGGACGTCGGCGGCTTACTTTTATTCCCTGTTCGCATTCTTCGGCGCCTTCGGCGAGCATGGTCACGAGGTCTTTTTCGAGACTTCGGCCATGCTGATCGCCTTCATCCGCCTCGGCAAGTACCTTGAGGCCCGGGCACGAGGCAAGGCAGGCGAGGCCCTGAAGAAACTCTTAAGGCTGCAGGCCGACAAGGCGCGCCTTGTCACGGAGGTGGGAGAGAAGGAGATACCGGCTTCCATGGTGCGGGTTGGCGATCTGTTTCTGGTCCGCCCCGGTGAAACCATCCCGACCGACGGAGTGGTCGAGGAAGGGAGCAGCAGCGTAGACGAAGCGATGGTGACCGGAGAATCGGTGCCGGTGGACAAGATGGCGGGAGACGCCGTCACAGGTGCCACCATCA
>DATNCC010000200.1:0-2689 GCA_035571735.1 Dongiaceae bacterium | reverse complement strand
GATCAGCCGCGGGGCGCATCAGGGCGCAGTGGAAGGGCGCGCTGACCGGCAGCAGCATGGATTTCCTGAAGCCGCGACCCTTGGCGATCTCGATGGCCCGATTGACTGCGGCGACGTTCCCGGCAATAACGATCTGTCCGGGGGAATTGAAGTTGGCCGCTGAGACGACCTCCCCCTGGGCAGCTTCGCGGCAGATATCCTCCAGCTCTTCCTTGTCGATGCTGAGCATGGCGGCCATGGTGCCGGTACCAACCGGAACCGCCTCCTGCATGAAGGTACCGCGGGAGCGCACCGTTCGGACCGCATCGGCAAATGCCAGGGCGCCGGAACAGACCAGAGCCGAATATTCGCCCAGGGAGTGTCCGGCCAGGTAGTCCGCCTGCAGTCCGGTTTCCTGTTCCATGACCCGCAGTACGGCAATGCTGGCAGTCAGTATGGCAGGCTGGGTATTGGCGGTCAGCTTCAGGTCGTCTTCGCTGCCGGAGAAACAGATGGCAGAGAGCTTCAGGCCAAGGGCATCATCGGCCTCTTCGAATATCCGGCGGGCTGTCGGAAAGGTATCTGCAAGGTCCTTGCCCATGCCCGGGTACTGTGACCCCTGACCGGGGAAGATGAATGCTGTTTTGCTCATTAGGTGCACCTTTTCAAGCTACCCTGTGTGTGATGAAAGAAAATCCGGACTACCAGCGCAGGAGGGCCGAGCCATAGGTAAAGCCGCCGCCAAAGGCATCCAGCAATACAATATCTCCCGCCTTCATGCGGCCGGTACGATTGGCCTCATCGAGGGAAATTGGAATGGACGCCGAAGACGTATTGCCGTAATTGTGAAGATTGATAACAACCCTGTCTGCATCCGTAATCCCCAGCCGCTTGGCCGTTGCGTCGATAATGCGACGATTGGCCTGGTGGGGGATCAGCAGAGAGACATCTGAAGGGGACATGCCATTGGCGGTAAGGGCGGTGCAGGCAGCCTCTTCCATGGCGCGGACGGCGTGCTTGAAGACGTCGTTGCCCTCCATTTTGATATAGAAGAGGCGCTCGGCCATCGTACGTTCACTCGTAGCCGGATTCCTGTTCCCGCAGCCGGGCTGATACAGGGTATTCCAGAATGAGCCGTTGCTGAAGATATGCGTGGAAAGGAGACCGGTGTCTCCCTCCGAAGCCTCGACCACCGCTGCACCGGAGCCGTCACCAAACAGGATGCAGGTGTTGCGGTCTGTCCAGTCAACTACCCGGGACAAGACCTCGGCGCCGATTTCGAGCACCTTTTTTGCTTCACCGCAGCGAATATACTTGTCCGCAATGGAAAGGCCGAAGATGAAGCCGGAACAGGCGGCGGAGAGGTCAAAAGCGGTGGCATTGACGGCCCCGATTTCGTGTTGCACGATGCAGGCGGTGGCCGGAAAGGGAAAATCAGGGGTAACGGTGCCGAGAATGATCAGATCCAGTTCTTCGGCCTTGACGCCGGCCATGGCCAGCGCCCGCCGCGAAGCTTCGACGGCAAAGGTGGACGTGAACTCACCTTCGGCTGCAATACGACGCTCTTTGATGCCGGTCCTGGACGTGATCCATTCGTCGCTGGTGTCAACCATCCGTTCCAGGTCTTGATTGGTGAGTATCTTTTCCGGCAGAGAGGAACCGGTTCCCGTTATTCTGGCCCTCAGCACACTGTCTCCATTACGCTATCGCCTGTATTTTCTGGCTGTCTCGCTGACTGTTGACGACAGCATTTTCCGACAGCTTTTCCGCAACGTGTTCGGTCATGCCGCTGCTGGCGTATTCATGGGCAAAGCGGATGGCATTTTTTATGGCCTTGACGTTCGATCCTCCATGACAGATCATGCCGACGCCGTTGATGCCCAACAGCGGTGCCCCGCCGTACTCGGCATAATCCACGATCTTCTTGAACCGGTTAAAGGCCGCCCGTACAAACAGGTAGCCCAGTTTTGAAATCCAGCTCTTCAGGATCTCCTCTTTCAGCATCCTGCCGGCAGCTTCGGATAATCCCTCCGAAAGCTTGAGCACCACGTTCCCCACAAAACCGTCACAGACCACGACATCGACACTCCCTTTGAAGATATCGCGTCCTTCGACATATCCGGAGTAATTGAGGGAAGTGGCCCGCAAGAGGGCGTTGGTCTCGCGGGTAAGCTCATTGCCCTTGGAGTCCTCCTCACCGTTGGAGAGCAGACCCACGGTCGGGTTGGAGATGCCCATGGCATAACGGGCGTACACCTCTCCCATGATGGCAAACTGGGCCAGATGAATCGGCTTGCAGTCGACATTGCCACCGACGTCAAGGACGAGGGTCTTGCCTTTGAGGGTTGGAAAAATCTGGGCGATGGCGGGACGTTCTATGCCGCTGATGCGTTTGAGCACAAACATGCCGGCGGCCATGGTAGCCCCGGAGTTTCCGGCACTCACCGCTGCACAGGCCTTGCCGTCCTTTACAAGATCGAAGGCCAGCCGAACCGATGAGTTGCGTTTTTTGCGCACCGCATCGGAGGCGGAATCGTGCATGCCCACCACTTCACTGGCATGAAAGATGTCGATGTCAAGTCCTGAGGTACTGTGCTTGGCAAGTTCGGCAGCCAGACAGGTCTGGTCTCCGACCAGCGTTACCGGAATGCCGAATTCACGGCAGGCCATAACCGCACCCTCCACCTCGATGGCCGGTGCGTTATCGCCA
>DATNCC010000199.1:0-4568 GCA_035571735.1 Dongiaceae bacterium | reverse complement strand
GTAATGTTCAGCTTGTCCCATCGTTCCTGGTGTTCAAGCAACCTTATGTACTCTCCGTACGTAAGATCTGCAACGGAGGTAACTACGCGTTTTGTATCTGTCGGGTCTTTTGCAGACTCTAATTCTGTAGAAGTAAACCGTTGACTGATAACTCGTCGCACGTGGTTTTCTATTTCTCCAAGCAACAGGAATGGCTCTGCCAGTTGTTGAAACTGTAAACTCAGGTCACTTGCTGTAACGATGCCTATAATCTTCTGATCGTGTCCACGAACCAACACATACTGGTGTTCCGCGATGATGCCGATTGCTGAAATAAGCGATGCATCGGAACGAATTTCCTGGTGTTGTTCCATTAAGTCACGAGCTACCGAACAATTTTTACCCATAGCCAAGCGACTGCCGATAGATGTCCACGTAATAATTCCTTTGACGTCTCTTCCACTCGTCATCACCGGCAACTGAGAAAAATCATTAGTGAGCATATGAGTAACGGCTTCATCCAATTTAGTGTCAGGGGCCACGGAAAGCGGTTTACGAACTGAAGAAACAAGTTTGCTTATGCGATATATCGGGTCGGCGTATGCTGGATGTAGCCCCTTTTCCTCTCCCTTTTCACGTTTCATGCACATCACTCCTTTTTCTGCTTCGTCACAATATTCAATGCATAACAGTTACGGAGTTCATAGGTCACCAAGCTTGGCCTGAAGTTTACTGACAAGCCCGTTATAGCCGTTGGCAGCAATAACTTTGCTGAATTGCGTACGGAAATTAGATACCAGGCTGACACCCTCGATTACCACGTCATAAACCATCCATTTACCGTTACCGTTATGCAGCCGGTAATCCAGGGTAAATTCATCCCGTTTGGCGGTGACAACCTTTGATTTGACCTCAACATAGTCAGCATCGACAATCTCATTCAGATAAACAATTTTTTCATTGTTATAGGATTCAATCTTGGCGGCATACGAATTCTCAAGGAGGTTGGCAAATAGTTCTGAAAATTGCTTTTTCTCTTCCGGCGTGCGGCTATTCCAATGTTTTCCCATGGAACGCTTGGCCATCTCGCTATAATCAAATATTTGGCTGATGGTTTTTTTCAGGGCCAAGCGGCGCTTCTGGACGTTCTTTTCCAGGTCTTTGCTGGCGACAATTCGAACCACCTCATCCACTGTTTTCTTTACATCATTGATAGGCGATGCAATGGCTTGAGAAGCCAGAAACAACACTAAAAACAGAGTTACACCAATTCGTTTAAGCATTTTTTGTTCTCCTTGATTTCATACCGCAACCGGAACGTTTGGGCTGGTGATTTCATGTGGTTCATCTTTTGTCCGCCTTTGCCGGTAATGGATACGTGCCGGTATTTTCAAACAACTGAATCTTGTTTAAATCAGATCGAGATTTAGAAATTATGTGGAAATTTTCTTTCTCAGGATGCGTACAAAAAATAGTTCTGTCCAAGTAAGGACACGCGCCTCTGTAAGACTCATCTGCCCAACAGGTGAAATAGTTTGTCTGGCCTTGGTGGATAACAATGCAACGATCCGAATTTGTTTCAATAGTCACTATTTCCCCTCCGATCTCTGTTGTAATGAAGCATAAGCCGCTATTCTTTGTATGCCTTGGATAAAACGATAAAAGATGCTTACGTGGGTGCGGCGGCCATTCCTTCCCAATCCTGACAACTCTTCTGCGTCGCATCTTCCGCTGAATGTAGCTGAAACCACTCAACCGCCTGATCAAGAGTATAAAACATCCGTTCACTCCCCAGCCGCTCCCAGAGCCGCGATCGCCGGATTACCTCCAGAACATACGGATTCATCGCCACCAGCGCGATCACGGTCCCGGCTTCGCGGACCTGTTCTTCCCCATCAGTCAGCATCATGAGGGCAGTGTATTCCATGTCGGGCACAGCGCTCAGGTCCAGGACCAGGACCCGGGGAGTGAACTCCGCGATAAGAGCCCGCATTTCCTGAACCAGACGCGGGGCATTGGCAAAGAATATCGCTCCTTCAGGACGAAGCAGCAGAACTCCGGGATAGGTTTCGTCTTCCGGGTGCCCGGGAGACATGGGACGGAACACGATGGTCCCCGGTTTACGCCCCAGCACATGGATAGGATGGGTATTGGCGCGAACAATGAGCGACACCATCGACACCAGTACCGCCACCAGGAGCCCCTTCAGGGTGCCAAGCACCATCACCCCGAAAGCGGTGATGAGCGCCCAGTGAAACTCCATGGTCCTGATAGTGAGAACGGCGCGAAACTCGGCCGGGCTGACCAGGCCGACACTGGCGATGATGACGACGGCGGCCAGGGTGGCATTGGGCATCAGCCCGAAGAGGGGCGCCAGAAAGAGAAGCGTAGACATGATGACCGCGGCCGTCACCAGTCCGGATATCTGACTGTGCGCACCCGCGCCCTGATTCACCGCCGTCTGCGACGTTCCTCCTCCGCCGGGCATACTGTGACAGAAACTCCCGGCGAGGTTCGCCAGGCCGGTCGCAACCAGCTCTTGATTGCCCTCGGGGGGAAGATCCCCCTTCCGAATGAAGGCACGCCCCGCTGCCGCCGTTTCGACGAAACTCATCAGGGCGATACCGAGGGCCGCCGGCCAGAGTTGCCTCATCAGGGAAATATCTGGGAGGGCAAAGGTCGGCAGTCCGGCCTGGACCGTCCCCACCAGCGAAATGCCGAACCTGTCGAGCCCGGCAAAGCCCGACAGGGCAATACCGGCCGCCACGGTTATCAATGAGGCCGGCAGTCGCGGCGCAAATTTTTTGAGGCCGAGCATGAGGCCAAGCATCGCCATGGCGAGCATGAAGGTGGGAAGGGACGTCTCCGGCAGATGCCTGAGTATCGAGACAATGTCCTGGAAGAAACCGGCCTGGGTAATATGCACGTCCAGGAGCTTGGGGACCTGGCCCAGAACGATTACCAGACCGATTCCTGCTTTGAAACCGATAAGTACCGGGTCGGAGATCAGGTTGGCTACCACGCCGAGGCGAAACAGGCCCCCGAGCAACAGGAAAGCCCCCACCAGGAACGACAGGGTGGCGGATGCCGACAGCAGCGTGGCGGCGGCGCCGCCGGATGCAACCGCAGCGAGAGTGCTGGACGCCAGGATAGCAATGGTGGAACTGGTCGTTACGCTCAGGAGTCTGGAGGTCCCCAGAGCGGCATACACCATCAGCATCACCAGCGAGGTATAAAGCCCCACCACTAGCGGCAGTCCTGCGATGGCGGCATAGGCCATGGACTGAGGGATGATCACCCCCGCCGTCGTGAGACCGGCGACCAGGTCGAAGCGAAGCCATTCCTTTCGGTAGGATGGAAGCCACTCCATCATGGGAAGTATATTGATGAGTCTGTTCACTGACTTGCACCTCTCTTGAAACGAAGTTTTAGCGCAACTAAAACAGCCACGTATTTCACCAGCTGCTTTATTTATCCCACGGCTTCAGGTTCGATGTACGACAAACCGGAATAGAATTAGAGCGAAAACATATGGATCACCCAGGTATGATGTGCGCCAGTTATGACTTAGCTGGTTCAGACTTGCAAATTCATGCCACCACTCCTGTTGCTCGCTCCAGCCAACCAGCAACTCGAACCCCTCTATGCTGAGAACATTCCCGTTCCGATATGGGATAAGCTCGTGAAAGGTGTCGTTAATAACTTCTCGGCTAATAATCATTTCTTAGCACTCCCAAAATTTGTTGTAAGACGTTCTTGTTGTTCACTGCGCTCCCCCTTTGTAACCCTGCACTGGTAACTGCCGGCTTACCTGATGGTCTTCAATTCCCGCCGCTCGCTGACGATGTAACGGACCATATTGTATTCGAACGGATAGTCGCTGTCGTAATAGCGGAAGCTTTCCCTATGGCGCAGATCCACCGTTTCCAGAGCGGTGGTCCCCATCTCGATCTCGGTGCGGGCTCCGGTCCCGCCAAAGGGATCGATAGCGTTCATG
This sequence comes from Dongiaceae bacterium, assembly GCA_035571735.1. GTDB lineage: Bacteria > Desulfobacterota > Desulfuromonadia > Geobacterales > Pseudopelobacteraceae > JACRCG01. The sequence continues at coordinate 592 of DATNCC010000199.1, read as the reverse complement.
ATGGCCCAGCGGATCCCGCCGTCTACAGCTAGACCACCCGCACTCCGGGCCGTGTTCGGTCCGAGAATAGGCAGAACCAGATACGGCCCGGTACCGACCCCCCAGGTTTCCAGGGTGTGATCGAAATCCTCGTTCTCCCGTCTCCACCCAAAGGCGGTTGCCGGGTCGAAGAGGCCGCCGATTCCAATGGTCGAGTTGGTCAGAAACCGCCCGAGGGTCACCATGGACTTCTTTCCTTTTGCTTGCAGGATGCAGTTGTAGAAGGTCCCAACCTCGCGGATGTTGGTGAAAAAGTTGCTCACGCCGGTCCGGGCAAAACGGGGAATTATCGTTTCGTATTCGGCAACGACCGGAAGGAGTACGAGACGGTCGGCCTCGTAGTTGAATTTGTACATGCTTCTATTGAGGCCTTCCCACGGGTCACGCGTGCGTGAAACGTTCTCGTCGTCGCTGAATTCGCTCACGGTGTGCATTGGTGGCACCTCGCCCGGGAGGAGTGCGCCCCTCCCGGCACAGCCGGAAAGAACCAGAACCAGAACCGTGACGACTATCAATTTGATCGCGTTGCTGCACAAGCCGGACCTCCAGCCTT
>DATNCC010000198.1:0-5665 GCA_035571735.1 Dongiaceae bacterium | reverse complement strand
CCGTCAGGGCTCCGCCCGGTCTCGGCTCCACGGCCATGGCCTTCCCGGCATTCCCGAGTATCGCCGGTACCGACAGAAGAAACAGCCCCATCAGACGGGCTAAGTGGCTGAACATGCCTCTCCATCCTCTGCGCATTCTCTCCTCCGTTGCTGTAAAAAAGTATTATAACGATTTTATCGCCGATTCGGGAATTGTCCAACCCTCGGATGAGGCGATGAAAAACAGAAAGGCGGCCAATCGGCCGCCTTTAATGATTTTGCAGGAAGAAACCTGTCAGTCGCGGGGAATCGCCAGCATCCGGTCCAGCGCCCCTTTGGCCTTGAGCCGGATATCTTCCGGCACGCTGACGACCGGTGACAGGGTCTGGAGTGAAAGCAGCACATCCTCCAGCGAGGTAAGTTTCATATTGGGGCAGAAGAGTGCCGGTGAGGCCAGGATGAATTCCTTGTCCGGATTATCGAGCCGCAGTTTGTAGAGGATACCCGCTTCCGTGCCGATGATGAACTTTGTCGCCGGACTGGTGCGGCAGTAGTCATACATGCCGCTGGTGGAGCAGACGTGATCGGCCAGGGCCGAAACCTCCGGGGCGCTTTCGGGATGGCAGATGAAGAGAGCGCCGGGATGCTCCGCTTTCTTCTGCAGCACCGCCGCTTTCGTCATCCTCTCGTGAGTCGGACAGAACCCCTCCCAGAAGATGAACTTCTTCTCCGGGACAAATTGGGCGACCCAGCGCCCCAGGTTGCGGTCCGGGACAAAAATCAGTTCGTTCTCCCTGAGCGATCGCACCACCTTGAGAGCATTGGCCGAGGTACAGCAGATATCGGAATGGGCCTTGACCTCCGCCGAAGAGTTGACATAGGTCACGACCGGCACGCCGGGGTGTTTTGACTTGAGCAGTTCAAGCTCTTCTGCCGTAACCATATCGGCCATCGGGCAGCCGGCATCGGGACGGGGGAGCAGCACCTTCTTGCGGGGGGAGAGAATAGCGGCCGATTCGGCCATGAAGTGTACACCGCAAAATACGATGACATCGGCAGCGGTTCTGGAAGCTTCGATGGATAACGCCAGGGAATCGCCGGTGATGTCGGCGATTTCCTGCACCTCGTCACGCATGTAGTTGTGAGCCAGAAGCACGGCGTTGTGCTTTTCGAGAAGGATTTTTATCTGCTGTTTTACCGCTTCGCTCATGCGTTCAGCTCCTGTTTCAGAGTATCGTGTAGATATTGGCAGTTCAATAAGCGCGACCAGTTACACTACCTGAAACTCCTCAAAAGCACAAGAATTGACGATGCAAACGGAGCCTGCAGTTCTCTGAAACTAGGCGGCCAGGTCGAGCGCCTCCGATGCCAGGATGATCCGGTCGCCTTCCTGCGCAACAGCGTGGGAGTTGTGCTCGATAATCTCGTACAGACGCACATACTTCTCCACCTCTGCCGCCGTCGCGGTCTTACGGCCATAGTACTTGCCGGACTGGGGAAATACCTCGGTGACCACCTGATCGTCATAAATACCGAAATCGAAGGAGCTGTTGATGTCGCGACCGCTTATGTCGTTGGCCAGAGGCAGTTCATCGCGGAAGGCGATACGCACGTCGATACCGTCCCGGTACTGGGCCAGCAGGATCTTCTGGGCCTCGCAATCGGACATGTCGTTGTGGTTGATGACAAATATCCGGGTGATAGCCACCTCCCGCTCCAGAGCCCGCAGGTTGGACTGGTAGAAGTTCATCAGGGCGCCGCGGGTGTGCCATCCGGCCGTCAGGGGATCTACCGCCTTCAGCCGCTGCAGCGAGCTGTCGGTGCACTTGGCTCCTTCCAGATAATATTCGGTTTCATCGAGCGGGATGTAACCCTGCTGGAGCAGCAGGATGGTCCGCTTGACGCCGTTCAGCATCTCCTGGGCCTTGGCCTGGCATTCCGGATCGCTGATCTGTGCCACTGCAAAAGTAATTTCATGAGCCTTGTGGTACTGGGCGGTCAATTCGCAGCGGGTGTTTTCCAGGTCTTCCCGGAGGAGGTAGGTGGCCAGTGAAAGCAACAGGCCAATGCCGAAGATACTGTAGGCCGCCTCGGCGTTGTGAAGCACCAGGTGGAAGAAGATAGCCAGTCCTGAACCGGCCAGAAATTCGATAAATACCGCCATATGCTGGATCTTTTTACTGAACTTCATGAAGCCTCCTGTCGTAGTGCATCGGCGGCCATGCCGCCGTGCTGCGGACCGGTTATGAAAAAAGCCGGATCGCGCGTGCTATCATCTGGAATTGATAGTTCGGCGACCCGGCTGTCTCAAGGAGACCCTGTGGGCTTTCCGTCCCATCCTCGCGGATGGTTTAGTAGTATCGCTATCGCAAGGTCACAGCCTTACGGGGCACAACATAGCTATTGTCATTCGTTCTGTCAAGTTCGGAATACGTTTTGTCAGTGCAAAATGTTGATATTGTTGTGTTTTAAGCTGATTCTTCGCGGCAAGTCCTGCCGTCAGTTACAGGGAATACATCTCGGCAAATAAGGACGATATAAATTTGAAGGTTGTTGTATTAATTTATATTTACTTTATTGCCAAAATTGGTGAGAGTATGTTATGTGGTACGAGCTAATGAAGGCCAGCCTCATAAATCAGTCCTCAGTAATTGTAATAGGTGTTATTTTGCAAACAATATCAGTCACAATTCCAGAATTCCTGTGTGCGGTTTTTTAGGATGAGAATGAGGTTGTTTCATAGGGTCCATGATCCGACGACTCCAACTGATTCAGTGCCAAAAACATTTAGGTGCAGGACGGTAGGCCCTTTTTTCACGGAGTACCGCCTGGACCTGCTGTTTCTTCTGGCTGGTATTCTGATTGTCGTGGCCGGGAGATGGGATTCGATTCTGTACATGCGGACTATAAGTCCTGATGAAGCCCAATCTGCAGCCAATGCACTGCGGCTGAAAAGCTTCGGATTGAGTTGGGATGTTCTGGATGGGACTACGGTAGGCCCTTACAATACGCTTGTTCTCTGTTGGCCCCATCTCATGGGTGGTGATGTCACGTTGAGTACTGCACGGTTGACGGCCAGTGTACTTTTAGCCATCGTGATGATATTCGTTTACCTGACAGTTCGAAAGCATGGGGGCAGGTTACAGGCGGCCCTGTTTACAGTCCCGCTGATTATTTTCTATGGCCTGACTGACTATTTCGATTTCAATCATTACAGCAGTGAATTGTTGCCATTGGCTTTGTTGCTTCTGGCCAGTTACTGTGTCGTTTGTATCTTTTTGACTGAAAAACCGCGTGAACCCGGTTTGTTGCTTGTGTCCCTGCTGGGTTTGTCGCTGGGCGCTATTCCGTTCTCAAAGCTGCAGGCAGCTCCTATTGCGTGTGCCATCGGACTGTTTGCATCATTTCTTCTCTTCAGTGTAAATTCTGCCTGCAGGTTACGAACTGTATCCTTATTTTTGGCAACACTTGTCGTGCCTTCCATGGTCCTTCTTCTCCCGCTGGCCATTTCGGGAAACCTCGTTCACTTTTTCAACAGCTATATTGCCTGGGCTTTTATATATATACAAAAACGCCTGACTCTGGGCGAACTGCATCAGCTAATCAAAATGGATGCATTTTTCCGGACTGTTATCTATTTTGAGGGTGCTGCCGGCCTCTTGTCCCTTGCTTTCTGGCTATTCCAGCCGCCGAAAAGAGGTGACGCCCGGCTCACGATTTTTTTTCTGGCAGTCCTTGCAGCTTCTGCCTATGCCGTAGTCAGACCCGGCAACAGATTTCCTCACTATCTCATGTTTCTGCTGCCGTTTGCTGTATTGACGTCTGCAAGCCTGGTAAGAGTACAGATGCTGAAAAACCGTCGAAAAATTGCATTTACAGTACTGTACGGTATTACAGCATTATTACTTTTATCGCCGGCAGTCAGTCGTCAGGCAAAGAATAAAATGCTTACCTACAGATACTGGAGCCTTAACCCCATTCCGTTTGGGTTTTCCTGGACAAATCCCAATGTTTTTGCATGGGCTGCCAAACCGTCCGACAGATTGCTCATATGGGGATGGATGCCGCAATGGTATCTCATGGGAGGGCTGGTGCCTGCAACCCGGGAGACACATACAAATGCTCAAATTGTGCAAACCAGGCTTACGGAGTACTTTCGAGACAGGCTTTTTGATGATCTTACACAGTCCCGGCCTGAGATTATCATTGATTCAGTTGCCGGTGAAAGTTTCAGTTTTAATGATCCGCTTGCGCAGGGAATCTCGACATTTCCCCGTCTAAGTCAACTTCTATCGGATGATTTCGAAATACTTGGTCAAAAGCGGGCTCCGGATGCATCCTGCCCGCGTTATTACATCAGCAAGCAGAGGGCAGCGGAGTTGCGAAGCAATCTCGTTGCTTTTAAAACTATTATAGATGAATCCTCATCCCCCCCCATGGTTAACGCACCTTCCCTGATGAAGCTCGATGACGGCATCGTTACTGAGGATACTTGTGTAGACTACTGGATACCGTCCAATGGCAGGCTCGGACAGCTATCGTTTGTTTTTCAGAGGGCAGAGCCCGTACGAAAGGTCATGATTCTGAACACCGCAAACGGGATGAGGCTCGATCATGCCACGGATCGTCTGAAACTGACTCTTTATAATGGAAATCGGGTTGTTGGCCTTCAGGAGCTGGCAATCAGTCCCCATCCTCGGTGGACGGAATATGTACTCGAATCGCCGTGTATTGCAGACTCAATGAAGGTTGAGTTGCTTTCTTTTTATGGCATTGGGGCAGGGCTTAACGAAGTAAAAGTTTACAAGGCTTTTTGACAGGCGAGGGGAGAAGCTGCCGACAGGCTGGCTACCAACTATTTCTGCCAAGCATAGAGCTACTGGCCTCCCCCGTCTTTCCCCTTGACAAAAACTCCTTGCCGGTGCTAGAAAAAACACTCTTCGGGATGTAGCGCAGCCTGGTAGCGCACCTGCTTCGGGAGCAGGGGGCCGCTGGTTCAAATCCAGTCATCCCGACCAGCAGAGTTCAAGGAGTTACAGTTTGTTCTGTAGCTCCTTTTCTGTATGAATCGTCCTGTAAGTTCAAGGAACATGACCATGTCCGCACCGTTAAACAAAACAAAAATACGGCAGATTATCTCCCGAAAGGTTATCAGCGTTGCCCCGGAAACGTCGCTGGACGAAGCGATCGCCATCATGGCGGGCGCCAGGATCAGTTGCCTTGTGGTAGCGGAAAAGAACCGTCCGGTAGGTATCTTTACAGAACGGGATCTGGTCAGGCTCGCCAACCGGCAGGCTTCATTCGGCAGCCGTCCGATGAGCGCGGTGATGACAAGCCCGGTGGTCACAATCTCCGGTACCCTGAGTATCTACGAGGCGTACAGCCTCATGCTCACCAACAGGATCCGCCACCATGTTGTTGTGGATCATCGCGGCAAGCTCCTGGGGCTGATAACCCAGACCGATCTGATCGATCACCTGGGCCACGAATATTATCTGGAAATGCGCACGGTCGAGAAGGTCATGACCGCCGACGTGGTGACCGTGGCGGGTGATCTCCCGATCAGCGCTGCCCTGGCCGCCATGGCCGTACCAGGCATCAGCTGCGCGGTGGTGGTGGAGGAACGCCGTCCGATCGGGATTCTGACCGAACGGGATGTTGTCCGGCTGGTCGCGGAGGGGATCGA
>DATNCC010000197.1:0-4436 GCA_035571735.1 Dongiaceae bacterium | reverse complement strand
TTTGAGAAGGAAGGTGTCGACGTTCGGGCTGTTCTCGCCAATAAGCTTATCCCGGAAAAGCGGGATCGTACCATTGATTACCTGACCCGTGCTCTTGCAGACGAAAAGATGACCGTGATCGGAGGGGTTGACTATTACCCGGTTCTGGCCAATCCAACGCTCAGGCGGGTGTCCAGGCTGCTCGAACTGCCTCTTCAGGGTAACAAACGAGAAGCGGGCAGAATAATTCATCATGTCCAGATTGGCGCAGCCTCGACCCAGCGGGTCACCGAGCTGATTAAAGAGCCGTCCCTGCTGATCGTAACCAGCAGCCGCGATGAGCTGCTGGTTACACTGGCAAATCTCTACAAGATACCGGCGTATCGCTCCCGGATTGTCGGCCTGGTCATTCCCGGCATTGCTACTGTCAGTAAAATTACCCAGATGATCCTTGATCGCAGCAATATTCCGTACCTGCGGGCCGAGCACCACACGACCGCCGAGCTCTACCGCCTCATCACCGAAGACGTGTCCAAGATAACCGCTGCTGACACAGAAAAACTGGGTCTGATACGCAGCCTGGCAGAATCGTATTTAAATTTTGATCTTCTGGATGAACTTTTTTGACTGAAAACGATGTGTTGTTTTGTCGATAACGGAACTGTTTTCGAAAGATTCTAATGTGTCGGTTGCAGAAAGGAAAAAAATACTATAAAAGTGGGGGTCCGTTATGACACCCCTTTTGATTGGATCAGACCATGAATTTTCAGCCGATAAAGCCAAAAAAAGTTTCTGCCCAGATAGCCGAACAGATCCGTTCCTCGATCCTTGCCGGGGAGTTTGCACCCGGCGACAAGCTGCCGCCGGAGCGTGAATTGGCCGAGATGTTCGGCGTTTCACGTCCTTCCGTGCGCGAAGCACTGAATGTACTTGCTTCGTCCGGTCTGGTCATGTCGTACCAGGGAGGAGGAACGATTGTCCAGTCACTGGTTGAGAAATCCTCCACCAACCCATTGAGTGAACTGATCCGTGTTCAGCAGGATCGGGCGCTTGATGTTATTGAAGTCCGTAAATGCATGGAATCGTGGACCGCCTGGTATGCCGCTGAGCGCGCGCTGCCTGACGATATCCGCCGCATGGATGAGATTATTGCCGGTATGAAGCATAATCTTGAACTGAAGCAACCTTCGGAAGATCTTGATGCCAATCTGCACATAATAATTGCCCGCGCCACCCATAACGTTGTCTGGCTGCACCTGATGCAGAGCCTGTTCGATGCGATGAAGGAGTTCCAGCAAACCGTCTGGCGCGCGGTCTATCTGACCCATGAAGATCACCAGCTTCTGTATGAACATCACAGCACGATCGTACAGGCGATAAAAGCCAAAGATCCCCAGGCTGCACGCGATGCCATGATACGACACCTGACGTTTGCCGAAGGGCGCAGCAGTGTTTACGTTTCGCAACAACAGCCGTAACCACCGGTAGATATAATACATTCTGGAGAGGCCCGATGCAGCTCATTTCCACAACCATTCCCGATGTCCTGATTCTGGAGCCGAAAGTGTTCGGTGACGAGCGTGGTTTTTTTTTCGAAAGCTTCAATGAGCGCCGCTGGCGCGACCTGACCGGAATTGACCTCCGCTTTGTGCAGCATAATCACTCCCGCTCGGCACGCGGCGTTTTGCGGGGTCTGCATTATCAGATTCAGCAACCACAGGGGAAGCTGGTGCGGGTGGTGGTTGGCGAAGTGTTTGATGTCGCCGTCGACATTCGCCGGAATTCGCCAAGCTTCGGGCAGTCGTTCGGTACCCTTCTTTCGGCGGAAAACAAACGCCAGATGTGGGTGCCTCCCGGCTTCGCCCATGGATTCTGTGTAACATCCGAAGTCGCCGAGTTTCTTTATCTCACCACCGAGTATTACGCGCCGGAGCATGAACGCTGCATCATCTGGAACGATCCGGATCTCGCTATCCGCTGGCCGCTGACCGGGGAACCGAATGTATCAGCCAAAGACCGTGATGGTCGCGCATTCAAGGATGCCGACCTGTTTCCGTGACCGAACACCTCAAGATGGCTGGAATGCCATGAAATCACATCATGTAAACCCTCCACAGAATACAAGTGATACCAGTAATATAAACCGCTATGCATGGATCGGCGCTATTGTTTGGACGCTCCTTCTATCAGGGCTGTTCCTCGTCTTCGCTGTTTGACAACCGGATTATGCCTGCTAGAATTCAGGCATGATTGTTTTGCCATCCACATTATACAAGGAGCGCAGGCTATGAAGAGATGGGGAAATTTTCTGGCGCTGACGCTTGTAACGCTCATTCCGTCATTGGCGGGTGCGGCCGATCTGGGAATGAGTTCCACCACGCTTTTCCGATTCGAGCAGCGTGCTTTTCCCGGATTCGCCAAAGTAACGGCGGCTCCTGCTACCGAGTTTCTCAGGGCGGACCTGGAGAAGATTGGCGACGGCAATCTATCGCTTCATCTCTATGGCTGGGAGCGGCTGGACCTGGCCGACAGGAGCACCAGTGAGAAATCGAACGACGGGGACCTCACCTACGGTTACCTGGATTACCGTTTTCCCACCGCCAATGCGCAGATCAAGGCCGGCAGGTTCTTTATAAACGAAGGGGTGGCCGCGGAACAGGTCGACGGCGTCAGCGCCAGGGCCGACCTGCGGAAAGGTTTTACCCTGGCCATGTTTGGCGGCGCTCCGGTCAAGCTCGACCGGGACTCAAAGAGCAAGGGTGATTACATTGCAGGCGGCCGGGGCAGCTACCGCCTCAAAGGCATATTGGAACTGGGCGTGTCCGGCCTTTATGAAGGCGGCGTCACCCTCAATACCGCCACCAACACCAAAGATACGCGCCAGCTGGTAGGAGGCGACATCTGGTTATCCCCCCACCGCTTTATCGACCTGAACGGCCATACCTTCTACAACGCCTCCACCGACGGCATTGCCGAACACAGCTACCTCCTCGCGGTCAAACCATCCAGAATCTTTTCGATATCCGGAATCTATAACGAGCAGCGCTTTAACAACTACTTCACGTATTCCAATGTCCGCTCCCTGTTCAACCCCGACAACGGGGGTGAAGTGAAGTCGTACGGCGGCACTGTCGGGTGGACCATCGCAGCTCCGGCAGAACTGACGGCCGACTATCGTCACTATAACCGTACCAGCCAGGTCATTACCGACAACAACGGCACTTCCAACCGCTACGGTGTGGATGCGAGGCTGACATTTCTGGACAGGAAGCTGCGCTCCGGGTTCGCCTACCATCGCAGCGACGGCGCGACCGGCTTCAACGCCTACAATGAGGTACGCGGCTACTGCCTCTATGATACCGGCCGCTATGTCACCAGTGTCGATGCCATCGCCCAGTTTTACAAGAACAGCATTTTTAACCGGAAAGAGGCTTTCGAACTGGTCGCCTCCAACGGTTACCGAATCTTGCAGAACCTGCTCCTGTCCGGAGAGATCAGCTACAGCCGGAACCCCCAGTTTAACGATGACGTCAGGGGAGTGCTGAAACTGGCCTACAATTATGCATATTCAAGCAAAGGAGCAAAAAAATGAGTGGGGCCAAGTTTCGCATTCTTTTCATGATGGCTGCTGTTGCTCTTGCAGTAACAGCATGCAGCCTGTTCTCCAAAGAAGCATCCCTTCCCGCATGGCACGTGGAAGAACTCGGAGAAGGCCGTCCAATATGCTCTGAATGCCATGAAGACCAGATCAGGGGAACCATGAAGCCGTATGCGTCATTCAATCATTCCCAGGATTTCATCAAGACCCATCGCCTGTATGCGGCACGTGAAGCACAGCTCTGCTCTTCCTGCCATAAAGGTTCCTTCTGCAACGACTGCCATGCCAACAAGCTTGAGGTCAAGCCGCCTGTCAAACTCGGCAACAGGCCGGACCGCGAACTGATACACCGCGGGGATTATCTGACCCTGCACAAGATCGACGGCAAGATAGACCCCGGCAGCTGCTACAAATGTCACGGCAGGGCCAACAATGAAAAATGCGTCGTCTGTCACCGCTAGGGGGGAAAACCATGAGCATGTCGAGCTTGATCCATAAGGCTTGCAAGCCCCTTAGAACAGCGGCAGTTATTGCGACCGCCGTTTTATTATGGGGATGCGGAACCGCGAACAATGATGCCCCCAGCCTGAACCAGTCGGGCAAACACCCGGAGGGCTGGGTCGCCTTCAACGGCGGGAATCATCGCGTGGTGTACCGCACCGCCCCCGACCAGTGTCCCCAGTGCCACGGGAAAGATTTTCTGCAAAAGGGGAGCAAGGGGGGCGTAGCCGGGGTGAGCTGTTCGTCCACCAGCTTCAACGGCATAATCTGCCATGCGAATGGCCATGTTCCCAGGCAGGCGCCCCATCCCCTCCCCTTTACCAATCCGGCCCTACATGGCCAGGCGGCAAAACAGGAC
>DATNCC010000196.1:0-10085 GCA_035571735.1 Dongiaceae bacterium | reverse complement strand
GATGGAGGTGCTCACCGACTGTACGCGTGATGAACTGATCGGCGCGCCGTTCAAGAACTACTTCACCGATCCGGATCTGGCCGAGAAGAGTATCAGGCAGGTGTTGCGAGAAAAGAAAGTCACCGACTACGAGCTCACCGCTCGCGCCAGGGACGGCAGGGAAACGGTGGTCTCCATTAACGCGACCACCTTCTACGACCGGAACAGGAAGCTGCAGGGCGTGTTCGCCGCTGCGCGCGACATCACCGAACGCAAACGCCTTGATCAGGTGCTGCAGGAAAAGAACGTCGAGCTGGAGAACGCCAGGGCGGTTGCAGAAAAAACCAACCTGGCGAAATCCGAATTCCTGGCCAACATGAGCCATGAACTGCGCACTCCGCTCAACTCGATAATCGGCTTTTCCGAGGTGCTGCTGGACCAGTTATTTGGCCAGATCAATGAAAAACAGGAGGAATATTTAAACAACACCCTTGCGAGCGGTAGACATCTGCTCTCCCTGATCAACGATATCCTCGACATCTCCAAGGTGGAGTCGGGCAATATGGATCTTGAGCTGAGTGTTTTTTTGCTGCGGGAATCGCTGGATGCTTCAATGATGCTGCTAAGGGAAAAAGCTTTGAAAAGCAGTATAGAGTTCCAACTGGATCTTGCCCCGGAGGCCGATGTACAGTTAGTGGCAGACCAGAGGAAACTGAAACAGATCCTGTTCAACCTGCTTTCAAATGCGGTCAAATTCACCCCTGCGCCTGGAACCGTGAACGTGAGCGCAGTAAGAGACGGAGATTTCATTGAAATCACCGTTGCTGACACCGGCATTGGGATCAGGGAGGAAGACATCCCTAAACTCTTCCGTCCATTCACCCAACTGGAATCGGTCTATACCAAGGGATTCGAAGGCACCGGACTCGGCTTGGCGTTGAACAGGCAGATGGTGGAACTGCACGGCGGCAGAATCTGGGTGAAAAGTGAGATCGGTGTGGGTAGCAGGTTCAGTTTCACCATTCCGCTCACACAAGCGGTTACCACGGAACTCCCCGATAATCGACCGGATACCGCCCCCAGCGGCGGAAACACCGTCCTTGTGATCGAGGACGATCCGCTGACTCTGTACGCCCTGGAAAATGCTCTGAAGCGCAATGGGTATCGTGCGCTGCGAGCGAGCACCGGGATAGAGGGTGTGAAGCTGGCGCAGCGTGATTTACCCGACCTGATTGTCCTTGACCTTGTGATGCCAGGCATGAGCGGCTTTGATGTCGCCGACCGGCTGCATAACGATATTTCTGTCTCGAATGTGCCTATTCTGGTATTGACCTCGATGGACCTCTCGGCTGCCGACCGGGCGCGACTGACCGAAAAAGCCTGGAGAATTGAGGAAAAAGGAGCCCTGTCGACCAAAGAGTTTTTAAGTCTGGTAGAAAACGCTATTGGCACAAAGAAAACAGTCACTCAGTGGAGGTAACAACGATGCCACACAAGATACTGATTGTTGAAGACAACGAGAATAACCTCTGCCTCATCCGGGATATTCTGACCTTTCACGGTTATGAGGTATTGGAAGCTACCGATGGACAGGAAGGGGTTGCTAAGGCCAGAGCACTGATGCCGGATTTGATCCTGATGGACATACAGATGCCGGGTATGGACGGCATGACCGCAAACGGCATCCTGAAGGGAGATCCTGCGACCAGTGGGCTTAAGACCATCGCTCTGACCTCCTTTGCCATGCAGGGCGACCAGGAAAGATTCCTTGCAGCCGGATTCGACGGTTACCTCTCCAAGCCGATCAACACTCGTGAACTGCCAGGTCTGGTGAAACAGTGGCTGGAGGAGGAACAATTATGAATCAACCAATGGCGCGAATCCTGTGCGTGGATGACGAACCTCACAATCTCAGTTTGCTGGAGGCCATGCTCTCCCCCCGGGGATATGTTGTGGTATCAGCGGCGAATGGACCGGAAGCGTTGGAGAAAATTGCATCGGAGCGTATCGACATCTGCCTTTTGGATGTGATGATGCCGGGATTGGATGGTTTCGAGGTTTGCCGCCGGATCAAATCCGACGCTCTTCATCGTAATACCCCGGTAGTGATGATTACCATCTTTGCAGACAGGGAAAACCGCATCAGGGGGATCGAGGCCGGGGCCGACGATTTTATTGCAAAACCATTCGACAGCACCGAGGTGCTTGCCAGGATAAAGATGCTTCTGCATGTCAAGTTGCTGAATGACCGGCTCAGCGAAGTTATTCTGCAGCAGCAGGCCATTCTTGACAATATCCCCAATATCGCCTGGCTTAAGGACAGGGAGGGAAAATATGTCGCGGTAAACGAGCCCTTCGGCAGGGCGCTTGGCATGGCTCCTGAGAAGCTGGTCGGAAAGAACGATTATGATATTTATCCGCTGGAACTTGCCGTGAAATACGAGAAAAATTTCAAAGAGGTCATGGAGACCGGCGTGCGCACCTATTTCGAAGAATCCATTGATGACCGGGATGGGACCCATCATTATGTGGAGAAGATCCAAACGCCAATTTTTACCGGGTTAGGAGAGATAATCGGGATCATCGGCATCGCCCATGACATTACCAGCCGCAAGGAAGTAGAAGTAAAGCTTCGTCACGAAAGTACCCACGATATTTTGACCGGTCTCTATAACCGGGCATTTTTCGATGAAGAGTTGGAACGGCTTTCCCATAGCAGAATGTTTCCCATGAGCATCGTGATGGCGGATGTAAACGGTCTGAAAACAGTCAATGATACCTTGGGGCATGACGCAGGGGATAATCTGATCCGGTTGGCGGCCCGGATTATCCTGGGTGCATTCCGGGCCGAGGACATAGTTGCCCGTATCGGGGGAGACGAGTTTGCCGTTCTTCTCCCCGAAACGGACTCTGCTGTTGCGGAGGAAGCTGTCGAGAGAATCATGAGCTGTCCTGAAATCACCAGTGGACAGGTGAGCATCGCATTCGGAATTGCTACCGCAGAAAACAAGGATAAACTTGGGGAAGCTTTAAAGCTTAGCGACAAGAGGATGTATCGGGATAAGTCGGCGCAGAAGAATTCCACAAGTGGCTTTCCCGCAGGGTGACCAAGCTGACGCAGAACGAGAATTAAAAGAGGTAACTATGGGAAACAACAAAGACAAAAGCCAGGTAACAGCAGCCAAAGAGATGCGCCGCCGGGCGGAAGAGCGCCTCGGAGAAAAGCCCGGGGCAGCCCCTCCCCCTTGGACGGAAGGAGATCCGCAGAAGCTCCTCCACGAATTGCAGGTTCACCAGATCGAGCTGGAGATGCAAAATATGGAACTCCACCAATCCAGGGACAGGATGGAATCGGCTCTGGAAAAATACACCAGCCTTTATGATTTCGCCCCAATGGGCTACGTTACCCTCGACCGCAACGGGATCATCCGTGCCACGAACCTCATCGGTTCCACTCTGCTGGGGGTCGAACGCTCACAGCTGATCGGCCGGCAATTCATACTGTTCGTGCCGGCTGAGAGCCGATCCCGTTTCACCGGCTTCCTTGAAAATGTCCTTGCTAGCCCGGCCAGAGAGAAGTGCGAGGTGGAGCTCCTGAACGGGGGAAATTCCCCGCTCTTTATGCAGATCGAGGCTATTGCAGCGTCAAATGAGGAGTGCCTCATTGCAATGTTCGACATTTCCGAACGCAAGCGGTACGAGGCTGAGATAAACAAGCTGAACGCCGAACTGAAGGTGCGGACCTTTGAACTTGAAAACGCCAACCAGGAGCTGACAGCGTTTAACTACATGGCATCCCACGACCTTCGACAGCCATTGAATAATATCTTCCTCTCCTCCCAGGCGATCGAGTTGCTGAACGGCGACAAGTTCGACGAAGAGAGCATGGGGTTTCTGCGGATAATCAAAAAGGGTGTCACGAACATGAGCGAACTGATTGGAACGCTCCTTAACTTCTCTCAAACGGAACACGCTGAATTGCACCGGAAAATGTTTGATCTGAGCGATTTGGCAAGACTTGTTGTCGCGGCTCTGAGACTGAACGAACCCAAAAGGCTGATAAAGTTCAATATTGACGCTGGTATTAAGGTCAATGGCGACCCCGCACTGCTGCGGGTGGCTTTGGAAAACCTCATTGGTAACGCCTGGAAATATACCGGCAAAATCAAAAAGGCGACCATCGACTTCGGGACAATGGAAATCGACGGCAGGACGACCTATTTCGTCCGGGACAACGGTCCGGGATTCGACATGCAGGAGGCCGAATCATTGTTCCTTCCTTTCAAACGATTGCAGGGGTCGGACGGGTTCAAGGGACACGGCATCGGCCTGTCCACGGTGGAGAGAATCATCAGGCGGCACGGAGGAAAGATCTGGGCCTCGGCGGAAGCTGGCAAGGGAGCAACGTTTTTCTTCACACTTGGTGAGTAGCCTCAAACTGCAAAAGCCTCTTGCCGCTTAGTCAACGCCCGCAAGAACCTGATCCCGGCCGACAAGAATACAGCAGGCTTGAAGACATAGCGTTCTCAAAGCCTCATACCATCCCGCACCATCGCCCGCCAACCGCTGTTTTGACAATCCACGAATGCATGCTACCATTATCGAAACGAACGGACCACGTGCCGTGATGTCCACACATTCAACTGGTGACAAATATGAAAAAATCATGGCTGATAGGCGGTCTGGTTTGCGCGGCGGGAGCGGTTGCCGCCGCCCTGGTCCTGCTTTACGCCCTGCCGCTGGATTTCAGGGATCGCTCTCCGGTCCAACCGCTCTCCTTCAGCCATAAGCTGCATGCCGGGACAAATGGCATCCCGTGCCTCTACTGTCACCGTTATGCCGAAAAGTCACGGCTCGCCGGCATCCCGTCGGTGGCGGAGTGCCGGGCCTGCCATCTCTATATCGCCCCGGAGGCCCAGAGAATCAAGGAGCTGATGACCTACTGGAACGAGAAGAAGCCGATTGAGTGGGTCAGGGTCAACAGCCTGCCGGACCATGTCTATTTCCCGCACATGATGCATATCCGTGCCGGAATCGCCTGTGCCGCCTGTCACGGCGAAGTGGCGGCCATGGAGCGGATCACCCGCACAGCCAGTCTCAAGATGGGATGGTGCCTGGGATGTCACCGCCAACACAAGGCCAGCATCGATTGCTGGACCTGTCATATTTAGGAAGTCAACGGAGCCACGCATGAAGCGCAGATCCTTTTTACAACTCAGTGGCATGACCGCCGCCAGCGCGCTTCTGGCCGGGTGCCAGTCGAAAAACGAGAAACTGATCCCCTATCTGATTCCCCCGGACGAAGGTATAACTCCCGGCAGGGCCACTTATTACGCGAGCTCGTGCAGTTTCTGCCCGGCCGGTTGCGGTATCCTGGTGCGTGTGTCGGAAGGGCGGGCCAAAAAGATCGAAGGAAATCCCGATCATCCGGTCAACCGGGGAAGGCTCTGCGCCAGGGGGCAGGCCATCCTGCAGGAGCTCTACCATCCCGACCGGGTGCAGCAACCGCTCAAACGCACCGGCCCCCGCGGCTCGGGAGAATTTCAGAAGATTTCCTGGGAAGAGGGGCTTGGCATCCTCACTACCCGGCTCAAGGAGCTGCAGCGGGAGCATGCGACCGACAGCCTTGCCATGCTGACTCCGCAGCTCTCCGGCTCCATGGCCGCGCTGGTCGGCGGCTTCATGCGCTCCTTCGGTTCGTCCCGTCACGTTTCCTTCGATCTGCTTGCCCCGGACTGGTTGCGACAGGCCGGCAAACGATCATTCGGCCAAACATACCTTCCCTTCTACGACCTTGCCGAAACCCGCTATCTGCTCAGCTTCGGCGCCGATTTCGTGGAGAGCCATCTCTCGCCGGTCCAGTACGGCAACGCCTTCGGCCGGATGCGCCAGGGGCGGGACACGGTCCGCGGGCATTTCACCTATGTCGGCGGCCGCATGTCCCTGACCGGCGCCTCGGCCGACCGCTGGATGCCGGCCCGGCCTGGAAGCGAAGGGGCGCTGGCGCTCGGGATGGCCCGCCTGATCCTGGCCGAATCGCTCTTCGACAGGGGCGCACTGGCCGCCAATGGCTTCAGTGCGGACGAACTTCTGGCCCGTTTGAAGACCTATGATCTGCCGCGGGTGGCGGCGCTGACCGGGCTGGCGCAAGAGACCATCGCCGAGGTGGCCAGGGAGTTTGCCCTCACCCGCCCCTCCCTCGCAATGGCCGGTGAAGCTGTTGCGTTCCAGAGCAACGGTCAGGAATCGGTCCGCGCGGTGCAGCTGTTGAACCTCCTGGTGGGGAACCTGAACCGCCCCGGCGGGGTCTATCCTGCCGGTGCTCCTGCCGGTCAGGAAGGCTCTTTCGCCGATCTGTCCGCCTTGATCGAAAGCATGCGCACCGGCCGGATCAAACTGGCCCTGATCAAGGGGGATCCGCAGCACGGCATCCCTCCGGCCACCGGCTTCCAGGAGGCGCTGGGCAAGGTGCCTTTCATCGTCAGTTTCGCCACCCTGATCGACGACACCGCTTTGCAGGCCGACCTGATCCTGCCCGACCATGCCGCCCTGGAAAGCTGGGGGGACCTGGTCCCGCTGGCCGGTTCGCGCCACGCGGTGTACGGACTGATGCAGCCGGTAGTAACACCGCTCCATGACACCCGCCAGTTTGCCGACCTGCTGCTGGCCTCGGCCTCCGAACTGGGCGGAGCGGTCGCTGCCGCCCTCCCCCAAAAATCTTTTGTGGAGCTGGTCAAGGATACGTCGCGCAGACAGGTTTCCCCTGCAAAGGGGGTTGATTTCGAGTTGCAGTGGGTCGAACTTCTCCGGCGAGGGGGACTTTTCGATACCGGCAAGGAACCGGGCAGGGAGTTTCGCTGGCTCTCCGCCGCTGCTCTCCCGGAACCCGCACAACCCCGCTTCGCCGGGGATGAAACACAATTTCCGCTGCATCTGCAGGTCTGCCCCTCCACCGCCTTTAACACCGGACGGGGCGCCCCGCTCCCCTGGCTGCAGCAGCTTCCCGATCCGATGAGCACGGTGGTCTGGGACAGCTGGATCGAGATCAACCCCGCAACCGCTGCTTCTCTGGGGATCAGCCACGGCGACCTGGTGGAGGTGACTTCTCCCCGGGAAACGCTGCGACTGCCGGCGGTGATCTACCCCGGCATCCGTCCCGATATGGTGGCGATCCCGCTGGGGCAGGGACATAAGGGAGGGGGACGCTATGCCAGGGACCGGGGGGTGAATCCGCTGAAACTGCTGGCACTCGTGGAGGGAACCGACCATCAGCCGGCCTGGAATGCCACCAGGGTGAGGGTGACCCGCATCTCGAAGAAGGGTGATCTGGTTGTCGCCGGGCATCCCCAGGGGAGCTTCCGCAGCGACCTGATCGGTATTTAGAAAACGCGCCGCAGCAAGGAAGAGTGAAATGATCCATGACGAGTTGGAAATACGCATCCGCCAGCGCACCGCCGAGCTTACGCAGGCCAACGAGGCGTTGCGGGCCGAAATAGCCGAGCTGAAGCGGAAGGAGGTAGAGCTGCTTAAGGCAAGGGATGCGGCCGAGGAGCATGCAGAGCGACTTGAGCTTGCTTTAAAGGGGTCAAACGACGCCACCTGGGAGTGGGACATGATTTCCGACCAGGGCCTGGTGAATGAGAGACATTATGAAATGACGGGGTATTCCCCCGGTGAAGTGGAGATAAACTTCGATTTTTTCATAAAAGGCATTCATCCCGATGATGTTTTCGAAGTGGTACAACGGGCGACCGAGTACCTGGAGGGAAAGACGGACAAGTTCGAAGCCCGGTACCGCATGATCACAAAGTACGGCCAGATCAGGCACGTCATAAGGAGGGGAAAGATCGTAAGTCGTGATGAAAACGGGAATCCCGTCAAGATGGCCGGTGTTGTTACCGATATCTCGGATCAAAAAAGGCTCGACGATGAAGAGTAAACCCCGATCTCAATTAACCTTTGCCGGTGGAATTTTCCGGGATGAAGCCGCGATACGCGCATTTCTGGAGTCGCTGCACGAAGGGGTCGTCATCATTGACAACATCGGAACCATCCTGTATGCAAGTTCCCGTGCCGAACAGATGTTCGGCTATCAGGACAAGGAGATCATCGGCGCACATTTTTCCTGTATTTATCCGGAAGAGGAGCAAAACGCCGGAAAACCCGATGAACAACTCGAAACAGCACTGGAGCAGGGGCGGGTTGTGTACGAGGGTTGGCGGCTCCGCAAGGACGGAAGCAGGTTCCGGGCCGATGTGATCATTACCGCCCTGTTCGATGGCAACGGGAATCCGCGCGGATTCTCGACTGTGGTGCGAGACATCACCGAGCGCAGGCAGGCGGAGGAAGAACTTCGCAAATCCGAACTAAAGCTTTCCAAAATATTCCATTCCGTACCGGCACTGATCGCAATTACTTCCCTGGAAGAGGGAAGATTCATCGATGTCAACGAAGCGTGGCTTGGAATCTTCGGCTACCAGCGTAATGAGGTCATCGGCAGGACATCGCTCGAGCTCGGCCTATGGGAAAGCAAGTCGGACCGGGAAAAGGCGGTACGCATATTGGAGGAGCAAGGATCGGTCCATAACTCTGAAATCAGATTCAGGGGGAAAAGCGGCCAGACTTTTACCTGCCTTTATTCCGGGGAACTGATCGACCTTGACGGAGAGCGGCACCTGCTCAGTCTGGTGCGCGATATCACCGAATGGAAAAGTGCCGAGGAAGAGATCAAGAGGCTGAACGCGAGCCTGGAGACGCGGGCTGCCGAGCTGGAAGATGCCAATCGGGAACTGGAGGCGTTCAATTACTCTGTGGCCCATGATCTGCGCAATCCATTGAATGTTATCAGCAGCTACTGCCAGGCAATCAAGGAGATGTGCGGCGTAAAGCTCGATGAGCAGTGCCGGCGTTACCTCCAGGAGACCTACGAAGGCACCCGGCGCATGAACAGTCTCATTGAAGCCCTGCTTCAATTTTCCCGGTTGATGCATGTCAAACTGAACAGAAAGTGGGGCGATCTCAGCAGCATTGCAAGGGAGGTCGCAGCAGAACTGACTCTGACCGGCATTGAGCGTCGGGTCACGTTCAGAATCGCCGAAGGGATATGTGCCGACGGCGATTCAAGCCTGCTGCAGGTGGTACTTAACAACCTCCTCGGCAACGCCTGGAAGTACACCGCCACGCGGGAAGAGGCGGTGATCGAGTTCGGCGTGAAGGAGATCGACGGGCAGCCGGTTTATTTCGTCAGTGACAACGGAACCGGTTTTGATAATGCGGCCGCCGAAAAGATCTTTGCGCCTTTCCAGCGCCTCTCCAGCGCTGAGGAATGCAGAGGTTTCGGCATCGGCCTGGCAACAGTGGAGCGGATCATCCGGCGCCACGGCGGCAGGGTCTGGGCCGAAGGGGAACTTGACAAGGGTGCGTGCTTCTTCTTCACGCTGCAACCATGAAGAAACGGCTTGGAAAAAACAGACTTCGCACGGTGAAAAGGAGCGTAATGAATAATGAGCCCGGCCATATGGATCGCTTCGACGCCGTGAGAATCGTGGCTGTCTATGCCGTTTTCAGCTCTCTCTGGATATATCTTTCGGACAGCGTGTTAGGCCTGATGGTTAAAGACCCGGCGACAATAATCCGCCTTTCCGAGTTCAAGGGCATTGCATTCATCGTCCTGTCGTCCCTTCTCATTTATCGGCTCATCATCAGTCATGACAAGGAATCCAGAGAGGCGGAACAGGCGCTGAAGGAGGCAAAAGATACGGCCGAGGAGGCCAACCGTGCCAAGAGCCAGTTTCTCGCCAACATGAGTCATGAACTGCGCACCCCGATGAGCGGCGTGCTCGGAATGCTGGAAGTTGCCCTCGGCGGGCGTCTTGAAGAGATTCAGCGCCACTACATCCGGACGGCGTTCAATTCGGCTGTTAATCTCGTCCGCATTCTCAATGACATTCTCGAAATGACGAAGATCGAGTCGGGTCGGATAACCATAGAGGAGAAGCCCTTTTTCCTGCGGGAATGCGTGATGACCGTGTTCGATACCTTCGTCTCGGAGGCCCGGCGCAAGGAGCTGAAGTTCATCGTGACGGTGGATGAGGAGCTGCCTGATG
>DATNCC010000195.1:0-36024 GCA_035571735.1 Dongiaceae bacterium | reverse complement strand
AGCATACTTCGTCAAGGAACATATGACCAAGCCTGTGGCGGCCTACATCGCCGGCGTCACCGCCCCTCCGGGAAAGAGGATGGGTCATGCCGGTGCGATCATCTCCGGGGGCAAGGGTACGGCGGCCGAGAAGGTGGCGGTGCTGGAGGAATGCGGCATCAGCGTGGCGGCCAGCCCCGCCGAGATGGCGCAGGCGCTGCTCAAGATATACAAGCCGTAATTTCACAGGAGACCAGAACCATGGGAAAGTACAAGGAAAATCCCAAATATAATGTCCTCTCCATACGGATTACCGACAAAGAGAAGGCCTTGTTTGATGAACTGAAACGTCATACCAAGAAAAATATATCAATGCTGATGCGTGAGGCGATGCAACATTATTCCCCCTATGTGGAAATTGCCACGAGCCATGGGCAATAAAGCAGTTTGAGAGTGTTGGACGGGCACATACTGCCATTTGTGCTCCTTTCAAGGCCGGGGGAGGAATATTTCTCCCGGCACAATATACTACAGAACAAAATAGCGCCGCATGGTTCCGTTTAAAACAGTTGGCTGCACAATCGTTTCGACTGACAAGCAAGGAGTAGTTTATATGCTCGTTATCTCCTGCATCAAACAGGTTCCGGACACCACCCAGGTCAAGATCGATCCGGCGACAAACACCCTGATCCGGGATGGAATACCGTTTATCATCAACCCCTACGACTCGCACGCCCTCGAAGAAAGCCTGAGACTCAAGGACCGCTATAATGTGCGAACGGTTGCCCTCTCGATGGGGCCGCCCAATACCGTTGCCACCCTGAGAAAAGCATATGCTATCGGAGTCGATGAGGCGATTCTGCTTTCCGATCGCTGCTTCGGCGGTGCGGATACCCTGGCCACCAGCAATGTCCTCTCGGCGGCCATAAAGCGTCTCGACACAACGGAACCGGTCGGCATCGTCTTCTGCGGCAAACAAACCATCGACGGCGACACCGCCCAGGTCGGCCCCGGCATCGCCTCCCGTCTCGGCTTCAGCCAGCTGACCCTAGTTGATCGTATCGAATCCATCGATTTCCTGCGCAAAACGATCAAAGTACGACGCAAACTCGAAGGTCGTCACGAGATCGTTGAGGCGCCGTTACCGGTCATGATCACGGTCGTCAGGGAGCTTAACCGTCCCCGCTATCCGGTCGTGCCGATGCGCCTTGAGTCGGAGGAGAAGGAGATAACGGTATGGGACAACGCGGTACTTGAACTTGACGTCGAAACTGTCGGCCTCAAGGGGTCGCCGACCTGGGTCAGCAGGATATTCTCGCCGGAACGGGATCAGGGTGAAATCATCGGCGACGGCTTGGGCGACCCGGCAGGAACAGCCAACCTGTTAATCGACAAGCTGCTCAGCAAGGATCTGCTGACGATTTAAAGACTTGAATGGTGAAAAAGCAGATGCAATAAGCCTTTCTTCACCTTTCACCCTTCACCATTCACAAGATTGTTCATGAGGATTAAACATGACTGACACAAAGAAACCAGTCAAAAAACCGCGCGGCACGGCCCAGCTGATTGACGGGAAGTGCATCGCCTGCGGTGCCCGCTGCCAGAGTTCCTGCCCGGTCAACTGCATCGAAATGACCGATCTGGGCGAGCCGGTCATAGAAACCGCAAAATGCATCGGCTGTCTCAAATGTTTCAAGATCTGCCCGGCCGAAGCGCTTGAGATGTTCTTCACCCCCGAGGAGCGGAAGATCCTGGCCGAGTTGGCCGGGGAATCCGGCGGGGCAGTCGAAGAGGAGCTTGACGAGGAAGGACGGCAGCTACAGAAGATGCTTGCGTGCTACCGGGGTGTCTGGGTTGTCATCGAACAGTTCGAAGGTGTTTCGGCCAAGGTCTCCTGGGAGCTTCTGGGAACAGGGGCCGACCTGGCCAAAACCCTCGGGGTACAACTCGGTGCGGTTATTATCGGTCAAAACGTCGAGCATCTCTGCAACGAGGCGTTCGAACATGGCGCCGACAGGACAATTATCCTGGATGCACCGGTATATAAAAACTACCGTACCCAGCCCTATTCCGACGCCATCTGCCACCTGATCGAGAAACATCGCCCGGAGGTGATCCTGATGGGCGCCACCGCCCAGGGGCGCGATCTGGCCGGAGCCGTGGCGACCGTGGTCAAGACCGGGCTGACAGCCGACTGCACCGGCCTCGGTATCGACGACAAACGCAACCTGATGCAGACCCGTCCCGCCTTTGGCGGCAACATCATGGCCACCATCATATGCGACAAGTTCCGCCCGCAGATGGCGACAGTGCGCCCCCATGTCATGCACATGCCTGAACTCAAGCCGGGCAGAAAAGGCGAAATCATCCGCGAGGCATTCGCCACGCTGGAGCGGGATGTGCTGGTCAAGGTGCTGGAAGTCATAAGTGACCGTGACGGCAAGGACCAGGTCGATGTCGCCGCCGCCGAGATCATCGTATCAGGAGGCCGCGGTCTGATGAACAAGGATAACTTTGCCCTGCTGCAGGAACTGGCTGATGAACTGGGGGGAGTGGTTGGTGCATCGCGCAGCGCCGTCGATGCCGGCTGGATCTCACACAGCCGCCAGGTCGGCCAGACCGGCAAGACCGTCCGCCCGAAGATCTACATCGCCTGCGGCATCTCTGGCGCCATCCAGCATATGGTCGGTATGCAGGATTCGGACGTCATCATCGCCATCAACCGCGATCCGGAGGCGCCTATCTTTCAGATCGCCACCTACGGAGTGGTCGGCGACCTGTTCCAGGTTGTACCGGCGCTCATCAGCCGGGTTCGCGAACTCAGGAACCACCATGGCTGTTACGAACCGGATAGAGCCGCGGCCTGAAGCTTATTCCAATTTCAAATCAAAGATGAAATCTAGGCGGTGAGGATTGAGGCGGCGAAGCTGTACAATCAGTACGCTGAGGTGCCGAATACGAGCCAACGAAGATAGCGCTTTGATTTGGAATTGGAATTACATATCCTTTCGAGGTACTCATGTCCTTACACCAAACCATTTTCACAACCGTCTTCGCTGTTTCCATCTTCACCTTTCTGTTCAGCTGCTACCAGCGCCTGCGGCTGGTTGCTGTCGGTGCCCCGGAGGACCGGTGTAACAACCCCGTTACCCGTCTGCTCGGCATGTTCACTTACGCCTTCGCCCAGAAGCGGGTGCTGGCCCGGCCGTACGGATTCAATCACTTCCTGTTGTTCTGGGCCTTTATGCTGCTGCTGGTTGCGAATGTCGAGTTCATACTGGAGGGCCTGATTCCCGGCGCAAACCTGAAGGCGGTTCTGCCTGCGGCTCCGTACAATGTACTGCTACTGGTGTTCGACATCGTTTCCCTGGTCGCCCTGGGATCGGTACTGGTTGCATTCACCCGCCGCCTCTTCTTTCCTCCAGCATATCTGGGCAACGACTACACGAAGCCGGCAGGCGGCGAAGCCCTGCTGATCCTGGCAATGATCGCAACCCTGATGACCGCCTTTTTTCTGCTGAACGGCGCCCATATCGCCCTGGGTCAGTCTGATGCATGGCGGCCGGTTTCGTCATCAATTGCCGGCCTGCTGAACGGGCTCCCGACCTCTGTACTGGTCAGAACTGAACAGGTTTCGTGGTGGGTGCACGCTCTTGTGCTGCTGCTGTTCATGAATTTTTTGCCACGCAGCAAGCATATGCACATCCTGACCGCCATTCCGAACTGTTACTTCCGCAGCTTGGAAATACCGAACAGTCAGCCACGGGAAATTTTTGAGAAGGGCGCCCGCTATGGCATCAGCAGCATCGAGCAATTCAGCTGGAAGGATCTGCTCGATTCGCTGACATGCACCGAGTGCGGTCGCTGCCAGGATCTCTGCCCGGCCCACAGCACCGGCAAACCGCTCAATCCGCGCAAAATTGTCCACGACATCAAAGTCAACCTGCTCAGAAACGGCAATCAGCCGTTGATCGGCGCAGCGGCAGACGGCACCATCTGCGAAGAAGCAATCTGGGCCTGTACCACCTGCGGCGCCTGTACCTCGGTCTGTCCGGTATTGATCGAGCAGATGCCGAAGATCATCAAGCTGCGCCGCCATCTGGTCCAGGAGAAGGCACAGTTTCCTGAGGAACTCCTTAACCTGTTCGAGAACATGGAGCAGCGGAGCAACCCCTGGGGCCTCGCTCCGTCGGAGCGAACCAGGTGGAGCAGCCAGCTCGGCGACCGCAGCTTCAAGCCGGGCGAAACCGAGTATCTCCTCTTCGTCGGCTGCGCCGGCGCCTTTGACAGCCGCAGCAAGCATGTCACCGTGGCACTGGCAACCATTCTGGATGCCGCAGGCGTCTCCTGGGGCACATTGGACAAGGAGGAACAGTGCTGCGGCGACAGTGTGCGGCGCCTCGGCAATGAGTTCGTATTTGACAGGATGGCAAAGGAAAATGTTGCGCTGTTCAAAGAGAAGCAGGTCACCAGGGTCGTAACCCAGTGCCCGCACTGTTTCAGCACGGTGAAAAATGATTACAGACAGTACGGCCTGGAACTGGAGGTCATGCACCACTCCCAGCTGATTGCAGATCTGGTTGAGAGCGGCAGACTCAGGATACCCGGGCAGTCCGGGCAGGGCACCGTTATCTTCCATGATTCCTGCTACATTGGCCGTCACAATGCTACCTATGAGGCGCCGAGAACCGTGTTGACTGCAGCGACCGGCACGGCACCGGCCGAATTCGAACGCAACCATGAAAACGGTTACTGCTGTGGCGGGGGTGGCGGGCGAATGTGGATGGAAGAGCAGACCGGTTCCAGGATCAATCTGGAGCGGGTCGCGGAAGCGATGAAGCAGCAGCCCGATACGATTTGCGTCAGCTGTCCCTACTGCATGACAATGCTGGAGGACGGTCTCAAAGATCTGGGTGCGGCCGACAAGTGCCGGGTGAAGGATGTTGCAGAGGTTGTAGCGGAGGCCCTGCGGCAATAAGCGTAATTTCTGTGGCTGACAAAAAAAAAAGAGCGGCAAACTGCCGCTCTTGAATAGATCAGATATATGAAGACGGTCTACTTGCGGGCAACTTTGCCGGCGACCTGCACGCGGATAACCGCCCGCTCAAGAGCGGCTTCATAAACCTTGAACTGCTTGTCCTCGGAGGTCAGTTTTTTGAGTGCCTCTTCAGCTCGGCCCAGAGCAGCCCTGGCACGCTCAACGTCAATCTCGGCAGCAGTCTCGGCGGTTTCCACCAGAACAATGATCTTGTCGTCACATACTTCAAAATAACCCCAGTTGAGCGACATATGTTCGGCAATGCCGTTGTTCTTGTAGACGAGCTCACCAATCTTGAGTGAGGTCAGAAAAGGCGCATGGCCTGGCAACACGCCGAATTCACCCAGCTTACCGGTTGCAGTAACTTCCTCAACCTCAGTATCGACTACCTTTTTGTAGGGTGTGACAATTTCCAGCTTCATCTTTTCAGCCATATATCATTCCTTGAAAGGGAGAAAACTCCCGTAAGGTTAATTATACCGCAGCCAGCTTTGCAGCCTTTTCAAGGGCTTCCTCAATTGAACCGACCATGTAGAATGCCTGCTCGGGCAACGCATCATGCTTGCCGGCAACGATTTCCTGGAAGCCTTTGATAGTATCCTTGAGCTCGACATATTTACCGGGAGAGCCGGTGAACGCCTCGGCAACATGGAACGGCTGGGACAGGAAGCGCTGGATCTTACGAGCGCGGGCAACAACCAGTTTGTCTTCCTCGGAGAGTTCATCCATACCGAGAATGGCTATGATATCCTGCAGATCCTTGTACTTCTGAAGAACGTACTGAACCGAACGGGCTACAGCGTAGTGTTCTTCACCGATAACCTGCGGATCAAGAATGCGGGAAGTGGAATCCAGCGGGTCAACAGCCGGATAGATGCCAAGCTCGGCAATCTGACGGGAAAGAACCGTGGTAGCATCCAGGTGGGCAAAGGCGGTAGCAGGAGCCGGGTCGGTCAAGTCGTCGGCAGGAACATAGATAGCCTGAACCGAGGTAATTGAACCCTTTTTCGTGGAAGTAATACGCTCCTGAAGCTCACCCATTTCAGTAGCCAGCGTAGGCTGGTAACCAACGGCTGAAGGAATACGGCCGAGAAGAGCCGAAACCTCTGAACCCGCCTGGGTAAAACGGAAGATGTTATCGATGAAGAGCAGAACGTCCTGACCCTCTTCATCACGGAAGTATTCGGCAACGGAGAGTGCGGTCAGAGCGACACGGGCACGGGCGCCGGGAGGCTCGTTCATCTGGCCGTACACGAGAGCAGCCTTATCAAGAACGCCGGACTCCTTCATTTCCATCCAGAGGTCGTTCCCTTCACGGGTACGTTCGCCGACGCCCGCAAAGACGGAGTAGCCACCATGCTGCTTGGCGATGTTGTTGATGAGTTCCATGATCAGAACGGTCTTGCCGACACCGGCACCGCCGAACAGACCGATCTTGCCGCCTCGGGCGTATGGAGCGAGCAGATCGACAACCTTGATGCCGGTCGTGAACGCTTCAACCTTTGTTGACTGATTTTCGAAGGAAGGAGCTTCACGGTGAATTGCGTACTCTTTTTCATTGCCGATCGGACCCATTTCGTCAACAGGCTCGCCAATGACGTTCATGATGCGGCCAAGAGTTTTTGCTCCAACCGGTGCGCAGATCTGTTTGCCGGTATCGATGACTACCTGGCCGCGCTTGAGACCGTCAGTAGAGTCCATGGCGATGGTACGCACGGAGTTTTCGCCGAGATGCTGGGCAACTTCCAGTACCAGATTGTTTTCACGGTCATCAATGGCCGGATTTGTCACGCGCAGTGCGTGGTAGATCTCCGGCAGTTTGCCGGGCTCAAATTCGACGTCGATAACGGCGCCGATGACCTGCGAAATTTTACCTGTGTTCTGACTCATGGAACGGTGTCCTCCTGCGGCCGTACGGCCTCATATAGTGATGCGTAATAAGTGTTAGCCTTTAATCGATTCGGAGCCGGAGATAATCTCCATCAGCTCGGTAGTGATGGCGGCCTGGCGCGCCCGGTTGTACTGGAGCGTCAATTTGCCGATCATTTCGTTGGCGTTTTTAGATGCGCTGTCCATGGCTGTCATGCGGGCACCATGCTCACCTGCTACTGTTTCCAGCATCGCCTTGAAAATCTGTACTTCAATATTCTTTGGCAATATTTCCGCCAGCAATTCACCAACCGACGGTTCATAAATGTACTCAACCGGGGTTTCGTCAGTTGCAGCCGCAACTTCCGGTTCTACCGGCAGCAACTGCTGAAACGTAATATCCTGTGACATGACTGTACGGAACGAATTGTATAGTAACTCTACCTGATCATATTCACCGGCGACAAAACCGTCGATCACTTCCTGTGCAAGCATGGCAGCTGTCTGATAGCTCGGTTTGGCTAGAACATTGGCAAAGTTTTTATAGACCGTGTAACGACTCTTGAGGAATTCAAACCCTTTACGACCGATCGTCAAGACGCTGACCTGCTCGTAAGAATTCATTTTTTCCTTGAGATAACGGTCACCTGCCTTGCACAAGTTGGAGTTGAAACCGCCACACAAACCACGATCTGACGTAATAACAATCAGAAGAAGCTTCTTGGCATCACGTTTCTCAAGTAACGGATGGAGATCGCCTTCAAGATTTGTAGCCAGCGATTGCATCACTTCACCCAGTTTTTTTGCGTACGGGCGGGCTGCCACGACGTTTTCCTGGGCACGGCGCAACTTCGCGGCCGAAACCATTTTCATGGCTTTAGTGATCTGGCGGGTATTTTTTACGGATACGATCCGCTTTTTAATGCTTTTTAGGCTTGCCATATCTCAAACCGTCCTTGATTACGCGGTAAATTCTTTCTTCAACTGCCCCAGAGCGGCAATGATTCTGCCCTTCATATCATCGTCAATGGCTTTTTTGTCGCGCAGTTCTGCAAGCAGGTCGGCCTGACGATTATCGAAGAATGCATAGAGTTCGGTTTCATATTTTCTGAGTGCCGAAACCGGGTACTCGTCAAGGAAGCCGTTGTTGGCTGCAAAGATAACCAGAACCTGTTTTTCGTTGGGAATCGGGCGGTACTGCGGCTGCTTGAGAATTTCAACCAGACGAACACCACGCTCAAGCTGCATCTGGGTTGCCTTGTCCAGATCGGAACCGAACTGGGCAAAAGCGGCCATTTCACGATACTGCGCCAGGTCAAGGCGCAGTGTACCGGCAACCTGTTTCATCGATTTGGTTTGAGCGGAACCACCAACGCGGGAAACCGAGAGACCGACGTTGATCGCCGGACGTACGCCGGAGAAGAACAGGTCTGACTCAAGATAAATCTGTCCGTCGGTAATGGAGATAACGTTGGTTGGAATATAGGCGGACACGTCACCGGCCTGAGTCTCGATGATCGGCAGTGCGGTCAGTGAACCGGCGCCGCAGGCATCGGAAAGCTTGCAGGCACGCTCCAGCAGACGGCTGTGAAGATAGAAAACATCGCCCGGATACGCTTCACGTCCTGGCGGGCGGCGCAGCAGCAGGGAGAGCTGACGATAGGCGACAGCCTGCTTGGAAAGGTCATCATAGATGATCAGGGCATGTTTGCCGTTGTCGCGGAAGAACTCACCCATGGTAACGCCGGTATACGGTGCAATGAACTGCAGCGGTGCCGACTCGGAAGCTGTTGCGGCAACTACGATGGTGTAATCCATGGCGCCGTGCTCGGTCAGCTTGGAAACAACCTGAGCAACAGTGGAACGCTTCTGGCCGATGGCGACATAGATACAGACAACATCGCCACCCTTCTGGTTAATAATGGTGTCGATAGCGACAGCGGTCTTGCCGGTCTGGCGGTCGCCGATGATCAGCTCGCGCTGACCGCGGCCGATCGGAACCATGGAGTCGATCGCCTTGAGGCCGGTGGCCATCGGCTGATGAACGGATTTACCGGCAACAATTCCGGGAGCCTTGATCTCAACCTTGCTGAAGCTGCTGGTATTGATGGCGCCCTTGCCGTCTATAGGCTGTCCGATTGCGTTAACAACGCGACCGATCAGGGCATCGCCTACCGGAACCTCGGTAATACGGCCGGTACGCTTGACGGTGTCCCCTTCCTTGATCTCGGAGAATTCACCGAGAATGGCGGCGCCGACATTGTCTTCTTCCAGGTTGAGAACCATGCCGGATACGCCGCCGGGGAATTCCAGCAGCTCACCAGCCATGGCGCCAGCCAGGCCGTGAATACGGGCAATACCGTCACCGATGGAAATGATCGTGCCGGTTTCCGACACTTCAACTTCCTTGCCATACTCCTTGATTTGCTTTCTGATGATCTCGCTGATCTCTTCGGCTCTGATTTCCATGGATGCTCCTACCCCTTCTGTAATATATCTTTAATCTGTTTAAGCTGCGTCTTGATACTATTATCATAGGCAATATCACCTATCTGAGTAACCACACCACCGAGCAGCGACTGATCGACAACCATCCGAGGCACAACCTTCTTGCCGGTTTTTTTCTCCATAGCGCTCTGAATTGAGTTCACCTGAGCGGCATCCAACGGAAAGGCCGTTTTGATAACCGGACGAATAACGCCGGTAAATTCATCGGCAAGCTTTTCGTAGGTCTGAACAATATCGCCAAGGAATGCAACGCGATTCTTATCCACCAAAAGAAACAGAAAATTCCCCACCAGCTCGGAGCAGGCGACCTTCCCCACCAGCTCTTTCATGATCGATTTCTTTTGATCAAGCGTCAGAGCCGGATCAGCAAATACCGAACGCAACTCACCATTAGCCTGAAAGAGCCCGGCAACGGCAGAAAGTTCATTACGGAAGCGTTCTATCAAAGCACCTTCCGAGCCAAGCTGTACAAGCGCTTTAGCGTATCGTCTCGCAATCGCGTTATTGATCACTGGATCTGTACCACCTTGTCAAGATATTCGCCGACAAATCGGTCATGGTCATTCTTCTGAATTGCACCGGTCAACTTGCCCGTTGCAAGTTCAACGGCAAGCCGTGCCGCTTCAACGCGCAGCTCGTTCCGGGCCTTTATAGTCTCCTGTTCAGCCGACAGCGCGGCCTGGGCCACTATTTTTTCCGCAGCGCTATGTGCTTCGGCCACAATACGCGCCTTTTCCTGCTCACCTTCACGGATGATTGCAGCGTGGAGCTCATCAATCTCTTTTGCGGCCTGATCAAGCTTGACACTGTATTCGCGCAGCTTTGCTTCTGCAGCATCACGGGCAGCTTCCGCATCTTTCAGACTCTTCTCGATATCGACCTGTCGGGCAGCCAGCGAACCCATGACATCAGCCTTTTTGAGTGCCCAGACGATAATGCCGACAAGAACGGCAAAATTGAGTACGCGCCAGCCGAAATCTTTCATCTGCCCGGCTGCATGGTCGGCATGATGAGCACCTTCACCACCCTCGGAAGCAAAACCTGCAGACGCCAACAGTACGATGGCGGAAATATATGCCAGCGTGATAATAATTTTCTTGGAACGATCGGACACCATCTTCATAACTACAGGCTCCTCCCGAGGATTTTCTCA
Source organism: Dongiaceae bacterium (assembly GCA_035571735.1). Classification (GTDB taxonomy): domain Bacteria; phylum Desulfobacterota; class Desulfuromonadia; order Geobacterales; family Pseudopelobacteraceae; genus JACRCG01. Next base: position 25,477 of record DATNCC010000195.1, on the reverse strand, counting down.
CAGATATCACCGGACAGAACCTCGGCTTGCTTCTTCAGCAGCTCTCGTGCTTCGCCAGCTTCCTTGGCAACTTTTTCCCGGATCGAAGCGAGTGATTCTGCAGCCTGCTTGCGGGCTTTCTCAAGCACTGCCGCCTCCTCAGCCTGGGCAAGCTTCAGAGCTTCGGCACGACGGGCTCCGGCTTCCGCCTTGGCAGCATGCAGGCGAGCTTCATACTGAGCCATCTTGCTCTGCACTTCCGCATCGACCGAAACGGTCTTCTCCCGGGACGAGTCGATAACCTGACGGCGGTCGGCCAGGACCTTGCGGATCGGCTTATAGAGAAAGACGTTGAGAACGAGGACGAGGATGCCGAAATTGATCAGCTGGATTACGAATGACAAATTTAATTCAATCACGACCTACCCCTTGCAGGTATGCTGAGTTGTATACTGTATCCCAGATACGGGTGAAAAACAGCAGACTAGCTATCATATAATTCGAACTGCTGTCAAGACAATTAACTGGAGACCTGCTGTTTATAAAGTCTCAAATGTCCAGCAGGTCGATAATGCGGGTCAATTCGTCCGAATCGCTGAAATGGATTTCCAGCCGGCCACCTCTGGTTCCAACCTTGCGTATTGCAACCCTCGACTGGAATCGCTTCTGAAGCTGTTCTTCAAGAGACGACATCAACAGGTCCGGCTGCTGCAAGCGCTTGACCGGCACCGGATGCGGATTGATTTTCAGTCTTCGCACGAGTTCTTCAGCGGCTCTAACGCTAAGCTGACGATGCACTATTTCGTGTCGCGCCTTTTCAATCAGCTCATTGCTTTCAAGTGACAACAAGGCACGGGCGTGCCCCATGCTGAGCCGTTCCTCAATAATATCCCGCTGTATATCTTCAGGCAGCTTGAGCAGCCGAAGGGCATTCGTAACAGTTGTTCTGTTCTTGCCGACCCTGCGGGCCACATCTTCCTGAGATATGCTGTAATTCTCCACAAGCGAACGATAGGCCTGCGCTTCTTCGATAGCGTTCAAGTCCTGCCGCTGGATATTCTCGATCAGGGCAAGCTCCATGACGGCGTCCGGAGTTGCCTCGCGGATGACAACCGGAATTTCGTGCAGTCCGGCTTTCTGAGCCGCTCTCCAGCGGCGTTCGCCGGCAATGATCTCATAGTAATCATCCTTTCGGGTGACAACCAGAGGCTGGATAATCCCTTGTTCACGAATTGAGGCCGCCAGCTCCTCTAACTTATCAGGCGCAAAATGCTTGCGTGGCTGGTTGCGATTGGGACGGATCTTTTCAATCGGGCAGATAAAGTAGTTTTTTGACTCATCGACCGTTTCCGTTACCTGCAACAGCGCAGCCATCCCTTTGCCGAGGCCGCCTATTCTAGCCATGTATTTTCTCCCTCTGGATGATCTCGCGTGCCAGCTGCAGATAGCTGGCTGCGCCGCGTGAAGTGATGTCATAATAAATAATAGGCTTGCCGTGGCTGGGCGCTTCCGCCAGACGCACATTGCGGGGGATGACCGCCTCAAACACCTGATCACGGAAATGCGAACGAATCTCTTCAGCCACATCCTTGCTGAGATTGCCGCGCGCATCGTACATGGTCAGCAGAATCCCCTCAATCGTCAATTGCGGATTAACCATCTTCTGAATCAGCTTGATGGTATGCAGTATCTGTGAAAAGCCCTCCATGGCGTAGAATTCGCACTGGAGTGGTATCAGCACCGAATGGGCTGCGGTCATGGCATTAATGGTCAGAAGACTGAGCGACGGGGGACAATCGATAATAATGTAGCGGTATTTTTCCGCCAGCGCAGCCAGAACAAACTTCAGTTTATGCTCACGCCCGATTTCGGTGGCCAGCTCCAGTTCAGCGCCTGCAAGGTCGGAGTTTGAAGGTATGATATGCAGAAAAGGGTGGCCCGTATCGACGACCAGCCCGCATGGATCAGCTTCATTTATCAGGGCATCATACACGGTGTGCTTCAGCGATGTTTTATCAACGCCGACTCCGCTGGTCGCATTTCCCTGCGGATCGATATCTACCAACAAAGTCGGGCGCTCTGTAGCGGCCAGAGATGCGGCAAGATTGACGGCGGTGGTCGTCTTGCCGACTCCGCCTTTCTGATTGGCGATGCAGATGATTTTGGATTGTGGTTTCAAGGGATTTACGCTCTTTTCAGTGGACGTTTCTGATATCTCATCTGGATAGACTCCTCCCGATTTTTCGTGGCGAGAATGTAGCACAGCTCTCTGTAATCGTCAAAGGAAAGCCATAAAAAAGCGGGGTCGGGGGCAAGGCTAACTCGATATCAAAATGAAAAGGGTTGCACAGCATAACCATGCAACCCCATTTACTTTACACCGGACCTGCTTAGCAGGCTGTATCAGCCACCCATATTAATCCCTTCCAAATTTTTGATTTCAAATTCCAACTGTCTTTGAAGCTGTTGTAACTCGTCATTAGTGTAAACGTCCGTTCCTCGTCCGATTTCCTTATTGATCCTGTCAATTCTCTCCTGACTTGTATCTGCCTGGCAGTTTTTCGCTACGAGCAGGCACTCATCTTTTCCGCCCTGTTGCCACTGATCACTCGTTTTTTCTATTGTACCCTCTGCTGCAAGAACCGGCATTGCCATCAGCATAAGTGCTGCAGCCAACAGAGTAAGTCTCTTGATTATGCATCTCATGACCGACCTCCTAAATTTTTCTTGTTTACTACTGCAGTTACGGTAGCAAACTTTTCCGGCAATTGCAAATGATTTTCATTATCATTTGATGGTCGCGACGGGGTTACCAGTCATATCTGTCAGTTAAACTTTTCAGGGACGATTTATCAGGCTATTATCGCCCCCCTAGGTTATAAAAAATGGCGGAATTTCTCCCGCCCTTCGAATACACACATAAAAGCCAGTCAATAGAACGAATATGGGGAGCACCACTCTCGTTTCCAACGCCATTCAACCTGCCATTCGCCCAATAATCTACTCAACTCTTTTAATCGAAACTGATGATGCCCCACGTGTGAGAAACCCGGGACGCTGTACTATTTGCAGGATAATCAGTTCGTTGCGCGCCTCGTCAAAGTTATAATCGGACATATAATTCTGGGTTTCGCGCGTTCGCCATCTTTCCTCCAGGCTCGATCCGCTCCAGACCAGACAGTAGACAGCGCCACGCTTGTAAGAACGGGAGTTCCCGAGTACCCAGAATCCTTCGTTTTTACCCACCAGGATCTCGTCCTTGGATGAAACCTGGATGCGCTGATTCATGAATACCCAACGATACTTATCTCCGGCCACTCGCAAATTGTTATCATCTTCTTTCTGGAAGAACAATTCGGAGCCGCCAAACTTGTCGTTGCTGCGCCAGAGTTCTTTCAACTGCTGGTCATAGACGATCAGGTATCCGTCAGGATTAAGTACCACCGTCATGGTCTTGCCATCGCGGTCACGGAACTGGTTAAAGCTGTATAAGGAGCCGGAACGGGGTATCTTAAGAGGGTTCTTAAGAGTGATGACTGATCCGCTCCGGGTCGCCTCGGCGACATCACCATAGAAATCATCGCCTCTCCCCATGGTCTGGGCGTAAAGTTTCTTTGCTCCATCTGACAGGCTTATACAGCGAAAGTAGTAGGGCAGATTCTTCGCGACCAGCGCCAGTTTGTCGCCCTTGACCTGCCAAACCTGTGATGCCAGTTCGCCAGCACGGATGATGGTGACATAGATGTCAAGGCCGGCATCACCGGCAGCAATCGTATCCAAAGAAATGATTTTATCTGCTGGACTGAACTCTGCTTCGGCAACCAGTGTCATGTCGCCGCCCTGGCGGTAATAGGAAAGCCGGTGATCACCTGCCAGAAAGATTTCGCGAGTGCCGCCCTGCAAAGTCAATCCGCTCGCTATCAGGTTAGCTGCACCTTCCAGGCGTTTGCTCTGCCAACCGGCAACTGAACCCTTTTCCTGTTCACGTGGCTTGATGAATTCGCCGGTGGGTGCCTGTTGCAACGGCGGCTCATGGAAACTTCCAACCGGCGTGGCAGCAGTAACTGGAGCCGGGACCGGAACGGCGCTGACGGCAGCGTTGTCTCCGAAATGAAGTTTAAGTAACTCGGAGGAGAGCTTGTCAGCCAACTTGCCCACGGCCGGAATCAATTCATCTTGTGTTTCACCCTGCACAAATGCCCGGGTGAGTGTTTTTCCTGCTGGGGTTTTGGCAATGGTATCAATGCTGAAGACCTTCCCGATGGTGACATATGAGCCGCTCACCACGGCATCGGCCTCGGCCGCACTTCCTACAGTTACGATCCTGTCGCCATTCAAGCGCGATGCCAGCAGTGTCTGCAGCGTCACCTTCATCTCATCCCGATTCTTTACGCCTGTTGCGTTCATATCAGCCACAAATACCCGCACTTGGGCAGCAAAGGAAGAAACAGCACTCAACGGAACCAGCAGTACGGCCAGCATTACGATCAAATTAGTCATTTTTCCTCCGCTTCAATTTCAGCTGAGAGATAATTGCACAAACTCGTCTGAAGGTCAAAAAAAAGGGCGGGATTTCTCCCGCCCTTCGGATACGCACGTTAAAGCTAAAAGCTAGAACGCATAATTAAACATTACAGAGGTCAGGTAAGGATCATCCAACTTCACAGTAGATGCAGAAGTTGCATATTTTTTACCATCGCCCAGGATAACGTAAGCTCCTGTCAGGCTGGCAGTCAGGTTGCTGTACACTTTGTAGTCGAGCTGTGCGTTGATCTCGGTGCCGAGTGCAGCGGATTTGTCAGTTGCCTGTTTTTGGCTGGCCATAGCATAGCCGATGTTGGCCGAAGCCCCCAGTTTGTCGGTGATTGCAGCATCGTAGCCGACGGTCACAAGGGTTACGCCTCTATTGCCATTATTGATTGTCTGAACCAGCGCCTTATCGGAATCCATGTTAACAACATTTCTCATAAGGAGAACCATCTTGGAGTCATAGTAGGTGTTCGAAGATGTCGCCAGCGTATCTCCACTAGTCAGGCTCTGCCATGCTTTGGCTTTGCTGTCGGTAGCTTTACCGCCGGATGCATACAGAACGTTACCGCGAACCGTGCCTAATTTGTCGAGATTGGCTTTTACTGCAGCTTGAGCGGCAAACGCGGACAGATCTCTACCAGAAACAGCTAATTCAGAGCCGCCCTGATAGGCAAGGAAGGCATCGGCGCTGATCATCCCGAATTTTGCAGCGGCATTGGCGCCGACCGTGTGGACGTCCAGCGTATCCTTGTATTTGACACCAACGGGGTTGTTTTTAACCAGATAATAGGCTCCGCCCACTGTCAGGTCCTTGTTGACAGCGAACTTGCCATCAAGAAGGAAGAGGTCGAGGGTATTCTTGCCTGTCGGATTGGCAGTCTCGAATGCGATTCCGCCGGCAGTTGTAGGGGCAGACGTTGTACGGTTATAATCCTGCAAACGGGCGAAACCGACTGTACCGGTCACTCCTGCAATTTTTTTGGAGGCGAAGACACCTGCAACGTCATCATTGAAGAATATACCCTTGTAGGCATCAACTTGAGGCTGAATACCGACCTTGAAATTCGCACCGGTCAGGGGACAGTTGTAATCAAGATACACGTTTTTTGTTTCGAGGTTGACTGTGTCTGCGCCCATGGCACCGCCGAAGCCGCGGCCATTGTTATAGGCTGTATCGCCCCAGCTTGAGTCGATTTCGAAGTGGGTAACCAGCTTCAGATCATCACTGGCTTTTGCGATGTACTGAATACGGGCACGCTGCTCAAAAACGGTAGTAGCAGGAGCATCTTTGGCCAGCACTACGCCAGCGTTGGCGTTCTCAAAATTGGTCATCATTGCACGCAGGCGGTACATGCCGTGGAACTCATTCTCAAATGCCATCGCCGGTACGGAGATCGCGGCCAATGCACCTGCTGCTGCTGCGATTGTTGCTGCTTTTTTGAAATTCATGTGTGTTCCTCCCATTTTTATAATAGTTGCTAGTACAACTGCGGTTAACGTACTGTCGGATTAGTAAGATGCCGTTGCTCACCACCTTTCGTAGTAAATTTGGCCTGAACCTTTCTAACAACATTGCCACCTAAATCATAAGGCTCCTTAAACACAAATACCTTTAAGCATCCGGCTCGGAAGCGAATACTTAAAGGTAGAGTATGTAACAAATATACTTATTTTTTCTGAAACGTTCACAGTATGTTTCGCTCCCGGTCGTCGCTGCCAGCAGTTGCTGGTTCTCAGTGTTTATAATCGGTTAGCTACTTTTTCGGTTCGTTTGTTTCAGGCATCGTTCTATTTGAATGGGGGGAATATACAACAAATCAAACGGATGTCAACATAAAATTCACATTAACCCTCTAACCATCTGTAAAAACAGAACAATGCGTTAGTTGCACGATGATCTGACAGCTAGTGTCCCGCCTGACACAACTCCGTAAGTACGCCGCTACTGCTCTTTGGGTGAACAAAGGCAATACGGGTGCCATGAGCACCGTTGCGCGGTTTCTCGTCTATCATGCGGGCACCGTCGGCGAGCAGTTTAGCGATTGAAGACTCGATATCATCAACCTCGTACGCAATATGGTGAATCCCCGAACCGTTTTTCTCGATGAATTTGGCAACCGGACTCTCTTCACAGGTCGGCTCCAGCAATTCTATCTTGGATTCACCGATTTGCAGCATTGCGACCCGGACTTTCTGCTCGGCAACTTCCTCGATGCCGGCAAAGGCCATTCCCAGGTTGTCGCGATAGAACGGGATGGTGTCGTCAAGCGATTTAACGGCGATGCCGATATGATTGATTTTTTTAAGCATCAAAATTCCTTCTTAATACACTTGTATTATTAATATCAGGTTACGAACCTGTAATTTCTATGAAACAATTACAGCACGACCGTCTCGGTATGCTTGCCGAACACTTCGCGGAACACATCGGCGATCTCGCCCAGCGTGGCGTAGGTCTTGACCGCGGCCAGAATGTGCGGCATCAGGTTCTCCGTGCTCTTGGCTGCTGTTGCCAGCTGTGACAGCGCCGCAGTTACCGCTTTGTTATCCCTCCCCTCCTTCATGATGGCAAGGGATCGCTTCTGGGAGATCTCGACCTCTTCCTTGACCTTGAGCAGACCGGAGGGGGGCGGCTCCTGGACGGTGAACTTGTTGACACCGACGATGATCAGCTCATCCTTTTCGATCGACTTCTGATATGCATAGGCTGAATCCTGGATCTCCTTCTGCTGGAAGCCGCGCGAAATGGCTTCGACGGCCCCTCCCAGCTTGTCGATCTTCTCGATATATGACAGGGCAGCCTTTTCGATCTGGTCTGTCAGCGATTCCACCAGGAACGAGCCGGCCAGCGGGTCGATGCTGTCGGCAGCGCCCGATTCATAGGCGATGACCTGCTGGGTGCGGAGGGCGATCCTGACGGAATCCTCGGTCGGCAGCGCTAGCGCTTCGTCGCGGGAGTTGGTGTGCAGCGACTGTGTTCCCCCCAGTACTGCAGCCAGGGCCTGGATGGTGACGCGCATGATGTTGTTGTCAGGCTGCTGGGCGGTGAGGGTGCAGCCGGCGGTCTGGGTGTGGAACCGGAGCATCTGTGACTTCGGATCCTTGGCACCGAAGCGCTCCTTCATGATTTTTCCCCAGATCCGGCGGGCGGCGCGGAACTTGGCGACCTCTTCGAAGAGGTTGTTGTGGGCGTTGAAGAAGAAGGCGAGGCGAGGGGCAAATTCGTCCACTTCCAGGCCCGCCTTGATCGCGGCTTCGACGTAGGCGATCCCGTCGGCCAGAGTGAAGGCGACTTCCTGCACGGCGCTGGAACCGGCCTCGCGGATATGGTAGCCGGAAATCGAGATGGTATTCCACTTCGGGACGTTGTCTTTGCAGTAGGCAAAAATATCGGTGATGATCCTCATCGACTCTTTCGGAGGATATATATACGTACCGCGCGCCATGTATTCTTTCAATATGTCGTTCTGAATGGTGCCGGAGATCTTGTCTGCCGAGACCCCCTGTTTCTCGGCAACCGCGATGTACATGCAGAGCAGGATGGCGGCGGTGGAGTTGATCGTCATCGAGGTGGAGACCCTGTCGAGCGGGATGCCGTCGAAGAGGATCTCCATGTCAGCCAGCGAATCGATCGCCACGCCGACTTTCCCGACTTCGCCGAGACTCATGCCGGCGTCGGAGTCATATCCCATCTGCGTCGGCAGGTCAAAGGCGATCGAGAGTCCGGTCTGACCGGCGGAGAGGAGGTATTTGTAGCGTTCGTTCGATTCTTTGGCGGTCCCGAAGCCGGCATACTGGCGCATGGTCCAGAAGCGGCCGCGGTACATGGTCGGCTGCACGCCGCGTGTGTAGGGGTACTCTCCCGGAAGGCCCAACTGTTCTTCATAGCCGGGGTAGTCGAAGCCGGGGGTGAAGCAGCGCTCCAGCTCGATGTTGGAGGTCGTCAGGAACTTTTCCGACCGCTCTGGCGACTTGGCGATTCCTTTGGCAACCTTTTCATTCCATTTTTGCTTGCTACCTTTGATGCTCATACGTGACCCCTTATGCAAATTGTTTTCAAAAAAAAGACCAGGGGAGAAGTTATACTCCCCACCCTGGTTTTTATATAATCGTCACATCCTCTTCGCTGCTATAACGCGTTATGCAGCACAGCCTTCAGATATCCTGAAGTCCGCTCACGTTTTTCTTTTTCAACCGACTTCAGATCAACTTCGACAAATTTTTCATCCGGAGTGATCTTGAACAGAGGCTGTCCCTTCTGAACGATGGTTCCATCGCCACCTTCCATGATGATCTTGTCGATGGTCCCGGAGAAGGGTGCCCGGATGGTGTTGAACATCTTCATGACTTCGATGATATAGAGAGGCTGATCCTTCTCGAAATGCATCCCCTCGCTCACGAACTTAGGCAGACCTGGTCCCTCCTGCCCGTAATACATCCCTCCGCACGCTGACACGATTTCGTCCGCCTTGGTGGCCGGCGGTGGCACCAGGATCTTTTTCATCCGGGCCTGCAGGTCGAGATCGGTCAGGTAATCGGGGATCACCACCTCCAGGTCATCCAGAACCTTCATATCCCAGAATTTAGTGTTTTCGCCAATCAGGAACAACATACCCAACAGCTCAAGCCCGGCCTCATAGCCAAAGTGGGCGGAACGGATCTGCTCCCAGGTTTCCGTATCAAAGCCGGCCTGGGGTTTTTCCTTCTTGACCAGTTCATTGAGCTTGAAATACTCGTCACGCTCCAGCCCGAGTTTTTCACGCAGGGTTCGATAGAAGTGCAGCGACTGTTGTAACAGCTCGTTATCATGATCCCAGATAATTTCCGCAGCCGGTTTGTGCGGGCGATAATTCATATGCAGGTATTCGTAGGTTTCGTTGAGAACCCCGAGAGGGTTCCTCAACCAGACAACCTTGCCCTTTTCGATACGGAAGTTCTTCGTGTTCATGCTCAGCCATCCCGAGAGGAGATGCGGATCCTCAAGGAGGCGCTCCATCGGGCGAGTGATCAGAGTTCCCTTGCGATCAAGCAGGGAGGACATATTCTTCAGCTCTTTGGCACAGACGTCCGGCTGATCGGCAAACTGCTCAGCCACATGCTTGGCATAGTGCTTCTTCATCTGGAAGAAGGCATACACAACATCAAGCTTGTTGGCCTCCTCCTTGAGGGTACCGACCAGTGCCAGATACGGAACCACAAAGCGTGTCGTCGGCTTGGCCATGACATTCCTGCCCAGGAACCAGTTGACCAGTCCATAATGAAATTCAAGATTTGTAGCCAAAGCACTGCCGCGCAGCGTGGTGCTGCACAACACGTCAGAGAGGCGCTCGTAACTGGCCTGGCGATCATCGCCCTTGGTGAGGAGCAGGGCAATATTGGAATCGTAGGCACCGGCAACTTTATATTTCATGAAGATGCCTGTATCCGGGTTGAGCATGCTGATGCCCTGGTCATCTCTAATCTCGCCTTTGATCGGTTTCGACCAATAGCGGATCATACCGCCGGCATGTGGCGACAAGGAAGCATCGGTTGCATTCAGACGAGCCTCGGCTGAAGCGTTGAAGCGGACGATACGCTCAGGCTTGGGGAGACGTTCCTTGTGCTGTGCCAGCAGAGCCATCGCCTCTACCAGGGATTCAACTATGAAGAAATCTTTCTTATCCTTTGGGTTGGTGAATTTCAGACTGTAGCAGAGCTCGGTGACGCGGTGTTCAACCTGGATGCGGGTGTTTACTTCCATGAAGAAGTGGCGATCCCGGTCGACGATACACTCGAACGTGGAGGCGGAGTCAAGTCCAACGGCCTGGCCAAAACGGGCAGACTCCTCTTCCATCCGTTCGAGCACCTTCAGATCGCTTTCGAGCGCCTTGACTTCAGCCTTGCGGCCGGCGGCCTTGGCCTTTAGAATAGCAGCCAGCAAACCTTCCTGGGTAACGGACACCTCCAGGAGTTTCTGCTCGTGCATCTGCAGGGAGCAGTCGCGACCACCCAGAGAGATGCACCAGTCGCCGTTGCCCAGCAACTGAATCTCGTTGTGGCGTGTCTGCTCGATGTTCAGCTCGATCAGGACGTTTTTATTATCGCCGACACCGTTGGCCTTGACCTCGTTCAGTACTTCTCGCACCATGGCCGGAGCTTCTGCAGCCGCCTTGGCAATCGCCTTTTCGTCGGCTTTTTTCAGCGCCAGCAGTGAGGCCCCCAGAATACGCTGCCCCTTGCCGCCCCCTCCGCCGATTGCCTTGATCCGGAAACGGCTCTGGGGGTATTTCCTAAACAGTCCCGCTGCTTCAGCCTGTACCTGGGCACAGAGCTCCTCAATGGAAAACAGGTCGATTCCCTTGGCATAAGAGGCCATCAGGATATGATCGGCCAAAACCTCATCGGCAAGCTTCTTGTCAGCCAGAACCTTTTTATCGCAGGCCAGCCCTTCGACTTCGACCAGCTTGAGCAGTTTTTCGCGGGTAGGATATTTTTTGAGCAGTGTCAGGGCGGTTACATTGTTGACACCAGGAGTTACACTGACATTAACCTGCAATGCCGTACGTTTTGCTTCATCTTTTTTGCCTGCCCGCGCCTGAGTGGCGGCACAAGGCCCAATGAACTTAAGCCCTGCCTTTTCTATCGCAGCGACAAACTCTTCATCCTCGGCCATGAAACCGTACCCGGCGAAGATAGAGTCGTAGCCGTTATCAATCGCCATCCGGATGATCTGGTTAATGCGCTCGACACGTTCTTCCTTGCTGGCACCGCTATAGTCGGGCACCCGGTGTACCCGGCGGGAATCCGTCAGTTGGCGCAATTCCGGAGCCAGTGCATTCGGGTAGATGATCGAATCTTTCTCGGAAAGCAGGATGCCGAAGTGGGTAATCCCCATCTCATCATAGACATCCATAGCCTCCTTGCGGATCGGGCCACGACAAACGATAAGCGGCTTGAGATCTTCACAGGAAAATGAACGCACCCACTCGGATGAAGACTTGCTCAATTTGCGGGTCCGGTGGACCAAGGGGTTGTACTTGTAGTAGTCGGTCTGTGGCATGGTTCTTTATCTCCAATCTGGAATGAATGAAATTAATGGAACTCGCGCTGCACGGCCTGCATCGGTCCTGGTTTGTAATGACGCAGGAAGAAATTCATGTTCTCTCCCAGCACTTTGCGCAGATCGGTGGGCATGACAAGGGAGGAGATGGACCCCAGGGCCAGACCCTCTTTCGGGTTCATAAGTTCTTTTTCATAGCGCTGGTTCAAGGCGGCGTCCTCTATTTTCAGCCAATCGGCAGCATCCTTTTCGGCATCCATCTTGGCCTCTCCTGGCGACATCCCTGCAGCGACACGTTCCTGTATGCCATGTTTTATCCGGTCGGCAGCGCCAGCACGCATCTTGCGCACTTCGTCCTTGTAGACGAACTCCTTGCCGGCTGGGCCCATTACCGCCAGGCGGGTGGTAGGAAGCGCCAACACCAGGTCGGCGCCGGTGGGGTAGTTGTTATACGAGGCATAGGCCCCGCCGTAGGCGTTGCGGATGATCAGCAAAATACGCGGCGTTCTGATATCTACGATAGAATCCAGCATGGCTCGACCCGCCTGAACAATGCCGCGCCCTTCCTGCTCTCGTCCCGGCAGGAAACCGGTGGTATCTTCCATGAAGATCATCGGGATGTTGTAGATATTGCAGAACCGGTTGAAGCGGGCAATCTTGTAGGCGGAATCCACCGTAATCTGACCTGAAGCAACGGCACTGTTGTTGGCGACGAAACCGACGACATTGCCCCCGAGACGGCCCAAGGCGGTAACGGCCTCGCGGGCCCGATCACGCTGAAGTTCAAAGTAGTCGCCATGGTCGCAGATCTGCTGGATCATGATGGAGACATCAAATGGAGTATTAAAGCCGGTGGGAGAGTTGAAGGCTTTTTTCAACAGGGTGTTGATCTCCCAGGTTTTGCGATCCAGCGGATCGCTGGTTTCCCTGAAACGGGACATGACACTGTTGTTGTCGGGGAGATAGGACAGCAGTTGCAATGCCGTACGGAGGGCATCCACTTCGTCCTCGACGGTCATGTCGGCAACCCCGGATTGCCCATGCACCTTGGGGCCGCCCAGATCTTCAGGGGTCACGTCTTCACCCAGAACCGACTTGACCACCCCGGGCCCGGTCAAACCGAAAAAAGTGTCCTGAGGCTGGATCAGGAAGCTGCCCTGACGGGGAAGATAGCTGCCCCCACCGGCATTGAAGCCGAACATGCACATAATGGAGGGGACAACGCCGCTTATTTTACGGAGCGCCGTAAAGGCCTCGGCATAGCCGTCAAGACCACCCACACCGGCAGGCACAAAAGCACCGGCAGAGTCGTTCATGCCGATCAGCGGAATGCCCTTCTCGCCGGCCATCTGGAACAGCAGGGCCAGTTTTCTGCCGTTGGTAGCATCGATAGAACCGGCCCGAACCGTGAAATCATGGCCATAGACCGCGACATCGCGCCCGTTGATATTAAGAATACCTGTCACCAGAGAAGCGCCGTCCAGGTTTTTGCCCCAGTTCTGGAACAGGACATTCGGTTCATTTTCCGTTAAAACCCGGATACGTTCCCATACGGTCATTCGTTTTTTGAAATGCTGTTTTTCAATCTGGGCGATGCTGACCGACTTGACGGGGCGCTGGATCAGGTCGTGGCCTTCCTTCATGGCCTCTTCGTAGCCCCCCTTTTTTCCCGGAATTTCACCAGGAATAGTGAATTCGAGAGTTTCAGCAGGCGCGAACGGGTTTTTCAGCGATGGTTTTATTGCGGTTTTTGACATCTTCGCCATCCTTCCAGTTTAATGTATATCAACGACCTGTGTTGGTATTGAGACTTCCTTGTTAATCAGGATACGTGTGTTTACCGGAGTTATCGTGTGACGACGGCCAGCACCTTGACTTCATTGCCATCTTTTGAAAGCAGACGGTGTTTTAAAGACGAATCAAAATAAACGCAGTCGCCTTCTTCCAGAATAATGCGCTTTTCGTCGAGCACCAGTTCCGCAGCCCCCTTCATGATAAAGAGGAACTCTTCACCATCGTGGCTGTAGGTGTTCTCTTCCAGCGCTTTTTCGGTGATGGAGAGCAGGAATGGTTCCATCTTCTTGTTTTGTTTGTGAAACGAAAGTGATTCGTAGGAATAGCCCTGACTGGTACCGGCCTTGGATATAACGCGGGGGATCGTCTTGCGCTCATGAGCGCGGACGACTTCGTAGCGGCACTCTTCTTCGTCTTCTGTAAAGAAGATGCCGATTTTTACATCGAAGAATTTTGCAATTCTGGAAAGTGTGGCAATCGGAGGTGAAACATTATTATTTTCGATCTGGGAAATGAGGGCGGGAGAAAACCCGGTCTCCTTGGCGACAGCCTGGAGGGTCAGTTTTTTTGAAAGTCGGAGTTTCTTGATTTTAGCCCCGATATTGAATTCTCGCATTCAAACCCCTGACAACAAAAGTAAAACTCAGTTTCTGTGCGGGGTTTGTATACAATTTGCTTTACAATGTCAATAAAATTCCTTCAGTTCAAACGAAAAAACAACAGCGTGGATAAAAAAAGTTTACTACTGGTAAAATAAATCCAGTCACCTTTTGAGCCGGCGCGCCAGCAGTTGCAACGTATGCACCACTTCAACATTCGAGCCGTGCTGCTTGAGCCCATCCGAAAGCTGCATCATGCAGCCGGGGCAACCGGTTGCAACGGCCCGGGCTTTTGTGGCGATGATTGCTTCACTCTTGCTGTCATTGATGTTCATGGACGAGTCATAGTGATAGACATTGAAGGTCCCTCCCAGACCGCAACATTTGTCGGCCCCTTCCATTTCAACAAGTTCCACTCCCGGAGTCGCTTTCAACAGGTCGCGCGGCTGTTTTGTCACGCCGCGCGTCCGGAGATGACACGGGTCGTGATAGGTGACATCCAGCGCTTCGCCTGCTCCGGTTTCGGTCGGGTCGAGTCCCAGCTGTCGCAGAAGCTGAGAGGCATCAACAGTCTTTTTTGCCAGGGCGTCCAGCCGCTCCCGAAGCTCGGGGTTGCGTTTTCCCACTACCAGCGGGTACAGACGATGCAGGGCGCCGCCACAGGTGGCGCAGGCGCTCATGACATAATCCACGTCATATTTTTCGAATTCGGCCAGATTCCGTTCTGCCAGATCACGCACCGTTCCGAGATCACCGCCCGACATCCCCGGCAGGCCGCAGCACTGCTGCCCTTTGGGAATGATGATCGTACAGCCGAGGTGTCGGAACAGGGCCAGAGCGGCCTCACCGACATCGGTATAGACAAAATTGGTCATACAACCGACAAAAAAAGCGATGTGCGGCTTGCCCGGCTCTCCAGGGATAACTTCAGGATGCCGCTCGATAAAACTGTTTTTGGCAATTTCAGGGACATAGCGCTTATTGCCGACGAATGGCGCCGGGAAACGGAGGCGGAGACCGGATGTTTCGGGGACCTTTTTGAAGAACAGCGGGCCTAATATCGAGGCCATTTTGGCCCCCATCTTCATGCGGCTCCTGTTCTTGATCACCTGGCCTACAGCGGCATGAAATGTTGTCAGACCACGTTTCTGAGCCAGCGATTCACGGGCGGCGATTACGATCTCATCGGTCGGCACATCGTTGGGACATTTTTCTACACAGCTGCCGCAGAGCAGGCATTTGGACATCGCCTGATAGGTTTGGGCATCCAGATCTATATCATCAGCCAGAATATGCTGGGCCACCGCCACCTTACCGCGAGCCACCGCCGGTTCTCGCTGAAATGTGGCGAAGGCGGGGCAATTGGTACGGCAGGCACCGCATTTGACGCATTTTTTCAGCTGATCTTCAACCCGTTTGAGAGGATCGATATTTTCTTTAGCCATTTAAACAAGTCCTTTTAGAAACCGGGAGAGCAAGAAAACCGGCTATTTGTTACATAGTAAACAAACAGCCCGAAGATTATCAAGCAATTTAATCAAGAAAGCTTTTGATCTTCTTCGTTTGTCGAATTTCCGATTACGCCCGCTCTCCAGATTTCCAGCGTATCCAGTGCGCGCTCCGCCAGCTTCTGGCGTCGTTCCTTCTTCTTGACCCTGCCCGGCAGCTCGGGGAAGAGCCCGTAGTTCACATTCATCGGCTGAAAATGTTTGGCATCGGCATTGGTGATGTGCCGCATCAGGGCTCCCAGGGCGGTTTCAGGCGGAGGTACAGGAAGCGGAAGCTCCTGGACAAACCGGGCGGCGGCGATGCCGGCCAGCAAGCCGCTGGCTGCCGACTCGACATATCCTTCGACCCCGGTGATCTGTCCGGCAAAGAAAATTCGCGGAGCGCCCTTCAACTGCTGCGTTGCTTCCAACAGCGCCGGTGAGTTGACAAACGTATTACGGTGCATCGAGCCAAGACGGACAAACTCGACATCCCCGAGCCCCGGAATCAACCGGAAAATGCGGCGCTGTTCCGGCCAGGTCAGCTTGGTCTGAAAACCGACCAGATTATACATGGTTTTCTCCCGGTTTTCGGCGCGCAACTGAATAACCGCGTGTGCCTCCCGGCCGGTATGCGGATCGACCAGGCCGACCGGTTTCATCGGCCCGAAACGAAGCGTTTCAACGCCGCGCGAGGCGAGTTCCTCGACCGGCATACACCCTTCGAAATGGACCGCCTTCTCAAAGTCGCGCGCCGGAACCTTTTCACCGCGCAGCAGCTCGTCGACAAACCGGAGGTATTCATCCTCGTTAAGCGGACAGTTGAGATAGTCATCGCCATCCCCCTTGCCGTACCGGGATGCGGCAAAGACCTTGGTCATATCGAGCGAATCGGCGGTAACAATCGGAGCGATGGCGTCATAGAAGTAGAGCCGGTCACCGGTCAGCTCCGCCAGTGACTCAGCCAGAGCGTCGCTGGTAAGCGGACCGGAGGCGATGATCACGGTTCCCTCGGCCGGAATGCAGGTCGATTCACTTCGTACGATCCGGATCAGTGGATGGGATTCAATCCTTTCGGTAACGTAGTCGGAGAACAGCCGGCGATCAACCGCCAGAGCGCCTCCGGCAGGAACGGATGTCGCTTCGGCAGCATCCATCGTCAGGGAACCGCAGCGGCGCAACTCCTCTTTGAGCAGCCCCACGGCGTTGTCGAACGAGATGCCGCGCAGGGAATTGGAACAGACCAGTTCAGCGAGACCTGGCAGATGGTGCGCCGGGGAGAAGCGTTGCGGCTTCATTTCGTGGAGGACAACCGAGATGCCGCGCTGCGCGGCCTGCCAGGCTGCCTCGCATCCGGCAAGGCCTCCGCCGATGATGGTAATGCTGTTTTCAGTCATTGCATGTTCCTTTAAATACAGTGAGGCACGGGAGGAAAGAGAATTCGTACCTTTGTCCGAAATCTCCTTGAACCCGTGCCTCTAATAATTCGAATAATTTTGATTACTCGCTGGTGTAATCACAGCCCTCTTTGGGACACTTCAAGAATTCACCCTTGCGCTTATAGATCTTCTTGACCAGCAGCGGGAAGCCGCATTTCGGACAGGGACTTTCCACGGGGAGATCCCAGAGGGCGAATTTGCACTGCGGGTAGCGGTTGCAAGAGTAGAACAGCTTCCCGAAGCGCGATTTTTTCTCCGTCAGCTCCCCCTCCTTGCACTCCGGACAGACCACGCCGGTGCTTTTGGGCTTGACCAGCGGCTGGATATTCTTGCAGGCAGGATAGCCGGAACAGGCGAGATATTTGCCAAATCGGCCGTCCTTGATCAGCATCGGCTCGCCGCACTTTTCACATTTCTCTTCGGAGATGACCGGCTCGGCGACCTCGCCACCCTCATGATCGACGTTGCGGGTATATTTGCACCCTTCCTGAAAGCCGGAGCATGCTATGAATTTGCCACGCTTGCCGAGTTTCACGACCAGCGGTTTGCCGCATTCAGGGCAGACCTCATCGGTCGCCTCCGTCGTCAGGTCGGATTTACTGACTTCGCCCTCTTTCTGTTTCAGCAGCGCAATAAACGGCTCCCAGAATTCCTTCAACAGCGGCTGCCACTCTTTTTCACCCCGTGAAACCTGATCCAGCTCTTCCTCCAGCCCGGCGGTAAAATTATAGTCAACGTACTTCTGGAAATGGGCCGTCAAGAGATCGCTGACCACCATGCCGACATCTTCCGGGAAGAAGCGCTTCTTGTCTAGACGGGCATACTTCCTCTCTACCAGAGTATTCATGATCGAGGCAAACGTTGAGGGGCGGCCGATACCGAATTCCTCCAGCGTCTTGACAAGAGTCGCCTCGGTATAGCGGGGAGGAGGCTGCGTGAAGTGCTGCTCGGGAAGAACCTCATGAAGCTTGAGCGCGGCCCCTTCACTCATGGCCGGCAGCAATCCCTCTTTTTCTTCATCCTGATCATCGAGCCCTTCGATGTAAAGCTTCATGAAACCGGGAAAACGGATGACCGTACCTGCGGCACGCAGTCCGGCTCTGGCTGACCCGGCAAACGGACCGGAAGCCGGCGG
Source organism: Dongiaceae bacterium (assembly GCA_035571735.1). Lineage (GTDB taxonomy): Bacteria > Desulfobacterota > Desulfuromonadia > Geobacterales > Pseudopelobacteraceae > JACRCG01. The sequence goes on along the minus strand of DATNCC010000195.1, from coordinate 7,475 downwards.
AACGGCCAGCTCCGCGATGATGTCCACCGATGTCTGATCCAGCAGCGCTTCGGCCATCTGGCAGGCCACGGTTCGCTTCCAGATCAACTCATACAGTTTATACAGGTCGGGGGTCAGGTATTTACGGAGTTCTGCAGGGGTCTTGGCGATATACGTCGGCCGTATGGCCTCATGGGCTTCCTGGGCGTTTTTGGATTTGGTCTTGAAGATCCGCGGCTTGGAAAGCGCATATTCCTTGCCGTACGCTGCGGAGATGACGTCATGGGCATCTTTGAGCGCCAGTGTTGAAAGGTTGACACTGTCGGTACGCATGTAGGTAATCAGACCGACCGTACCCTCTTCCCCGATAGCAATCCCTTCGTAGAGCTTCTGGGCGGTCGACATCGTCTTCTTGGCCGAGAACCCGAGTTTACGCGAGGCCTCCTGCTGGAGGGTCGAGGTGGTGAAGGGGGGTGAGGGATTGCGCTTCTTCTCGGTCTTGGTGATTTTGGCCACAGAATAGCTGCCCGATTGCAGGGCAGTTTTCAGGGCGGTCGCAACATCTTCGCCGGGGATATCGAACTTGCCGAGCTTTTTGCCGCCGACATCCACCAGACCGGCCTTGAACTCCTGCCCGGCCGCAACGCCGAGACGAGCAGCGACAGTCCAGTACTCCTGCTCATTGAAAGCCTGGATCTCCTTCTCGCGTTCACAGACGAGACGGAGCGCCACCGACTGGACACGGCCGGCGGAAAGCCCGTAGCGAATCTTTTTCCAGAGAAACGGCGAGAGGTTGAAGCCGACCAGATAGTCAAGGATCGAACGGGCCTGCTGGGCGTTTACCAGATCAAGCGCGATATCCCGTGGGTTTTGCACGGCATGCAGGATCGCCTCTTTGGTGATCTCGTGGAACTCGACCCGCTGGATCTTGACCCCCGGGTTCTTTTTATCCAACCCCAGTGCCGCCAGCAGATGCCATGAGATCGCCTCCCCTTCACGGTCGGGGTCGGTTGCCAGCAGCAGTCGATCCGCCCCCTTGAGCGCGGCCTTGATCGCGTCGAGGTGCTTCTTGCTTTCCGGCAGCACGTGGTATTTGGGCTCGAATCCCTTCTCGATATCCACCGAGCCCTGCTTGCTCGGGAGTGCGCGGACATGTCCGAACGAGGCCAGGACCTTAAAGTCAGGGCCAAGGAATTTTTCGATGGTTTTCCCCTTGGCGGGAGATTCTACGATAACGAGGTTGTGCGACATAAGTATAAGAGTCCTTATCCGGTGACAGCGTAGTGTGTGCCGGGAAGCGGCGTAACCGCCCCCTTGAGTTCGAGGTGCAGTAACATAGAGGAAACCTCCCCTGCTGTCAATTCCGTTTGGGAAATGATATCGTCGATGTGCAAAGGGGAGCGGGCCAGCAGTTCGTAAATTGTAGCCTCTTTCGGCGTCAATGCAAACGTGCGCGGAGACGAGTGAAACAACGGGGTGCCAGCAGAGACGGAGGCTCCCCCAGGGAGCTCCTCCAGAATATCCTCGACACAATCCACCAGTTTGGCCCCCTGCTTGATCAGACGATTGCTGCCGCGGCTGGTGGCATTTAAAATATTACCCGGCACGGCAAAAACGTCGCGCCCATGCTCCAGGGCATACTGGGCGGTGATCAATGAGCCGCTCTTCTCGGCGGCCTCAACAACCAGCACGCCGCTGGAGAGTCCGCTGATGATCCGGTTGCGGCGCGGAAAATTTTCGGCCAGCGGCAGGGTGCCCAACGGGAATTCGGAGACAAGACATCCCTTGTGTGCCATCTCTTCAAAAAGTGAGCGGTTTTCGGGGGGATAGATATTGTCAACGCCGCACCCCAGTACGCCGATGCTTCTTCCTCCCGCCTGCAAGGCTCCCTTGTGGGCCGCGGTGTCAACTCCGCGCGCCATCCCCGACACAACGCAAATCCCGTGGCCGGCGAGCTCCCCGGCCAGTTTCCCGGTTGTCATCAACCCGTAGGATGTCGCCCGGCGCGAGCCGACTATGGCGATTGAAAGTTCGCTGGAGCGCAGTTCCCCTCTTATGTACAGAAACGGGGGGGGATCGGGAATTTCGAACAGGGATTTGGGGTAGTCACAAGAAACATATGTCACCAGACGTACTGCGCCGGCCTCAAGCCGACGGCACTCCTCTTCCGCAAAACGGCGCCATCCGCCACTGGTAATCCCCTCGATTACCGCCGGAGTCACCCCCCTGATGCCGGCAAGTGACGCAGGAGGCGCCTTCAATGCCTCTTCGGGGGTGTCAAAACGTTCAAGCAGGCGCCGGAAAGCAACATTACCGATGCCGGGAACCGCTTTAAGACCTATCCAGTAATAATTTTCCATTTCACACCTGGCCCGACAAAAAAAGACCGGCCCGAAGCCGGTCTAATTGAATCCGCTACAAGAGACGGCTACTTCGTCTGGCTGACGATCCGGTCGCCTTTATAAATAGTATCGATACTCTTGACGATCAATGCGGTAGATGTTTTTTTACCGGTTTCGAGGATTACCAGCGCTCCAAGCAGTTCCTGGGGCAATTTATCGATCCGCCCTTCCACATACCGCTGGTCGATCTTCACATCCCGGACAATATAGAGCATGTTGCCGACCTCAGCTCCCTGGCCGGGTCCGAGATCGATATAGACGACATCTCCGGCTGCAATGACTTTGGCGCCGCTGTAACTTTCGATTATATATCCCTTGAGATCATTGCCGGTGTTTTTCAGCGTAATTTCCCGACGGCGGTTTTCTTTATAGGGGAGAAGGTAGGCGCCGGGGCTGATTTCCTTGGTTGATCTCGTAATAATGGCCCGCGATGATTTCCGCTCAACGTCTGTCAGTTGAAGCGTCCCGAGCGGGATCATCTTGTTTCCCATCTCCTCGTTATTCAGCGGGTGGTTGACCGACACGTCCTTGTAAAAAATGGAGAATTTATCACCGCCACTGGAATTATGGTCGGCGCCGATATCGGTATATACGATATCGTCAATGCCCGCCACTATCCGGTCATGCTGAGTCCCGATTACCAAGCCGTAGGGTTTGAAGCCCTTCTCAGCCAGAAAACCCTCCGTGCCATAGAGCGTGTAGGTTTTTTCGGCGGCAACTTGCTGAAGCGCTTCAGCAACCACTTCGGAAGTGGCGGTCTTTTGTACGGGAACCGCCGCCGGCTGCTCTTCGGGAACCAGTTCAAGACGATCGGGGAAAATCCGCAGCTTCTGGCCGGGGTAAATAAAATGCGGGTTGGTTACCTGGCTGTTTTTGGACCACATATCCGGCCAGTAGTTCGGATCTTTGATAAATCGCTCGGAAAGCCCCCAGAGCGTATCACCCTGTTTGATGACATAGATGGCGGGTTCGTCCGGTCCGGCGGAAAGCAGCATGGATGGTGTTGCCAACAGAGCCAACAGCAGCAGGAACTTGATTCTCATGAAAACACCTCATTCGCCTTTTTTGATTCAGGGCTGGCCGGCTTCAATGTGCGTTCAGGCGTTCACGGGCCTTTACCGCTGCAGTGCTGCTCGGATATGATGTAATGATTTTTTCAAATATGCCCGCTGCCTTTTCCTTTTCCTTCAAAGCCGACAGCGTATAGCCAAGTTTCAGGAGTGCATCCGGAGTCTTGGTGCTTTTCGGGTAGCTCTCCGTAACCTTCAAAAATGCCTCTTTTGCCCTGGTCAGATCCGAAAGAGTATAGTAACACTCACCGATCCAGTAGACGGCATTGGCCGCATAGTCGCTCTGGGGATTGTTCTTGAGAAAGGAATCAAACGCTTCTATGGCAGCGGGGAAATTGTTGGCACTATACAGACCGAACGCCTTGAGATATTCCGCAGGCGGTCCGGACTCTCTGGCCACCTTGCCCGGCGGCGGCTGATTGACTATCTCCACCTTGGGGGTCTGCAACTGTTTGGCGAGGCCCATAACCCTGGCTTTTAGTTCGTCGCTCGAGGCCCGCAGATCGCGGTTTTCATCCTTGAGCTGCTTTATTTCGCCGGTTACCGCCTGAAACCGCTCTTCCTGAACCTGCAGCTGACCGGCAAGTTCATTCTGGCGCTGTTCCGCTTTTTTTGAGGACTGAACCAGAAACTCGATTTTCGCTTCTGACTCGGCCTGTCGTTTAACCATCAGGTCATTGGCGGCACACCCTGACAGGAGAAAAGATACACATAGATATGGCACTAACCGGCTGCCTGACGGCATACTATCCCCCTTTTAACGCTCTTTTTCATAATTAAAGCGATATAGTTATCTTTGTCAAGTGAAAGGTGCCTTTTCAGTTTTATTGGCAGACCGATTATGCTAGCATCAAAATCCCCGCGAATAAAGCGAACCGCCCAACACAGTATTATTGGAACTCCCCATGTCGAAACCTGAATTGCTGGCTCCGGCCGGTAACATGGAAAAACTTAAAATCGCGGTACATTACGGTGCCGATGCGGTGTATCTCGGGGGAGAGGCCTTCGGTCTGCGCAACATGGCCGACAACTTTTCCGTTGACGAGATGAAGACGGCCCTTGATTTCTGCCGAGCCAAAAGTGTCAAGGCCTATCTGACAATCAACAGTTATCCTCGCAATGAGTCGCTTCCGGAACTTGAGGGGTACCTGGCGCAGATTGCTCCGCTTCCCTTCGACGCCTACATCGTCGCCGACCCGGGGGTGATTGACGCGGTGCGGCAGATATCGCCGGAACGTGAACTGCACCTCTCGACCCAGGCCAACACGATCAACTGGCGTTCCGCCAGATTCTGGCAGCAGCTGGGTATCCGCAGGATCAACCTGGCACGGGAAATGAGCCTCGACAATATTTGCGAAACGGTGAAATCAGTCCCGGGAATGGAATTTGAGGCCTTCGTGCATGGGGCGCTCTGCATTTCCTATTCCGGCCGCTGCCTGATATCCAGCATGCTGACCGGCCGCGACGCCAACCAGGGGGAGTGTACGCACCCCTGCCGCTGGAGCTACCATCTTGTCGAGGAATCTCGACCGGGCGAATATTTTCCGGTCGTGGAGGACGAAAACGGAACCTTCATCTTCAACTCCCGCGACCTCTGCCTGCTGGAGCATATTCCGGCCCTTGTCGCAAGCGGAGTGCAGGCACTCAAGATCGAAGGACGCATGAAGGGAATCAACTACGTAGCTTCGGTGCTGCGGGTCTACCGCCAGGCTCTGGACGAATACCTGGCCAATCCGACCGGCTGGCACTGTCGTCCCGAATGGCTGGATGAACTGGCCAAACTGAGCCATCGCGGCTACACTACCGGATTCCTGTTCGGCCAGCCGCGCAATGTCGGGCAGGAGTACCGGTCGGCCTACATCCGGAGCCACGATTTCGTCGGGGTCGTCGATGAGGTACAGGGTGACGGATCGCTTCTGATCAGCGTGCGGAACCGGATCAAGACAGGTGACGTGATCGAGTTTATCGGGCCGGGGATTCGAAGCGACACCCTGTCCCTGCAGCATTTTTCCGTTATTCCCGAGCGCGGAGCGGCAGTGAATGCGGAGGTCGCCAACCCCAACCAGCGGATACTCCTGACGGTGCCGTTTGCGGTCGAAGCGGGAGATCTCCTGCGCCGCGAGAAAGTTGAATCAGCGTGAATCACAATAAAAAGAAGACCAAGGAAGCACAAGCATGACTGACCTGAAACTCCCCCCCCAGAATCTCGATGCCGAGATGTCCATCCTGGGCGGTATTCTGATCGATAACGACGCCATAAACCGGGTGCTGGAAAGCATCGTTCCGGAAGATTTCTACCGCGAGGTGCATCGCAAGATATTTCTGGCGATGATGCAGCTCTCCGACCGGCGTGAACCTTGTGACCTGGTAACACTGACCGAAACCCTGAAAAAAAAGGGGGAGCTAGATGAGATCGGCGGCGCGGCCTACCTGCTCATGCTGGTCGATTACGTGCCGACCGCGGCCAATATCACCTATTACTGCAAGATCGTCAAAGAGAAGTCGGTCAACCGCAAGCTGATAACCATCGCCACCGGGATCGTCACCCGCAGTTATGAGGACCAGTCCGACGTCAATGAACTGCTGGACCAGGCCCAGAAAGATCTGTACGAGATCGGTGAAAACAAGCTCAGGCCGCAGTATGTGCCGATCCAGCCGCTCATCAAGGAAGCCTTCAAGATTCTCAAGTCGTTGAACGATCGCAAGGAGCACATCACCGGCGTACCTACCGGCTATGCCGATCTCGACCAGATGACCGCCGGTTTCCAGCCGGGCAACCTGGTCATCATCGCCGCCAGACCTTCGATGGGCAAAACGACCCTGGCGCTCAACATCGCCCAGCACGCCAGCGCCGAGAGCAAAAAGAAGACCGCGTCGGTCATTTTCTCGCTGGAAATGGGGAAGGAAGACCTGGTGATGCGTTTTCTCGCATCAATCGCCCGGGTTGATTTCGGACGGATGCGCACCGGGCACTTCCATGACAGTGACTGGCCGCGACTGACCAGAGCGGCCGGAATTCTCCATGACGCCAAGATTTTTATCGACGACACCCCGGCCATCAGCGTCCTGGAGCTTCGCTCAAAGGCGCGGCGCCTGAAGAGCGAACATGATATCGGTCTGATCATTGTCGACTATTTGCAGCTTATGAAGGCGGGCACCCGCATCGAATCGCGTCAGCAGGAGATTTCCGAGATTTCCCAGTCCCTGAAGGCGCTGGCCAAGGAACTTGGCGTACCGGTTATTGCTCTTTCCCAGCTCAACCGCGAACTCGAAAAACGCGCCGACAAGCGCCCGATGATGAGCGACCTGCGGGAATCGGGCGCCATCGAGCAGGATGCCGACGTGATCATGTTCGTCTACCGCGAGGCGGTCTACTGCGAGAATTGCCGCAAACGTGACGGTACCTGCACCCAGGGACATGAGCGCAACGCCGAACTGATCATCGGCAAGCAGCGTAACGGCGCGATCGGCACGGTCAGCCTGGCCTTTTTCGGCGAGCATACCCGCTTTGAAAACCTGAGTGACCGAAACGAATAGTTTCATTGGCGATTGTATTCAAATATGGAGGTCGGCCATGGCAGTTCAGACAAAAAAAGGGGCTCTGGGCGAAATTCTCTCCGCCTGCCATATCATCACCGAAGATGATCTCACTGCGGCCCTGGAGGAGCAGGGGCGAAGCGGGGCGCGCTTAGGCGAAGCGTTGATCACTCTGGGGATCGTCACGCAGGAGGATATCGACTGGGCGCTTTCCAATCAACTGGACCTCCCTTATATCCGGCTCAAAGCCGATATGATCGATCCGGATGTCGTCCAGCTGGTTCCGGCAGCAACGGCGAGAAAGTTCAATCTGATCCCGCTCATCAAAGCAGGGAGTGAACTGAGCATCGCCATTTCCGACCCGCTCAACAAGGCTGCGATTGCGGCGGTCGAGCAGGTGAGCGGTTGCCAGGTCAATATTTCGGTGGCGCTGATCCGTGAAATTCGCGAGATGATCGATGCCTGCTACGGGAGCAGCGAGCAGAAA
>DATNCC010000194.1:0-8529 GCA_035571735.1 Dongiaceae bacterium | reverse complement strand
GGCAACCGCACCGGTGATGTCCCTTATGCTGCCGTTGCTGAAAGTTCCTTTAGCAGTTATGCGGCCGACGGTGCCCTTTACCAGTGTAACTGTGGCCGGGGTGAGAGTTATGCCGGTCAGATTGCCGCCGGTAACCCTGAGGTTCGATGTTCCGGGGACGCCGTTCAGGGATGCAGTGATCGTTGTCGTTCCCTGCAAGAGCGTTGAAACCGTCCCGCTGCCGTCGATCGTGGCAATGGTTGTGTTGGACGAACTCCAGGTCGCCTGGGAGGTGATGTCGGGTTTCGACCCGTCGGAATAATTCCCGACGGCCTTGAAATTCCCGGTGGACAGGGTCAGGATCGACGGATTGGCCGGCGTGACCGTAATCGATTGCAACACCGGCTCCGTGACGGTCAGCAGCGTACTGCCGACGGTACCGTCAAAGAAGGTCGCGGTAATCGTCGTCGTGCCGACTGAGACGGCTTGAACGAAGCCCTTGCCGGAAGCGGAGTTGCTGACGGTTGCCACGGCAGGAGCACTCGAAGCCCAGTCGGCATCGAAGTTCAGGTCCTGGGTTGTCCCGTCAGAGAAGGTGCCGCGTGCTGTTAATTGGGTGGTCAAACCCTTGAAGATCGACGGTGCGGCGGGGGTAATCGTCAGGGATGTGACGGTTGCCGGGCTTACCGTCAACGTAAAGACAGCCGATACCCCCCCTGCGGTCGCGGTCAGAATGGCGGTCCCCGGGCCAAGGGCGGTCACCCGGTTTGGGCTTGCCGCAGTTACGAACCCGGCCACGGTCGGGGAACTGCTTGACCAGACCACCTGATCGGTAATGTCTCGGGTGAACGCCCCTGAGAAGTTACCTTTTACCGAAAGTGTGGTGGAAGTGTGTGCGGCGATGGCCGGGGAAACAGCACTGATCTCGATCGAAGTCAAGGGAGTGAAATCGTTGTTTCTGGTCGGAGTTCCGTTCCATCCGCAGCCGGATACCAGCAACAGCATAACAATACCTGACCATATCAGGTTAAACATGCGACCCCTCCAGGGACCAAAAGATAAATCGTTTAATTACACTGGATGGGCAGCAGCGTCAAGGTTCGAAAGACTAAGGATGAATTATGAAGGATGAGGGATGAGTCATGACATTTCATCCTTCATAATTCATCCTTCATACCCGCCTCTTCATCCTTCATAATTGTTTCTTGCCCGGGACAGTATTCGGTCGGCTCGCTCCCGACGATGTAGTATTCATCCCGTTGCACCGGACCGTCGCCGGTCGCGGGGCAGCCTGTCGCGGGGTCGATGGCGATGGAAACGACCGTATCAGGCTGAGGGAAATCAGCGGCCGGTTTCGCCGCCACGGCCTTGCGCATGAAGCGCTCCCAGATCGGAGCGGCAACGGCGCCGCCGGTAAAGCCTTTCCCCCCCGGCCGCGGCTTGTCATATCCCACCCAGACCCCGGTGACGACCTTCGGGGTATAGCCGATGAACCAGGCGTCCCGGTAATCATCGGTGGTGCCGGTCTTCCCGGCGGACGGATTGGCCTGGCTGAATTTCTTGAGAGACTTGGCGGTACCGTACGTCATGACGTCTTTCAGCATCTGGGTAGTGACAAAGGCGGTCGCCGGAGCAAGAACCGGGGTAACTGCCGGAGGATTCTCGGTCCATGTCCGACGGGTCCGATCATAAATCCGGATTATGACCCTGGCTTCCGGCCGCACACCACCGGTGGCCAGGGGCGAGTACGCCAGAACCAGGTCATTCAGGGTGACTTCGCCGGTGCCCAGCGCCAGGGAGAGGCCATTTTCGGCGGATTGCGGCAGCCCCATCTTTCCGGCAAAATCGACAAAATTCGGAATTCCGACGGCATCCAGCAGTTTTACCGCAATGACGTTGTTGGAGTGGGCCAGGGCCTGCCTGAGGCTTTGTCTCCCGTAGAGTTCCCGGCCATAGTTCAGCGGTTTCCAGGTTTCATTATTGCCCCGGTTGTAAGCAACCGGCGTATCATCCAGAATGCTGCCGGCCGTAAAACCCCTTTCCAGCGCGGCGGCATAGATCAGCGGCTTGATGGCCGAGCCGGGCTGACGCCGGGCAAGGAAGGCGCGGTTATAGGAACTCTGGACAGCATCGACTCCGCCCACCGCCGCCAGCACATCCCCGGTGGCCGGGTCAAGACAGACCAGCGCCCCCTGGAGCTCTGGGGAAATTCGCCTGACTCCGTCACTCAGAGCCTGTTCCGCCTGCTTTTGCAGGTTCAGGTCCAGGGCCGCGGTCACTTCCAGCCCCCCCTGCTCGGTGATCTCGACTCCATACCGCTCGATCAGTTTGCTCCGGATATGGGCAAGATACTGCTGCGCCTGTCCGGATTTGATCACCGCTGCCGGATGGGCCCGCAATGTCTGTCTCTGCCGGGGAGTGATCATGTTCAGTTCCACCATCCGTTTGAGGACCACGTCCCGCCGCTCCGTAACCTTGGCCGGTTTCCCGAGCGGATTGTAGCGGGACGGATTTTTTTGCACGCCGGCCAACTGGGCACACTCGGCGTCAGTCAACTCTTCCGGGCTTTTATCGAAATAGAGCCGGGCCGCCTGGGCGATGCCCCAGGCCCCGTTTCCGTAATAGATTTCATTGAAATACATCTCAAGAATCTGTTTCTTGCTGTATTTCTGCTCAAACTCGATGGCCATGCGGGCTTCATCGAACTTCCGCTCGATGGTTTTTTCGCCGGACAGGTACCTGTTCTTGATAAGCTGCTGGGTGATGGTCGACCCCCCCTCGGCCAGTCTCCGCTTGACGACATCCTTCACCAGGGCTCGGGCAATCCCGCGAAAATCTATCCCGTTATGTTCGTAAAAACGGGCATCTTCAACGGCCACCACGGCATTTTGCAGAAAAACCGGGATGCGGTCGATGGAGACCCAGTACCTCTTCTCCGGCAGGATCCGCCCGACAAACCGTCCCTGATTGTCAAAAACCTTGATGGAGGTATAGCCGGTCGGCAAGATGGGATAGGTAACAAAATTTTCCTGGGAATTGGCCGGTGCAAACAGGATCAATACCAGGAGAATACTCGATACGATATGATATGATGTCTTCTTCAGAAACGGGGATACGTGGCAAACCAAGTTGTTGTTACTCCTTCATCGAGAGTGGCATGTACCGTTTTGGGGAAAATACCGCGATGGCTTAATGTAATTCGGGCGCCCTCATGGGCTTATGGGGGTTCCGGGCGGTTATGCGGCGATCATGGTTTCAAAAATCTCTTCTCCAGGAAATCCGTAACCTCGATAACATTGTTCAAATCAAGAACCGGAACGTCGATCTCCAACGTGGCGTCGCTGGCCACGGCAATAAGGGTCGGATCATGCTGCGCGCCGCGGCAGAGCAGGGTCGTGCTCCGCTCGCTGCGGTGCACCTCGATTTTCGGCAGATCGCCCAGCTTGAAGCCCTCGGTCAAAACCAGGTCCACATCTCCGAAATAGGTGGTAATCAGCTGGCCGACAGGTGGAGAGGCGTCATGCAACTTCACCAGCGCGAGCTTCTCCTGGGACGAGATGAGCACCGTATCCGCTCCGGCGGCGGCCATCCGGTAGCTGTCCTTTCCCGGGTGGTCGATGTCGAAACGATGGGCATCGTGCTTGATGACCCCGACCCGGTAGCCGCGCTTCTTTAATTCGGATATCACTTTTTCCAGCACCGTCGTCTTGCCGGTACCCGATTTGGCCACGAAGGATACCGCCGGAACTCTCTTCACCGCGCCGGCCGGAGTACCGGCGCAATCCGACGGGTCCCCCTGGAGCTTGGCCACGGTGTGGGGAACCGCAGGCCAGACCGCTTCAAGATTCTCCACCGCACCCTTCGGGCTCCCGGGGAGGTTGATGATCAGGCACTTTCCACGTATTCCGGCAATCGCCCTGGAGATCATGGCGTGGGGGGTCTTCTCAAGGCTCCTGGCCCGCATGACCTCGCCAAAACCGGGTATGACCCGATCCACGACCCTGAGGGTCGCGTCAGGTGTGACATCACGGGGAGAAACCCCGGTTCCGCCGGTGGTGAGGATCAGGTCGAACTCTCCGCAGTCGGCCCATTCCCTGAGTTTGCTGACTATAAGCTCCGTTTCGTCGGGAATGATTTCGGTCCGGCCGGTGTCCACGGCTCGTTCCGCGAGCCACGAGGAGAGCGCGGGGCCGCTGGCATCGGCCCGCTCGCCACGGGAACCCTTGTCGCTTAATGTCAGAATTGCAGCTTTCATATTCGATCCTCTTTGCTGATTCATTTCTACCATTCGATCAGGTAATCGGCTATGGCTGAAGTGGCATTTTTCAAGCCCAGCTCGGGAATTTCAGGAAGAATCACCTTGTAGCACAAACCTTCGATGCCCTCCAGACGCTCGGGAATGCCATGCTTGACCGCATGCCAGGTACCGGCCAGTGCCACGAGCTTTCGGCCGGGATGCATCTTGTGGTCTTTGGCGATAGCCATGGCCATGCCGCTGTTACGCACCGCCTGCGCTTCGCAGAAATAGGCAAATACTTTTCCGTTAGCCTCATGTTTGAAAACCTCCTGGAATGTGCTCCTGAGGAACTCGGTCTGGGGTTTGTTGAGGTCGCAGGCGATCCCGAAGGGGAGATTCTTCCGCTCTTCAGGCGTAAGTGAGGCAAATCCCTGCCGTGCCACTTTGATGACGATCTCTTTCGGAATATTGAGGGCAATCATCGGAATATGATTGTCGCGGGCAAAGATGAAAATATCCCTGTACATGGACCAATCGTACGACCAGTTCCTGGCATAAACCGCCTTGAAGCTTTCTTCCGACATCCTCCCTTCTATCCAGTCGTCAAGATGACCCTGGTAGTTCGCCTGAAACATTTCCAGCCCGATTGCCAGGGGGATCTTTTTCTCCCGGAGCGAACGGATTACATCGAGTTCCATTTCATGAGTTGTTCTGTTGTCATGGGTCTCGGCGACGAAAATGACATCCGAACCTTCCAGGTCCGCCATCATCCGGGAAAAACTGACGGCAACCCTGTCGCTGAGACGAGTGATCACTTTACCTGCAAATGCATTGGCCGTAAAAGCGGCGCAGCATAAGAAGATGAGGAGCAATAGCATTGTTTTGCGCATGTGGCGTGCCTTCCTTACTCGGTTCATCATACCCGGGCATCACAGGTAGCATGTCTCGGGATTATAGCAAATATTTAAACTATAGTATAATTTTTCATAGTAAGGTGAATCATATCAGCGGCATCCGGAGGTGAAGTGTGGGACGCTTGTTAGTTCAGGTTGTACTGGTTCTCGCCGTTTCATGCAGGGCATATGTCGCATCCGCCGCATGGCAGGAGCCGGTAATCGAGCGGCAGGACATAGCGGTCACCCTGATGCCGTCGGACCATCTCCTGATCGGCAGGAGTACGATCACCTTCGCCGCGGACACGCGGAGGGTTTCCCTGAGACTCTCCCCGGCGGCAAAAATCGACTCCGTCATGATTTCCGATGCGAAAATCCCCTTCTCTTTTGCCGGGGGCGCCCTTTCCCTGGATATTCCCGAAGAGGCCGGGCATGGGAAGGTGGTGGTAACCGTTGCCTACCGCGCGCTCTTTAACGACCCGTTGCCGCTGCATGCCGGCAGCAGTGAGGACCCGACGTATGGGGTAAACGGAGCCATCACCACCCAGGGGACCTTTCTCGGTCCTGGTGCCGGATGGTACCCGGTACCGCCGTCAACGCCGCGAAAGCGATCGGTCCAGGTCGCGGCACCTGCGGGAACGGAGGCTGTAACGGCCGGGCGAAGGGTGTCGAGAGGACAGAAGGGCGACGTCTCGCTCTCTTCATGGGAGGAGGTGCGGCCGGTCGGGAGGCTCTCCCTGTGCGCCGGTCCCTACCGGATCGAGGAGAGACGGGTGGCCGGGGTGGACCTTTATACCTACTTCTACCCGTATAACGCCTCCCTGGCGTCCCGCTACCTGGATGCAGCCGCCGGCTACCTCAAGTTCTACAGTGAACTTTTCGGCCCCTACCCCTTCGAAAAATTCGCCGTTGTGGAAAATTTCTTCCCGACCGGTTACGGTTTTCCCTCCTTCACCCTGCTCGGCAGCTCGATCATACGGCTCCCGTTCATTATCGACACCAGCTTTCCCCACGAGATCGCCCACTCCTGGTGGGGTAACGCAATCCAGGTGGATCAGAGCGAGGGGAACTGGTCGGAGGGGCTGGTCACCTACCTTGCCGACTACCTGTTGAAAGAGAGGCGCTCGACCGCGGAGGGGCGTGACTACCGGATGCAACTGCTCACCGATTATGCCGCGCTCGTGGCGCCGGAACTGGACTTTCCGCTTTCCGGCTTCACCAGCCGCGTCGATCCGGCCTCACGTGCCATCGGTTTCGGCAAGGGAGCCATGGTTTTCCATATGATCCGGAACGAGATCGGCGACCGCGCCTTCTTTGGCGCTTTGCGGAACATCTGCCTTGAGAGGCTCTACGGTTCCGCAACCTGGGGCGATCTTGAGCGCGCTTTCTCCCGAAGCTCCGGCAGGGACCTCTCTTCTTACATGAAACAGTGGCTTATCCGCCCGGGAGGGCCGGGTTTGGCCTTATCCAGGGTGTCCCGCCGCCGCGAGGGGGCGGGGTGGACGGTTTCCGGCATGATCATGCAGACCCCGCCATTTTACGATATGCGGCTGCCGCTCAGGCTGGAGACGGACGGCCCCCCGGTCCGGGAGCTTCTTCGGGTCGCCGACGGGGCGACCCCGTTCAGTATCTACAGCCCCACGGAGCCCCGGCACCTGCTCCTCGATCCCGATGCGGAAGAGTTCCGGTTACTCGCTCCGGACGAGATACCCGCGACCGTCAACAGTATCAAGGGTTCGAAACGGCTTCTCGCGGTCATGACCGGGGAGTGCCGTTCCGGGGAGGAGACCTTCAGGCGCCTGCTGGAGTCTCTGGGAAAGGGAGAGGTTGCGGTGATCAGGGAGGATATGCTCGATACGGAGCGCTTGCAGGGGCACGACCTGATGTTTTGCGGAATTCCGAAACAGCGCTCGCTGTTGCCCCCGTTTCCCAAGGGAACCACCCTTCACGGCACCAGTTTTTCAATCAATGAAGTCGTGGTGAATGCCCCGGACGGCCTGCTCTTCCTGGTGGCGCAGTATCCGGATCAGGCGAGGCGGATCGCAGCCGTTTTCCAGCCGCTCTCCGAGGCTGCGGCCGACCGGTACGCTCCCAAGATCACACATTACGGCAAATACGGTTTACTCGTTTTCAGCGGCGGGGCAATCCGCTACAAGGACATTCCCCGACCTTCCGCCGGGGGCATCGACGTCGGCTTCCAATAGCCAGGGGAACAAAACTTTGCAACGGAAAGGAACCGTACCGGCATGACAATCAAGGCGCTCACCTTCGACGTGTTCGGCACCGTGGTGGACTGGCGCACCACCATCATCGACGAGGTATCCCGTCTCGGCGGGGCGAAGGGCAATAACATCGACCCGGCCGGGTTCGCCGATGTCTGGCGTGCCGGCTACAAGCCGGCGATGGACCGGGTCCGGAGAGGGGAACTGCCATGGATGAATCTGGATGCGCTTCACAGAATGCTCCTCGACCGCCTCCTCAGGGAATTCGGCATTTCGGGAATGACCGAAACCGAAAAGGAGCGGATAAACCGGGTCTGGCATCGGCTCAAGGCGTGGCCCGACTCCGTGGGCGGACTGGCAAGGCTGCGCAAACGTTTCATCGTTGCGGCGCTCTCCAACGGCAACATGTCCTTGCTGACGAACCTGTCAAGGAACGCGGGCCTGTCCTGGGACCGCATACTGTCGGCGGAACTGGCGGGGCATTACAAGCCGGACAAGGAAGTGTATCAGATGGCCGCCGATCTCTTGAAGCTGCGGCCGGGGCAGGTCATGATGGTGGCGGCGCACAAGGAAGACCTGCGGGGCGCTCAGGCAGCCGGATTCAAGACGGCTTTTGTCCTGCGTCCCCTGGAATACGGACCGGCAGGAAGCCCCGATCCGGAACCGGACCCGGCTTTCGACATCATTGCCCGTGATTTCAATGATCTGGCTGAAAAACTTGGTGTGTAGTTGCAGCAAAAACCCGGCAGTTGCTAAAAATGTCACGGCAGGATCAATAATTAATAATGCGTCGTCTGTAACCGGCAGGGGGGAAATGATGAACATGCCGAGCTTGTTTCATAGAGTAACTCCTAGAACAGCAGCAGTAATTACGTCTGCGTTTTTATTATGGGGATGCGGAACCGCGAACAACGATGCCCCCAGCCTGAACCAGTCGGGCAAACATCCGGAGGGCTGGGTTGCCTTCAACGGCGGGAATCATCGCGTGGTGTACCGCACCGCCCCCGACCAGTGTCCCCAGTGCCACGGGAAAGATTTTCTGCAAAAGGGGAGCAGAGGGGGCGTAGCCGGGGTGAGCTGTTCGTCCACCAGCTTCAACGGCATAATCTGCCATGCGAATGGCCATGTTCCCAGGCAGGCGCCCCATCCCCTCCCCTTTACCAATCCGGCCCTACATGGCCAGGCGGCAAAACAGGAC
>DATNCC010000193.1:0-21464 GCA_035571735.1 Dongiaceae bacterium | reverse complement strand
GCCCCCGGCGTCGATCAGCACCTCAAAGTCGCCGTGCTGGGCCTCCAGCCATATCAGGCGCGCTGCCACTTCGGATGCCTTCATAATGCCGCCCTCCCGTTCCATTTCTTCACAACCGTGGCGTGATCGGCTGCAGGCGGGCTTTCGCATTCGCAGCCCCGGCAGACCAGAAACAGCAGTACCTCGCCGTCGATCCACTCGTTGTCCCACTAGGTGTTATTTTTGCCGCAGAAGGGCCAGGGTGTGATCGGGTCCGTGGCGGCCTGGAGCTTGTTGATCCGGCGCTGCACCACCTGGGCACGCGACACTTGACCGGTTTTGATGCATTCGGTCAGCAGATCCATCAGCAAGGTCATGTTGTTGATCAATTGCAGGCTGATTCTGCAATCGTCGAGGCTGGTGTTTATAAGACCTTTGACTGTATATGCCATTTGATAGCCCCCACTTATGCCGCGACGTTCAGCGGCATCGGATCATAACCGCCGTCGGCGTTGCGCTCGTAGATGCGCAGGTAGGCTTTACTGTCGACCACCTGGAGGGAGTCGCCGATGGCTTTCATGGCGTTGCCCCAGCGTTCGTCGGTGATGTCGAGGCGGCGCAGGCCCAGGACGCGGTTGACGTTGATCTTCCCGGCCTTGTCGACCTGAAAGGCGTCGTTGATCAGGGTGCGCAGCTCCGGGCGACTGTCGGCGACCCATTCGGTGATGCATTCGTCAATAAGCGCCTTGGCGGCCTGCAGACGTTCATCAAAGGTCTGGCGTTCATCGATAGCGCGCACGATTTTGTAGCGGCCATCAAAGCTGGTGAGGGTGACGTTGCCGATCTTGCCGCCCAGCTTGGCGTTGTACTTCTCGGCCGAGAGGGAGACAAAGGCGTCGATGTCGCCCATGGCGCTGTGTTTGAAGGTGAAGATGGCATCGGCCAGCGTGGATGCCTTGCCGACGAGTTCCTTGACCAGGCTGTCGCGCTCCAGGTCGATCTGCTTGATGGTGGCAATGTCGACGAAGCGGCCTCTGGCGTCTTCCATCATTCCTGCGGGGATCTGCGGTTTAGTGTTCACGTTTGCTCTCCTTTATTTCGTTGTCCAGCTTGTTGATCCAGTAGTTTGCCTCGGTCTCGTAGCGGAGTGCCTTGGCTTCGAGGTAATGGTCCATGGTGGCGTGCGTCCTGGCGAACCAGCCGATCAGGATGCCCACCAACAGTAAAGTTGATAGCGTCGAGCCAGGGGCGGGCGGTCATGCACAACCTCTCTTGAGCCTGGGCAGAAAGTCGACTTCATAGTTGCGGTAGCAATCCTGGCATTTGCCGTAATCGTGGCCGGGCTCGGCGTAGTTGGCGCAGACCCATTCCGGGCCGATGCCCTTGACCTCGCCGATCTCATTGGCCTGGAGCTCGTGGACTGCGGAAAACGATTCCTGACCGGCCTTGGCGGGGTCGCATCCCATCATTCTGTCGATCATCGCTATGAGTGGATGCGTCATCGCGCCCACCTGACCGCCCGGCTGCGCAGCCAGACTCTGGTTTTCGACCATTCGAACTCTTCTTTAATGACCTGTAAAAACCGCTTGAAGATGCGTCTAATCATGGTTTAATTCCTCCTTTCACATTTTTGGCAGGCTTTCCACAGGGCCACCCGTTGGTGACTGGTGGCAGCAAAGGGTTTCTTGCGCTCGCTGGCGCATTGATTGAGTGGGATCTCGCCCAGGACCGGGCAATCGACCACCAAACCGCCGAAAACTTCAATCACACGGTTCAGGATGGCGTCCGGCGCGGCCTGGTATTTGCCGGACATGATCTGGCTGACGGCTGCCGCCGAGATACCGAGCCTGCGGGCAACTTCGGCCTGCCCAAGTTCGCCGACCTTTTGGGTCAGCAGCTTCATAGCGTCGGGATGCGTCATTCGGCACCCCCTTCGATCTTGCTCCAGACCACCTTTTTCAGGTTCGGGTCGTAGACCTGCTTGGTGCGCTGGATCTGCGGCGGCTGAGGACCGGTCCACTTGGCGGGGATCAGCATGTAGCGCTGATTGGCACGCCCCACCAGATAACCGGCCCGGCACAGTGCCTCGCAATAGGTTTTCGCCTCTGACGCAGCCACATGGTGATCGTCGGTGGAGGCATTGAAGGCCAGATCGGTGGCGCTGAACGTCTTCAGTATCCGCATGGCGTTCCACATCTGCAGGCGGCCTTGGCCCATGGTCACCGGTGTGCCGTCCTTGCGGACTCTGGGGGCATCGTGGCCGGTGTCGTTGATCAGGGTGTAGACGACCGGGTCCATGCGCTTCGGCCCCTTGGCGGCTTTCAGGTACCAGGCGTTGGTCAGCCCGATCAGGTAGTCGTTGATCGATGACGCGTCCAGATAGATGTAGTATTGAAGGTCGCTGGTGGTGAAGGGATGGTTGAGCTTGCGGATCAGATCCCAGACCGCCTGGCGGCATTCGCTCGGCTGCTGTTGGTCGATCGGCTTGCGGCTCACTGGAACCTCCTCGGCTGCGGCGCTTCGCCGGTGTACAGAGCGCGCTTGCCCCACTCCTTCAGGCTCATTGTGTCCAGTCCCTGGCTCTGTGCTTCTTTGCGCACCAGGTCGAGGTTGGTGACGATGCGCCGCACGCTGCCGTTGCTTTTGCCGTGGATGGCGGTGAGGAGATCCTCGGCGACGGTGACGCCGGCGCAGTAGAAGTCGGCGAGTACCTTGGCGTCATGCAGATCGGCCGGGGGCGCTGCGGCCCATTCCATGATGCGGCCGTGGAAGCGCTCCCATTTGGCCAGCTTGCCGGGGAGGCGCTCCTCGCCGATCAGCAGGATCGGAGCTTTTGACCCCTCGTAGATGTCCCGGACTACCTCGACGGCGACTTTCTCGACGATATGGTCCATTTCGTCGATGATCAGCGGCCGGCCGCTTTTGGCGAGTTGTTCGCAGATCTGGTCGAGCATCTCGGAAACGGTTCGACCGGGGCTGATACCCATGGCTTTCAGGAGGTTCTCCATAAAGGCTTTCTTGCTCCAGACGCTTTTGCATTCGATGTAGTAGGCGCTCATCTTGTTGCTGATGTAGGCGGCGGCGGTGCTTTTGCCGAAGCCGCTAAAGCCGTAGAGCACGGCCATGCCGGGCAGGTGATCGCGACGTTCGACGATGCGCTTGAGGCATCCCATGGCGAGCATGACGATGGAGAGTGCTGCGGTGTTGACATCCAAATCTGTTTTTGCCATAATTCCTCCACTTATCTGTGTACCCCGCCACTGCGGGGGTATTTGAGAGGCCGGGGATCGCGAGTTCCCGGCCTCTTTCTGCTTTATGTGGTGCGGCCGGACTTATTGCGCCGCTGTCCTTCCTGCCAGATCTTCCTGTATCGACCGCCATGCCTTGAAGTAATCGCTGTTTTGCCAGCCCCGGTGGAACTGGGCCGCTTCAGTCGGCACCTTGTCGCCAGCCTGGAGCTGCGCGTCGAGTTTCTGCCATAAATACTGCCGATCGCGCTCGCTGGCCGGCAGCTCGAAGACGCTGGCCTGGACGACCTCGGCCTCCTCGATCTGTTTGACGATGCGCAGGCATTCCGTCTTGATCTCCGGCGAATGTTCGACGATCACCGGCGCCGGACCGTGCATCTCCAGGCGGATCTCCTCGGCCTGGTTCTCCAGCCGCTTCAGGCGCCCCTGGCCGCGCTTGATCCGGGCCTCTTCGAGCTTGCTGGGGGCGAAGTAGTGGTCGGAGTTGCCGGCCAGCTCGGCGACGGCCAGGAGGCGCTGATGTTCGAGGTCGCGTACCCATACCTTGCGGGCGTCAGAGGGGCAGTAGGCCACCTGGACACGCTGGCCGTGCCATTGTTCCAGGTCGCGGCTGTAGTAGCGCTTGGGCAGGCCGTTGGCGAGGGTGCCGAACTGGATCTCGCCCCGGTTGCAGGTGCGCTCCAGCGCGGGATGGTAGAGGTCGGGCAGTTCGTTGGCCGGTACCAGCCATTCGTCCTGGGGCAGTTCGCGCTGCATCCGTTCCATGCCGAGCTGCCACGCCTGGTTGGGCGTCATGTGGCTGCGTTTTTTGGTGATGGCGTCGCGAACGGCGGGCAGGCCGCGATGCGGGGTGTTGTTGTATTTTTCGACCGCGAGGTTGATGAAGGCGACGAAGTCGTCCCATTCGATGAGGAGCGGGCAGGCGTTGCCCTGCTTGATGGCCTTGCGGGTTTCCTTGTAGACGATGCGGGCGGCGTCGTTGTCCATGTTGCTGCCGATGTAGGTGCAGAGCTGTTTGGCGGCTTTGATGAGGACGGTCTGGTGCCCGCGCTCGGAGAGGCCGTGGGCCTGCGGGTTGCGCGGGCGGCTGTATTCGGGCGTGATGCTGAGGCGGTGCATGATGCCGGTGCCGGGGGCGGTCATCATCTGGTTTTTGTAGCCGCTGCCGTTGTCGGTGTAGAAGATGGCCGGGACGCCGAAGGTTTCGCAGGCGGAGCGGAGGGCATCCAAGACGGCGAGGCCGCTTTCGGCGAGGTCGATCGACCAGCCGATCAGGCGGCGGGTGGCGACGTCGAGCACCGGCGTGATTTCGGGGCGGAACGGGCGGCCATGGTAGGGGTGGGCGACTTCGCCGTCGAAGCAGTGGCCGTCGGCGGTGTAGGCGTCGCCGGGGAACATGTCGGTGGTGTCGCGGCGGCGGAATACTTTTATGGATTTGAGTTCGTTGCCGGTTTTGCGCCCTTTTTCGCGGTCGATCATGCCCATCTTTTTCAGGTAGCTGCGGGCCTGGCCGTAGGTGGGTAGCTGGATCCCGGCGGGGATCACCTTTTCGTAGGCTTCGAGTACTTCAGTGAGGCATGGTTTCTGCGGTTTGCTCCAGCAGGCCATGAAGCTTTGAGCCCAGGCGGGTTCCAGGTAGTTTTCGGTATCCTTGGGCGCCAGCGCCAGCGGATCCCCTCCGGATGTTTTCCATTTGCGCCACCATTTCATGATGCCGTCGTAGCTCAGGTGCCGATCCTGGCCTTTGCGGGCGTTGGCGGCGGCGCATTCTTCCAGTTCGCCGTTTATACTGGCCTTGACGATGGTGTTGATGGCCTTGTTGACGCCGACCATGGGGGCGGCCCGTTCGATGAGGCGCATGATGGCGACGCGGGCGTCCATGATGTCGCGTTGCCACTGTTTGAGCTCCGACGTGGTGGTGGCCGGCTGGATGGTGGCGGATGGCGCCGGTACCGGGGCTGGCTTGTGGATGGCCGGGGCGTTTTTTAGTACCTGGCGTGTCAAGTGGATCTGGGTCTCAGCGGGCAAAGAGGCGATGGCGTATTCCTTGCCGCCGCCACGGCCGGCGCGTTTTTGTGATGACCAGGCTTCGCGATCGGCTAAGTCACGGATTGCCCGTTCTGTTATCTCCAGCCCTGGGAGGCCTGCCAATTCCTTGGCGGTGTAGTGGCTTTTCATGCCTGCACCTCAAGCGCCTTGATCAGAGCTTCTTTGCGTTTTATCTTTCGTTCGATTTCTCGTTTATGCTCTACGTCTTTCTGTAGGTCGGCCCGCAGTGCATCCGGGCCGGCAAGAGTGAACAGGCCGGAGGCCTCGGCGATGATCCGCAGAGGCTCGGTGCTGCCGGTAGCGCTGCAGAGGGCGGGGAGAAATTCGGCGGGGAGGCGGTGGGGGTGGCTGTCAGCCATCCAGCCGTTGATCATATGTACTGTTATTTCGACTCCGGTGAGTTCGGTCATTTCATCGGCTAAGGTTTCGCGGGATTTTGGGGCGGCTTTGATTGCCGTCTTGACGGCTGCCAGCAGCTGGGAGGCAATGCCCATGCGACCGGGCAAGGTGGCAGACCTTTCGGCTTTATCCAGGGAAAGCAGATCGAAAAGATTCATCTGCGAGTTGCCTAATTTTTGTGTGGTTTTTGTCATTGCGAACACCCCGTCTGTTTGATAAGGTACAAATCACCTAATTCAGGCGGCTTTGCCCCACATCTTTTCAAACGGAGTTCGTGTTGCACGGGCCACAGCCTCTTGGACCCGGCGGGAAGCATAGTGACCGGAAATAACCCGATTGACTGATCCGGGAGTAATATTTAACTCGTGCGCAATTGAGGTTTGGGTTACTTTATTTTCGATCAGCAATGCCCGGATTTTCTCGGTTTTCATAAGTGGTTTCATAGAGTTCCCCTATGGCCTTTTTTTTGTTTCTGTTTTGTAAAAATGATTTGCATGTAATTTTTAGCTAAAATACGCGCACTAAAACACTCACGTCAAGCGTTATTTTACGCTTCCGAGTTTTATTTTACTCATGGGTGGAGTTATGACCAAAAAAACCAGTGATGTTAATGTGTTATTAAACTCGGAAACTTCCGACTTAAATCTGACAAAACTTCCGAGTTCGGAAAAAGAACTCGGAAGTTTTGCGGACCGCCTTAAAGAGGTTATTGGTGGGCAAAGCGTCAGGTCTTTTGCTGCAGCGTGCGGTTTATCGGATGGTGGTATGAGGCAGTATCTCGCGGGGAAAAGTGAGCCTGGGCTTGATGCGTTGATTAAAATCGCATTCGTCGGTAACGTTAATATTAATTGGTTAGCCAGTGGTGAAGGCGATAAACAGAAAGAGTCGTACGATCAGCTTTTAGCTAACGCCCTTCAAAACAGAGGAAAGTCTGCTCTAACCCGTTTAAAGTGGTCTGTAGTTCTGGAATGTTTTAAAAAAATTCCAATTAACAATATATTTAACAATGATATGTTCGCTGAAATAGTAAATATTACGAATGATTATAACAATAAAAACAATATACTAATTGATCCTAAGGACGTCGTCGATTGGTGCAAAGAGGCATGGAATTACAGCGAATTTTTGCACGATTGGTATAAAAATAATTATTACTCTTTTAAGCGTGGGGAAGTGAGTAAAGAGCACCCTTTTTTATGGCTTATTAATTGTGTCTGCAATGATGAAAACAAAGGATACACTCCACTAAAAAAAGTCACTTACCCTTTTGCTGATGGGGTTATGACTTCGGATTTGGGCGGCGAACTGGGCGAGGGGTTTGTCCACGTGCCTCGATATAATGTGGCGGCTAGCGCCGGTGGCGGTTCGACGATCCACAGCGAGCAGATTGTCGACCATCTGGCATTCCGGGCGGACTGGGTGCGCAACGCTCTGGGCGTACCGGTGTCTAATCTGGCGCTGATTAATGTGACGGGCGACAGTATGGAGCCGACGCTGTCTAATGGTGATCTGATTTTAATCGATACTGGCGTAAGTAGCGTAGATGACAGCGGTGTATATGTACTGCGCTTCGATGAGGCGCTAAAGGTGAAGCGGCTGCACAGCAAGGTCGATTCAGTCGATATTATCAGCGACAATGTGCGCTATCCGGTCGAAACGATTAAGGGCGACCTGGTGAAGACGTTGAATGTGGTTGGCAGGGTTGTCTGGTGCGGGAGGAGAATGTGATGAGCGATTTAGTGAAGACGTGTGCGATGTGCCGTAAAGAAGTCGACGCCGGCGCGGTATTGTGCCCTTACTGTAAAAGTTCCACAAATTACCATTTTTATAAAGCCGTCCCGGCCGAGCAAATACCCAGGATAAAGAGTACATCTAGAGCGTTTGTTTCAGCTGTTGTATTATTTGCGTCAGTAGTCCTGTCCTTTTTATTTGGTTTTGCTGCCGGCGGGATCTGGATTGGGATCGGAGCGGGTATTGTCGGAGGAAAAATCTGCTTGGCTATCTTAAAAAATTTCCCTTCAGATGCTTATCATCACCAGTTTTGCTGTCCTGGATGTTTCAAAGAGCAAACTGCTGTATGGGATGCTAAAGAGTTTGATGTAAATAAGTGCGGTTTTATGGAATGCCCAGATTGCCACAAAAAAACAATGATGGTTATTGCTTGATGCAGCTTTAATAGTCTGGTCGCCCCCAGAGGCCACTGCCAAAGCAAACGCTAAACTTTTTAACTTACCGTCTTCATTCAAAATGTCACTGCCTAATCAATCACAAATTTTTTGCCGATTTTTTAAAGCCTGTTTTAACGCGGATGCCCATTCCCATTATATCCCACGTCGATTCGACATATCCCACATCTTTTGGTCACATGTCAGGGTAATAGCCAAGTGAAATGACTCCTCACAGAAAATATACGCCATAAAATCACATAAAAGTCAGCACGTATCCAGCCAAATATTGATTCAAGGTTTCATGACTCGGATCTCTCGATGGCCATTTGCGTCCTTTTATTCAGGTAATATCAGCTTTTATGCTGTCATATTCAATCCATTTAAGCTGTTCTTTCAGTATGTTCAGCTCAGTTGGGGTATATACTTTATAACCTTTTGAGATCTCTTTTCTCAGATCCATTACCCTTTGCCGCACAGTACTGGATTCAGTTGCACAGTTTTTGGCAACTAGCAGACATTCATTCTTTTGGTTGTATTTCACACCTTTTCCATATGATCCAAATGGCGCCGGATAGTTTTCCGCTCCTATGTTTGTTATTGCTGAAAACAGCATAGAAGCCATCAAAACTGAGATTACGGTAGCGATCCTTTTCATTGCTGACCTCCTTTTAACATCTCTAACCTCATCAACTCATTATATTAAATCTGAATATGCTTGTAAATCTGCCCAAGTGTCGTATTTATGTGGTGGAATCAAAGACTTATGTTTCTCTTGCAAAGGCTTGCTGTGCCCTCAAAGTTGCTTGTATTGCCCAACTCGTGATATTATGAAGAAAGAAAAGGAGGGCACAAAGAAAATTGCCCGACGGAAACAGCAATGAAAAGTGTGCATTGGATTAATTGCAGGAGAAATACGGCATGAAAGAAGAAAAACGGTGTAGCACTTTTCAACTAAGTGAGTGAGAGGAGATATGAAAATGTTAACGTATATTAAAAAACTGTCAACATTGTTCGTCACGCTGTCGCTGGTGCTGTTGCCGGTGTTCGTAAGCCAGGCTGCCGCAGCGTCCTTCGATATACCCATGACGACCTTGGCCATTTCCAAGCTTGGGGACCTTACCCTTGTGGTTAAGGACGGCGTACCCCAGACCATCGTCGTGAGGGGCCGGGATGTCAGCGGGAAAGACATCGGATTCAGCGTCAATGGAATTCCCTACATGGGTGGCGTATCGCTGAGCAACAACCTGACGCTGCAGCCGGGAACAATGCCCCTGATGTTCGATCATGATGGGAAGCTGTGCTTCACCGTGGGCGACAGCGTACTCGTACTGGAATATAAGGGCACTGCTAAAAAAACCGTGGACCTGATGAAGCTTACGAAGACTCTGTACTCCGCGGGTGACTTTGTCGTTGCTGAGGGGACCGGTCCGTTTGCTGGGCTCAAAGGCATGACGGGCACCTACAAGCTGACTGAAGTGTGCCACATCGTGGCAGGGGTACATCCTAAAGTGGGATCGCCGGTTGAAGTCACGTTCTCAGCCATGTGATCTTGTAAAACTGAGGATAGTGTCTCACGGTTGAAACTAAATGGCCGTTCGCGAATAGCAACGGCCATTTTTTTGTGCGCGGATTTACTCCGGGCTTTCGGGTCGCGAGTGAATATCCCGCTTTAAATTCGGTGATTAATGTGGTACTGGAGAAATGTATTTTCAAGGCCCTGTATTACGAAACCGGTCAGCTCAGCGCATCAATTCCGTGCCAGCATTACAAGGAACCCGTGCAATGAAAAAAGACGCGACCCATATTACGGAAAAGGCTGCTGCATTAGGATTAAGATCATATCAACAAAGGGGTTGTGCACCTTGAAAATATGGATTGATGCCGATGCCTGTCCAAGGGTGATCAAAGAGATTATTTTTCGTGCCTCCGAAAGACTAAACCTGCCGGTCCTGCTCGTGGCAAACAAGAGCCTGAGCAAACACAACTCCAATCTGATTGAATCAATTGTTGTCGACGAAGGCTTTGATGTTGCCGATGACTATATTGCGGAACATTCTGCCCCGGAAGACCTCGTGATCACTGCCGATATTCCCTTGGCTGCCAGGATCGTTGCAAAAGGTGGAATCGCCCTGGACCCCAGAGGTGAACTCTATACCGAGGAAAATGTTGGTGAGCGGCTTTCCATGCGCGACCTGATGATGGAGCTGCGATCAGAAGGGTTTGCCCAGGGAGGGCCGGCCCAGTTCAGCCTCACCGACCGCCAGCGCTTTGCCTCATCCCTCGACAGCATGCTTACGCAAATGCTGCGTGGCAAAAGTACGGTAACAGCATGACATTACTCTAAAAATCAGGTCCACTTCACCCTCCAAAAAGAAAGGCCAGAACCCTGTGTCCTGACCTTTTTGCTTCACCTCGGCTCTCATGCTTCCAGCCTAATCGGCAAAGAACTCATCTTCGTTGAAAAAGAACGGATTTTCATTCCTGAAGAAGAACGGGTTGTTGACTCTCCTTATGAACGGGTTATTGATGTTCCTGATATTCCGGATGTTTCTGACATTTCTGATGTTGCTGTCCGACGCTGCCTTAACTTCCTTCACCTCTACGATTGCTTTATCATCGTTTGCATTAACGGCCAATTCCTTTTTGTTGTCATCTGCTCCAGCAATTGCGCTGCCGACAAAGAAATAAGCCGTTCCGATCAGAACTGTAGCAAAGATAACCGAGAATCTCATCGCATGTTTGATTATGCTTAAGAGGTTTCTCATGATGATCTCCTTTCCCGGTTACACATTCAATCATCCCGCTGTATAACCGTTGCGAAAAGCCCACGGCAATTTCCGCATTTTCATTATACAAAATGCTGCTTTTTTATATATCCGTAATACTACTGAGTGGAATCAGGGACGTTGAGGTAGATTTAGTGGATCAGACTGGACTTTGAAAGGAAGGGGAGTGTGCAACTATGCTAAATAGTTATGTATTATGTCTTTAACAAGGCAGTTTTTGAACTTGCGCAATAGCGCATCAGTCATGCGTGCTCATTGCGTGATGTATAAAACACCAGGGCTTGACGCATGAAATCAGAGACACTCTTGTAGTTGCGCCCGATGAGCGCGTTGAGATTTTTGCGCTCTTCTTCGCTTACCCTTATTGATATTACATTGTATCGCGGATTTCTACATGTTTTGCCCATGGGTGCGGGTTCACTCCATCGTTTTGGATTCCGTGCTATTTGTCACGCTGCGAGTCAGTATATCTTGAATACTGAAAACCGAACGCTGCAACCGCCACAACCAGAAATGCTACGATTCCGTATACTATCATTTGTTACTCCTTTTTTTGCTTCGTGTATTTCTGAAACGGTGTATGCCGTGTCAGGTGAAGACTTGATATTTTCCCCGGGCAGCCTGCTAGCTGTGTTTCCTCTCAACCCTGTTGCGGTAGATCATGCATAATGTGAATTCACCGGAACAGTACTTCAGCATCCTGCATATCTTCAGGCTGGTAATGCTCATGCAGTAACACTCCGGAAAAGGATTTCTCAAAAAAACACATTCTGCGTGTAATGTCGATGATGCGGGCTCTGTACCGTTCCCGGGATGTGAATTCATCTCCATAATTGAGCCTCGTCCTTAAGATACGATGCCTTGAAGAGGGCCGCTGTTTATGTAACTTGAGCAACAACAGTGCCATAGCTGTCATGCCTTGATATTGTTACGTTATTTCGAGAGCGGGAGTGCGCCGGGGTGTGCAGAATGAATATCAGATGCGGATGGGGGTGGGCAAAATGGTGATTCTTACAGTCCGTACTTTTCAAGCATGCGCTTGAAACTGCTGTAATTGATATCAAGCAGCCGGGCGGCTTCCATCTTTTTCCCGTCCGTGGCGGCGAGGGCCTGTTGAATTGCTTGACACTTCAACTCTTCCAGCGTTTGTGTCCGGACCGGATTTTCGCCGATTGGCGCCATGCTTGTTGCGGCCATGGCTTTAGCCAGGTATTCACTTGTGAGAGCCTCTTCTGCAAACAGGGCGGCTCGTTTCATGACACTCTTCAATTCGCGCAGGTTTCCCGGCCAGGGGTGGCGGTTCAGCAGCAGGATAGCATCGGAAGTAATGCGGGGAGGAATTCTGTCCAGTTCAAGTGAAACCTCATGAAGAAAGGTGCGTGCCAGAACGGCTATATCGCCCCCTCTTTCGCGCAACGGCGGCAGGGTGATCACCATGTCGCTGAGACGATAGTAAAGATCCTCCCTAAAATTCCCTTTGCGCGCTTCCAGGAGAAGATCATGGTTGCAGGCGGAAATGATGCGGGTGTCCACATCAACCCGTTTCGTGCCCCCAAGTGGATAAAAATTCTTCTGCTCAACGACATGCAGAATTTTGGCCTGGATAGCCGGCGAGGCGCAATCGATATCGTCAAGAAAGAGTGTCCCCCCCTGTGCCTCTTCAAATAGCCCGCTTTTTGAGGTGATTGCCCCGGTAAATGCGCCCTTGATATGTCCGAAGAGCTGGCTTTCCACCAGTGATTCAGGCATGGAGCCGACGGTCACCGTGATGAATGGATTGTGCCTGCGCCGGCTCAGTCCGTGAATGAGCGCGGCAAGATGAGACTTGCCGACACCCGTTTCCCCGAGGATAAGAACCGAAAAGTCGGTTTCCGCAATGCGCTGCGCCTGCAAAATGACGTCATGCATCGCCGGACTGTCTCCAAGGAGCAGTTCAAGTGGCGCCTCTCCCCGCTTCTTCGCTTCCTCCAAAGCTGCCTTTTGCAGGATCGGGGTTGCCGCGCGGATAATTTGTTCAACAAGATCCCGGCAATCAAGGGGCTTGCGGACATATGCGGCGACCCCAAGCTCGATGGCTTTCAAGAGATAGTCGGTCTCGGTGAAAGCCGTTGTAAGAATAACCGGGGTATCCGGGGCGGTATTCCGGATGCGTTTTGTCAACTCCAGGCCGTCCATGACCGGCATTTTTATATCGCTCACCACGACATCGGGAAGATAACGTTCAAATAACTCAATGCCCTCTTTGCCGTTGGCGGCGACAATAACACGCGTAACATACATCTCAAGCACGATACGGATGCGTTCGCGAAGATCCGGTTCGTCCTCCACGTAGAGGAGTGTTATTGCTACCTTGTCATTCATTGTTATCCCTTTCGCCGGAGCGGTCTCGTGCCAGTTTTATCCTGAATACGGTGCCGTCCGGTCCGCTTGTGAAGTTGAGGCTTCCACCCATGCTCTCCTCGATGATAAGCCGTGACATATAGAGTCCGATGCCTGTTCCTTCGCCTTCGGATTTGCTGGTAAAGTACGGTTCGAAAATCTTGTCGGCAATTTCGTACGGTACGCCGCAGCCGTTATCCCGTACTTCAATGACTGCCGCGCCATCTTCGCTCCCTACGGAAATTGTGACAATTCCGCCGGCATCATTTGGCGGCCGGTCATTTGCTTTTATCGCATCGAATGCGTTGCTGACAAGGTTGAGCAGCGACTGCTTGAATTCGTTTTGATACCCCTCTGCCATCAACCGGCAATCCGGGGCATTATCGATTGTTTCCAGGGTGATGCCGGAATTGGCAAACTGGGCGGCGACAAGCAGAGTCACATCAACAATTTTCTCCTTGATATCGAATCGCTCCGTGATCTTCTCCGGATTGAAAAAGTTTCTGAAATCTTCAATGGTGTCGGACATGTAATAGAGCTGCTTTTGCGCATCTGCTTCAGCTTTTTCCAGAAACCCGGCGTCAATGCTGTGCCGTTCCCAGGCCATCCGTATGCTCTGAATTGTCGCTCCGAGTGTTGCCAGCGGTTGCCTCCATTGATGGGCTATGGCTCCAATCATCTCTCCTATGGCCGCCAGCCGGGCATGACGTGCCAACAGGCGTTCCTGTTTGATGCGCAGTTCCGTTTCTTCCTCGACCCTTCTGGCGAGGGTCAGGTTCAGGTCGTTCAGTTCCAGCTGCTTGGCGAGAAGTGACTGCTCCCTTGCGGCGAGTTTATTCGCCATTTCATCGAAGGCCACCCCAAGGCTCCCCAGTTCACCGCCCTGGACAAATTCGGAAACCCTTATGTGCAGGTCACCTTCGGCCAGGCGCTTAGCGGATTCCTGAAGTTTGCTGATCCTTTTCAGGAAGCAATGGTTGCCGATGACAATGACCAGGACAAACATGGTAATCAGAAACGGCGACAGGAAGGCTACATTATAGACGAGGGTCAAAAGAGCGTTTCGTTGCGCTTCCTGGAGGGGAATGCTCGCCCTGATGTGGAGGTACGGGGTCTGCTCGCCCGGCAGCCGCAACTTTCGATACGCTTCGATACTTTGGCGAGGACCGTAATCAACGCTGCTCCCTTCGTCGGCCCCGTTTTTCATGCGCTGGAAGACATCGTCCCGCTCCTTGTTCCCGACAAATTGTTCAGGGGCAAGATTTCTGTTAATGATGGTCCCGTTGTGATCAATCAGGGTAAATACCGAATTTTTGGGTAGCCCCGCATGTGTAACCCGTTCGTTGAAATGCCTGAAATTGATATTTACCGCTATTACACCGTCAACAGTTCCTTGTTTGCCGAGTATCGGATAGCCGAATCCGATGGTTGGTCGTGCCGAAATTTTGCCGATTAAATATTCCCCGGAAGAAAACTGCCTGCTTTTGACGGTATTTTTGAAGGTTCGGGTCTCTCTGAGGGAAAACGCTGAAGTCATGGGCAGGCCTGATGCCCAGACATCACCGTTCTTATCCGCAATAATCATATTCCCGAAATGGGGACTCTTTTTGAGAATATCGGCCAGGATCGCATTGGTAGCGCTTGCGTTATGGCTCCTGATTTCCGGAAGCTGTGCCAACACAGTCAGTAGTTGTTCCGCATCTCCGGTAAGATTGTATTGTTCGGACGAAATGTTGTAGACGAGCTTTTGCGCGTCTGCTATGCCGTCGGTAAGCGAAACCTTGCTCTGCTGCACGGCAAAATGAATGATCAGGATAAAAGCCGGCAAGGCCAGTAATGAGGCCATTATCAGCAGGTGTGTCCGCAATGACAGGGACATAAAACGATCCTTCATATCCGTCTTCTCCATTTAAGTCCTGGTCAAAAACGTCCAAATCACTTCGCTATCGGTGAAGACGGCGATTGTTTGTCATGCGGCCGGTCTTTCTGCACAGTCAGAAAGAGCACTTCCACCTTTACCGGCTTACCCTGCCGCTCTACCTGCATGACCGCATGGTCGCCCTGGCGCTTCCGCTGCACGGCGTAGGTAAGATCAAGATTTTCGGTCAGAGCCTCGCCGTCGAACGAGAGAAGCAGGTCGCCTTTCTGCAGTCCGGCGCGTTCGGCATTGGAGCCGTGCAGCATGTTCTTCAAGACCAGACCCCGGCCGGCCGGCGCCACTTCCACCATCACACCGAGACGGACTCCTGTTTCCGGCAAATCCTCATAGGCCTGATAAACCAGGAAGTCATAGGGGACCATCGGAAAATCGGGAATGGTTACGTTCATGAATCGATCCCGCTTGTCGGGGGGGATGTTGATTTCCTTCCCGCCGATTATGGTGTAGGAAGCCGGAAAACGTCGAAAGACCCGGCGCGGGATGCCAAAACCGTTTTCGACATGATCTCCGCCGGCGACTACCAGCAGATGCTTGTCCTGTCCGGCCGGACTTGTCAGATAACGGACCGCCGATTCGGCCATGGTTTCGTCCCGCATGACCTGTGCGCGGACAAACCCGTCGAGTTGCAGCCCGCCATGGCTGTGATCTCCGAACGTGGCCGTCACCAGACCGCGGTGGTAGGGATCAGCCAGATCAAGTTCCGGCAACTGGGCCTGTTCCGGCGGGGTGAGTTGATCCGGGGCCTTGCTGCGTACAGCCTTTACCAGGTCTTTCTCGGCATCCAGGGCGATGACCGGGATGTGCCGCTCCCGGGCGAAGTTCAGCAGGTCACGGTAGTAGGCAAAATCCATATTCCAGTTTTCGAACCAGCGTGATTCCTTGAGAAATGCCTTCTCATCCAGCTTCCCCGCACTCCAGCGGTCAAGGGCCGGCTGTTGTGAACGCTTGAATATTTCCATGCCAAGTGCCTGACTGCCGGGATGACGCTCGGCAAGGGCCTGCAGAACCTGCAGTTCCAGGCGGTGGGACGCCGGGTTGTCATGGGTCTCGCCCACGTAGACGATGCGTACGTCCCCGGCCATTGCCTGCATCTGGGCCGGACTGACCAGGGTTCCGGTCGGCAGATGGACAATCTGGCCGATCTGGGGAGGAGATTTGAGCGGATAGGGATTTTCGGGATCACCCAGAAGTTGCTTGCCGACGGAGCTGCAACCGCTTGCGGCAAAAAGGCACAAGACGAAGGCAAGATAAGACAGGCGGAAGAAACGGAACATGAAATCTCCTTTGAAATCGGCGGCGGTCAACTACGGTATTCCGCGCGCTTCGGCGTTCCGGCATCACGGATTCAGGAGCATATTAACATGCCGTTCCCGTACCTGCCAGTTGTTAAGTAAAAATGAAACCCATGATGGCGGCAAGTAAAAAATATTGTAATGGATCATGTTGTTATATATCCTCCCTCCAAAATGTACTGGAGCGGATGATATGGCCATTGTAACTGACGGAACAGCAGAAAAGGCTTCTGTTTCGACCGGCACAAACAGCAATGAAGACATGAACGTACCGGTTCTGCCGGAACCTGCCGCTGACCGGGAGGATTCGGACGGGCCCGATATCAAGGTTACGGCGGATTTGGCAGATCCCGGCCACGAGAATATTCCGAACCGGGGGGAAGTTGACCGCTCGGAAGAAATTCCGAGTCTTCTCGACATGAAAGCTGTTATCGATAATGCACCGCCGGACCCGGATCACTCTGCAGCGGATGAAGACACAATTCCGGCGGACGGCGTTATTGCCGCCGCCGCCACGGAAGCTTCGGCTCCGGCAGTTACCTCGCTTCATGACCAGCCGGATGAGCGGCCGATGCCGGCAATAATTGCCGGGCGACCGAATACGGGGACAGAAGCTCCCGCTTCCGGGGAAGAATTAAAATCCATTCTGGAAGCCCTGCAGGATTCGGTGGCCAATACTCAATATATTTCCTCAAAGATAGATGCCGTCTCAGACGATACTGCCGGCCTCATAAAACAGGTTAACGGCATATCACTCAACTGTGAGCTGCTGACTGCGGAAATGGAATCAATCTCATCCGGCGCAAACGCAACAGGTATGCTCTCGAAAACGTTTCTGACCATTTCATCGCTGGTCCTGGCCGTGCTGGTCATTATCCAGATTTATATGTTTTTCTCCCTGTATAAAATCCAGCGTCTGCAGAATTCCGCAGGCTCATCGGTTCTGGAGCGCATTGATACCCTGAGTAAAAAAATTGCAGATTACGATAAAAATCTGACAAAGAGCCTGGAGAATCCGGTTAAACAGGAGCTCATCCAAACGAATGCCGCTGCGACGGAAAAGGCTAACCTTGCAACGCATGAAAATATCAATGCCGGTTTCACTCATACGGAGACGGTGCATGAAAGATTAAACAAACTGCGGAACGGACTTCCGGAGAAACAGCTGATCCGAAAAGAAACCGGCGACTGGTTCGTTTACAACAAGAAAAGCAACGAATGCATAGCGGATGTAGAAGTCATCCAGGCCTTGAACGATGCATACAGAAAGATAGGCAGATCGATGTCGACAACCGTTCCATTGCCGCCAATTAATGCATTATGCATTCTGAAGCCTGATGGAAAAGGCGGGACCCAGATTGTGATGACGGAAAAATTTGTACCGTAGCAAGGAAATATTAATACCGGTTCCCATAGATTACCGCCTAAGGAGAAAAAGCCTGGTGATTTTACCTGAATGTTTCACCAAGCTGCGCTCGATATTTCTGTTTGTGCTTACGTCCCTGACCTTATCGTCGGTTGTTTTTGCCGCCACAGATGAGCGCGGCCTTACCATTGGAGAAAAAAGCCGCGACAGCCGCACGCGTGTAGCGCTGGTTATCGGCAACGACAGCTACCACTTTTCTCCCCTGAAGAATTCCGTCAACGATGCCCGTTCCATGGCCGCCACCCTTCGCCGCCTTGGCTTTGATGTGGAGGAGAAGACCGACCTCGACTACAAGGAGATGAACAGGAGTGTAGATAGCTTCTGCCAAAAGCTTAAATCCGGCGGGGTCGGCCTGTTCTATTATTCCGGCCACGGAATGCAGGTGGACGGCAACAACTACCTTATCCCGGTGGACTCCCGGATTGAGAATGAGAGTGAGGTCAGCTACAAATCCATTGATGCCGGACTCGTGCTGGCCAAAATGGAACAGTCCGGAAATGGCGTCAATATCATCATACTCGACGCCTGCCGCGATAATCCATTCTCCTGGTCGATCCGTTCGACCAATCTCTGCCGCGCCGGCATGGATGTTCCCAAAGGTGCCATCGTAGCATACGCAACCACCCCCGGAAATACCGCGGATGATGGCGAAGGGATGAACGGCCTCTATACGGCCGAGCTGGTCAAGGCGCTGAAGACCCCCGGTATCCCGCTTGAGCAGGTTTTCAAACGGACCATCAAGGCGGTAAGAAAGAAGTCGGGCAGCAAACAGACCCCATGCTTTGCCTCAAACCTGGAAGGTGAGTTCTATTTCGATCAACCTTCCAGCCTGACCGATATCGGAGGCTCGCAGCCCCGGATGTTGACCGATTCCGAACCCCGCCCCTCCGAGGAATGTTTCCTTTCGGCATCAATCTTTGGTGACTGGTTTGGTGAAGATGGATGCTTGATTGTGTTCAGCATCGGTACAAACAACCGCCCCGGAGTCCGTGGAAGGATGTAATGAAACAGCCGTGCGAAATTGGCATTATCCGTGTATTACGTAACTCGCCATGAGCCGGCAGATTATTGATCCGGCCGGAATATGCCAATCTGAACTTCCCGGAGGGTAGATATGTCGCAGTCCAGACAGAATGAGTCGGAGCATTCCATACTTGTCGTTGATGACGATGCCGAGTTTCTTGATGGGGCGCGTCGTGCCCTTCTCGCCAACGGCATCAGAAATGTTACCCCCTTGCAGGAAAGCTCCGGGGTTCTTCAGGCTCTCGCAACCGGAACCCATTCCGTTCTGCTGCTCGATTGGGTCATGCCTGAACCGTCGGGCGCCTCCCTTCTCCCTGAAATAGTTCGGCACTATCCGAGCATACCGGTCATCATCATGACCGGTGTGCGTGATCTCGACAATGTCGTGAGCTGCATCAAGCAGGGGGCATACGACTACATAACCAAGCCGCTTGATACGCCGCGGCTGGTATCGATCGTTCAGAATGCCGTCAAAAGCAGCGATCTTATAGTCCGCAATCGCAAGCTTACCGAATACCTTCTGGGAGAACCGCTTTCCGATCCCGGGAAATTCAGTGACATTATCACCTGCAGCGATCGAATGATGGCCATATTCAAGGTGATTGAAACCCTGGAAAGTTCCCGTCAGCCGGTATTGATCACAGGTGAAACCGGGGTGGGAAAAGAGCTGATTGCCCAGGCCATCCATAAATGCAGCGGACTAAAAGGGCGGATGGTAACGGTTAATGCGGCTGGTTTGGACGATACCATGTTGGCGGATGCGCTGTTCGGCCACAAAAAAGGCGCCTATACAGGTGCGACCGAAAGCCGCAACGGCCTGATCGAGCAGGCCAGGGGTGGTACGCTGTTTCTGGACGAGATAGGCGATCTCAGCAACGCTTCCCAGATCAAGCTGTTGCGTCTGTTGCAGCAGAACGAATATTACCGTCTCGGTTCCGATGTCCTTCATAAAAGCGATGCCAGAATTATCGCCGCATCAAACGGTAATTTCCAGGTCCTGCTTGCCTCCGGGGCTTTCAGAAGTGACCTGTACTATCGAATGAGTGTCCACGCGCTTCAAATTCCGCCATTACGGGAGCGCCGTGAAGACATACTGCCGCTTGTGGAACATTTTGCCGCCATAACCGCCGAATCAATGCAGCGGACACCTCCTGAATTATCGAAGGAGCTCTGCCGGGCACTGATGTCGTACGATTTTCCGGGGAATGTGCGCGAAATGATCAATATGGTTCATAATGCCGTAACCCGGAATCGCTCGGAAATCCTGGTTCTGAGCGATTTTCCCGGTCTTGCCCCCGGCACCGGTTCCCCCCGCAGGGATATTGTCCGCATCCTTGGCAACAACCAGTTTGCACTGCACGGGATTTTTCACGATTTTCCGACCCTCTACGAGGTTGAAGCGTTGCTGGTGGAGAAGGCGATTGCCCTGGCGAATGGCAACAGGAGCGGCGCCGCAAGGATGCTGGGGCTGAGTCGGCCGACACTGCAGAGAAAGTTGGAGCTGGCGGGCGGCAAACGCCTGGTCGAGGATGAAGAATAGTCCTGAATCCGTGACGCCTCCGTGCCTTCATTTGCCCGGAACGCCTATAGCTTAAGGATTTCATGAATAATTAACCGAGAAGCGGAGGGCACCTGACAATACAGGCTTGTTCCGGCACAAGCGACGGGCAGCTCCGGCATTCCGCGCATTCCGGCACTCCGCCGTCACAGATTCAGGATAGTATTACGAACCGCACCCCTCCGAAGATACCGGGAGATAGACCGTTGCTACCGTTCCGGTGTCTTTGTCCGGGTCGATGGTCAAGCGGCCGTTGTGTTCCGAAACGATGAAGTTCGATATGTAGAGTCCCAGTCCGCTGCCCCCCTTGTCGATTCTGGTGGAGAAAAACGCTTCGAAAAGATGCTTCCTGACCTCCGGTGCAATTCCTTCACCCTGATCCGTTACTATTATTTTTACCTCGGCGGTTTCTGCCGAATACTCCGTCTGAACCGTTACCGTTCCCTTGTTACCCGGCATGGCCTGCATCGCGTTAAGGAGCAGATTTACAGCTACCTGCTCCAGCTGACACTGGTTGCCGGTGATGCTCGGCAGATTGGGGGCGAGGGTCGGTGTAATAGTGATTTCCCCCTGGCGGCCATGGGCCCTGATTATCGTCAGAGCTTCCTCGACAACGCGGTTGACCGAGACTCCGGGGCAGAGTTCATTTCGGTCTCCCAGATTATAGGCGCGTAAATCCTGTATTACCCTCTCGACCCGGTCGGCATTGTTGAGAATCGATTCGTTTGCTCCCTTGATCTCCCATTTTGCCACTCCGAACGGCATCCCTCCCAGGGTAAAATCACCCTCCTCCATTGTTACCTGTTCCAAAATTGGAAGCGCATCCTTCCATGAAGCGGCGACATGTTGAGCGGCCAGCTTGATGGCGCCATTCGGGGTGTTAATGTTGTGTGCGATACTGGAGATCAGCAGACCCAGGGAGGTCATGCGATTGGTCTGAATCAACTTGGCCATGATCTTCTGGCGCTCCTCCTGCACCTCCAGTTGCAAAGCCTTGACAAGTTCTTCCTGCAGAGAGCGGTTTTCAGTTTCCCGCTCTTCCAGGGCGGCGGCAAGCCTGTTGACCGACTGTGCCGCTCTGCCGGCTTCATCATCCTTGTCGATAATTATTTTTGCCGAAAAATCTCCTCCCATCATGCCGTCAAGTCCATCGGTAAGGGTGTTGAAAGACCGTGTGACCCGTTTCAGAACCGGATAGCAGGCTGCAACCACCGCCAT
>DATNCC010000192.1:0-14655 GCA_035571735.1 Dongiaceae bacterium | reverse complement strand
AGTCCCAATGGCAAGCTGCGCCTGCTGTTTGAGCTTAACCCGATGGCGTTCCTGATCGAACAGGCCGGAGGCGCCGCCACTAATGGCGAAATTCCGATCCTTGATATTGTTCCTGAAGGTCTCGATCAACGCTGCCCGGTTTATATCGGATGCCGGGAGGATGTTGCCAAGGCTGCGGAGTTTCTGAGCGGTGCCTGTTAAAGAGAGTACTTCCATGTCCGATCCAGTCCAGATAACGGATGTTCCGCCTCAGCGACTCTGTTGCGAGATTCAACTTTTTGAACTGTGTGATCTCTGTTCGTGCACCGACAAGAACGGCCGCTTCTGTACAAATCCTGACTTGCTGGGCCGTTTTGAAAAGATAGCCGAAGAGGAGCTCCGGGTTCCGGAACGATATCTTTCCGAAGAAGATGATGATGCGTATGATGATTATGCGTACGATGAGGATGATGAAGTTGGTGAGGATGGCTGTGATGAGGATGGCGCCGGCTGGGAAGACGAAGAGTAATCAGAACTTTTTACATATGCTTATGAAACGGGGGTCGGATTCGTCTGACCCCCGTTTTTTATTAGATGAAATGCTTTCCGGCACACTCCTCCCACTGTTTGCATGGAATCGAAAGAAACAGGTCTGCAATGGCCGGGTCGAATTGACTGCCCCGAAATTTGATGATTTCGTTGACGACCATGGCAAAGGGAAGTGCCTTGCGGTACGGGCGATCAGACGTCATGGCATCCAGCGTGTCGACAACAGCAAAGATGCGGGATCCGATCGGAATCTGATACCCTTTGAGCCGTTTCGGGTAACCGGTGCCATCAAAGCGTTCATGGTGGGCGAGGATAATCTCGGCCGGCGCCTTTAAAAAGGCTATTTCGGACAGGATTTCATAGCCAACCTGAGGATGTTTGCGCATTTCGATCCACTCGTTATCATCCAGGTGACCCGGTTTGAGCAGAATATTGTCGGAGATACCGATCTTGCCGATATCGTGCAACAGTGCTCCTTTTGACAGATCCTGGAGTTCCCTGCCCACCAGTCCAAGCTTCGCCCCCAGAAACGCCGCATAGTTCATAACCCGTTCAGAATGGGATCCAACCTCTTTCTCACGGGCGTCCAGTGCCTTTACCAGAGCCGTCAGGGTGCTGTCGTAGGCGCTGGATAACTCGTCCATGGTTTTCCTGATCTGGGCCGTCTGTTCCGAAACCTTGAACTCAAGACTTACCTGATAGTGCTTCTTTTCAAGAGCAAGGCAGCGCCGCTCTATCAGATTTTTTACGGTCAAAACCACGCGATTGATTCCGAACGGCTTGGTTATATAGTCATCAGCCCCGAGGTGCACACACTCCATTGCGGTATTCATATCGGAGAGTCCAGTGATCATCAGAACAGATATGTCCGGATCAACCTGTTTCAGGTCACGAAGCAATTCAACCCCGCTTCTACCCGGCATCATGATATCTGAAATGACGAGGTCAACCGGTTGCTTGTCCAGAAGCTGGAATGCTTCGTCAACGTTCGACGCCTGATGACAGATATATGTCTCCTGCGACAATGCCGAACTAAGCAAATCCCGTATCATCTCCTCGTCATCAACGATCAGAATATGTTCCATCATTCCTTTTGTACTCCATATGATGTGGTGTTCTCATACAGGCAAGTCTGCACAAGTATTGCAAGAGACGGGAATTCACCCTCTCTTCTTCACCCTTTTACCATTCAATTGTAATGTTTTCAAGCACCATAACCTATGGTATACATTGAAGCATGCATCGATTATCATCGAACACCCGGAGAAATTCATGCTCCGCCATCCTCTTTTTGTAATTTCCGCATAATTGACCGTCATGTCGCGCCGCTGGCCGTTCCTGATTCCTTTTCTGTTCATGTCGGCCGGTCTGACGCTGTCTGCTCTCTGCGGCTGTTTTTGTGATGCTGCTTCTGTTGCAGCCATGTTTTCCTGTCTGCTACTCGCATGTTTTCTTCCGTATTCAACCGTATTTTCCGTGTGTACCGCCCTGTTTTTCTTTTTTTTGGGTCTGTTTGCCCTGCATCCGTGGTTATCTCCTGAAACATCACCAAACTCAGTCAGGTCCAAGGTTTCAAACAGCCCCGTGGCAATCGAAGGTGTTATTTCGGAACGCCCTTCGGTTGCTCCGGAAGGAAGCCGTCTGACCGTCCGTGCAGAGCGCGTTATCAGGGGGGATCAAGCCGAAACGGCGTCCGGTTTTCTTCTGCTGTATGTCGGCG
The DNA here is from genome assembly GCA_035571735.1 of Dongiaceae bacterium. Taxonomy (GTDB): domain Bacteria; phylum Desulfobacterota; class Desulfuromonadia; order Geobacterales; family Pseudopelobacteraceae; genus JACRCG01. The sequence continues at coordinate 12,407 of DATNCC010000192.1, read as the reverse complement.
AGGGGGATGTTTCGTTGACCCGTGGAGACCGGATTCGCTTCATCTCCCGTATTTCCGTGCCTCGTCTGCTTGGCCTGCCGGGTGAATTTGATTATTCGAGATATCTTGCGTTCCGGGGAATATCCGCTACATGTCGTGTCGCCTCCCAGAGCGAAATTGTCCTGATTCGTGCCGCCGCCGTGGACTCCCGGCAACGTTCAATAGACCGGACAGCACGATTCCTTGGTGACTCTATCCGGCGGGGGGTTCCTGATGAACGTGTTTCTTCAATCCTTACTGCGCTGCTTATCGGGGATCAAAGAAGAATTCCAAAAGATCTCGCCGATGCCTACACCAGGGCCGGGGTCAACCATATCCTGTCAATTTCCGGATTCCATGTCGGAATTATCGCGGCGTTCATGACATTGCTGGTCATCTGGATTCTTACCCGTTTTGAATATCCGGCGCTTCTCTGGAATGTCCGCAGGATTGCGGTGCTGATTGCCGTTCCAGCCATGGTTGCATATCTGTTCCTGACCGGGAATGCTCCGGCAACGGCGCGCTCGGTGATAATGCTGACGGTTTTCGCCTTAGCGCTGTTTGCAGAGCGGGAACACGATTCGATCAATACTCTTCTGCTTGCGGCATTTTTTCTGGTTGCAATCAATCCGCCGACTCTGTTTGATGTGTCATTCCAACTTTCATTTATCTCGCTGTGGGGAATACTTGTCGCGGTTCCGCTGATCACGAAGAGCACCGCAGGCGTCACTTCTCCCTGGCTGCGCGGTATGATCCAGTTCCTTGCAGCATCCGTCGCGGCATCGTGCGTAACCCTGCTGCCGGTACTCTTTGTCTTCAAGGTTGCATCGCTCAACGGAATTGCGACCAATTTTGTGATAGTACCGCTTCTGGGCTACGGCGCGGTGCTGACCGGATTTGTTGCACTGCCGTTTGTCGTTCTGTTCCCGTCGTCAGCTCCCCTGCTGCTCTGGCCGGCAGCGGCCCTGGTTACTGCCTCCAACCGGTTTATCATGTGGTGTACCTCCCTTCCGGTTCTGACATTTCACGGCATCACCGGCTGGGACATGTTTTTTTTCCTGCTGTTCATGACCTGTATGACTTTTTTGAGGAGCAGGCTTCTGCTCTTGTGTTCGGGAGTTACAATACCGGTCATTGCATATGCACTGCATTTGTTCGCGGCGACCCCGATTGATGGTCGTCTGCACATCACGATGCTTAGTGTGGGACAGGCTGAATCAATGTTTTTACGACTTCCGGATGGTTCTACTCTTCTCGTGGATGGCGGCGGGTATCTGCATGATACCGGCCTCGACTTCGGTCAACGGATTCTGGCCCCGGCGCTGGGGGCAATGCATGTCGGGCGGATCGACAGGATGATAGCCACCCATAACCATCCCGATCATAGCGGTGGACTCCCTTTTATTATAAAGAATTTATCCGTTGGCGAGTTCTGGAGTGTCACGGATGTGACAGCCGAGATTCTGAAAGAACTGCATGAAAAGGGGGTGCCGCGGCGTACGCTCGCGGCCGGTGATGTGATTAATCTGCCAGGCCCGGTCGTTATCACGGTACTTTCACCGGCCAAGTCCGGGCAAACGCATGCGGACGACAGTGAAGCGGACGTAAATGAGCATTCGCTTGTGTTCCGTCTCAGCTATGGCTCCTTCAGCATGATCTTTTGCGCCGATGCCGGTTTTGAGGCTGAGCAGCTGATGCTCGCCGGCCGGAATGAGCTTAAATCCACCGTTCTCAAGGTTGGGCACCATGGCAGTCGCTTCTCGACGTCGGAGGAATTTCTTGATCAGGTTCATCCCGGGCTGGCGCTGATCTCCGCCGGAGCCGGAAATCGCTTCGGACTCCCTGCGCCACGGACGGTCGATCTGTTGAAATCTAAAGGGATTCCTACGTATCGTACGGATCGTGACGGCACGATCGAGCTTGTATCCGATGGGAAAAACTGGTCCGTTTCCACCCCATACAAACCCGAATGACATTGACTCAGCCCGGTTAAATAGAGTACATAGATATGATAATTTACACTTTCCCTAACCCTGATAAACAGTATAAGTGCGTTAACAAAGTTATTTTCTGCATGAAAAGTGCAGAAAACGACTCCTAACTTACTAAATTGAGCGACTTTTTATGGATACAATCCTGTTAGTTGAAGATGATCGTTTTTTCAGGAAAATGTTCTCGGACCTGCTGGAAGCCGAAGGGTATCAGGTGGAGACAGCCTCGTGCGGATGCGACGGGCTCGAAATGCTTGCCAAAAAACAGTATTCGCTGGTTATTACCGATCTGGTAATGCCTGATATCAGCGGCCTCGAGATCCTGTCCCGGGTCCGCGAAAGCCATCCGACGGTTGATGTCATCGTGGTTACCGGCAATGCAAATCTGGAGTCGGCAATATTTGCTCTCAAGCGTGGCGCGAGGGACTATCTCGTAAAACCGGTAAATCCTGATGAGTTCAGGCATTCCGTAGCCCAGTGCATCCAGCAGCGCCATCTTCTCGATGAAAATGACGAGCTGAAAAACATGCTTTCGCTGTTCCGTGCCAGTCAGGCCATTGCCGGCTGTCTCGACATTGAACACCTTTATTACCTCATCGTTGAAGCGATCGCCCGCGAAGCCGGGATCAACTGTGCACTCGGTTTTTTTGTGGTCGAAAGCACGCTGGGACTCAAGGAAGCAAAAGGAATTTCCGCCGAATTGGGCAGGTCCCTTACCGAAGAGATCAACGCACGGCTATTCTCGCCGGATAAGGAAAATTATTCAATCCAGCATATGCATCTTCTGCCGCAATTTATTTCGGAAGGATTCACCGAAGCTCTCCTCTGTCCAGTTTACAGTCATGAAGCGGTGTTCGGCGCGATTGTGCTTCTGAATGACCCTTCCTGCGCACTTCCTGAAATTGCGTCATGCAGAAAGAATGTTCTGTTTTTGATTGAACAGTCTGCGCGCGCCTTTGAAAATGCCCAAAAGTTTTCCAAGGCAAATGACATGTTGTTTATAGACGACGTCAGCGGTCTCTATAACCATCGCTACCTCGATGTTGCTCTTGAACGTGAAATGAAGCGGGTAGAGCGGTATGCCTCTCACCTGGCGGTTCTGTTTATCGATGTTGACTCGTTCAAGCAGGTTAACGACATTCATGGACACATGGTCGGCAGCCGGGTATTGGCGGAATTCGGCGCACTGATCAAAAAATCGGTTCGTGATGTTGATATCGTTATTCGTTATGGTGGCGATGAATATACCGCGATACTGGTAGAAACAACCTGTGTGACAGCTGAACTGGTTGCCGAACGTATCCGCAGGGTGGTCGAGGCTCATCATTTTTCAGGAGCGGAGGGGCAGATAATTCGTTTGACCTGCAGTATCGGTTTTGCCTGTTGTCCCGATGATGCGTCGTCAAAGGATGTACTCCTGGAAATGGCCGACAGGGCCATGTACGTCGGCAAGACATCCGGTAAAAACTGTATCCAGCGCATAAGCGACTACGTCTGAAAAAATCAATATTAAAACCAAAACCCAACCACCCCCGGTCCTTTGGGTCCTCCTTTGCAAGGAGGGGAGTTTAAAGTCCCCCTCCTGTTTCGCTAAGAAGCGCCTACTTCTGAGGGGCTAGGGGTGGTAAGGTTTTTAATAATCATGAGGTGATCCGTGGCACTCACAGCAGTAAAAGGATTTAATGATATTTTGCCGGATGAATCCGGACGCTGGCAGTATATCGAACAGACGGCCCGCCGGATCTTCGAACTGAACGGCTTCGGCGAGATCAGGGTTCCGGTGATGGAAAAAACCGAACTTTTCAGCCGTTCAATCGGAGATGCGACCGATATCGTGGAAAAAGAGATGTATACCTTCACCGACAAGGGTGAAAACAGCGTTACGCTCAGGCCGGAAGGAACCGCCGGAGTCATGCGCGCGTTCATCGAACATAAGATGTATGCGCAGGACCCGATTGCAAAATTGTACTACCTGGGGCCGATGTTCCGCTATGAACGTCCTCAAAAAGGGCGCTACCGGCAGTTTCACCAGATCGGCGCCGAAATCACCGGTGTCAACGACCCGCTGGCCGACGCTCAGGTATTGAACATGCTGACCTCGTTTTTCCGTGAAATCGGCTTGACCGAGCCGACGCTCCAGATAAACTCGCTCGGTTGTCCGGAGTGCCGTCCCGCTTACCGGGCGGCTTTGCAAAACTTTCTTCAAGAGCGGATCGTAGATCTTTGCGCGGATTGCGTACGGCGCTTTGCCACCAATCCGCTCCGCACTCTGGACTGCAAGGTGCCGGGCTGCATCGAGGCTACTAAAGGTGCTCCGTCCGTGCTGGAACACCTCTGCAGCGACTGTGATGACCATTTTGGCAGCGTGCGCCGTTTTCTCGATCTTTCGGCCACCCCGTACAGCATCAATTCCCGCATGGTGCGCGGACTTGATTACTACACCCGCACGACCTTCGAGATGGTTACCGGGCTGCTCGGTGCGCAATCCGCAGTTGCCGCTGGGGGGCGCTATGATGGACTGATCTCGCAGCTGGGAGGACCGGCCATTCCGGGGATCGGTTTTGCGATGGGGCTTGAACGGGTTGCACTGCTGCTCGGAAGCCGGGAGTTTGTCTCGTATCCCGATCTGTTTATCGCGACCATGGGGGGAGGGGAACGGGATGTTGCATTCCGCCTGATGGATGGACTGCTCAAGTCCGGAGTTCGCGTCGAGATGGATTACGAAGGAAAAAGCCTGAAGAGCCAGATGCGCCGTGCCGACAAGCTCAAGGCGCGTTACAGCGTCGTGATCGGTGAAAATGAGGTGGCGTCGGGACGGGCCTCCTTCAAACGGATGGCTGACGGTCTTCAGACAGATGCCACACTGTCGGCCGCCGCAATAGAGTCACTGGTAAGAGCACCGGAGCAGTAATGGACTCTCGTACAACTCGTACAATCACTCCTGAAAAACGGGACGATGACTCTCAGTTTGACGCTACCCTGCGCCCCAGATCCTTCGATGATTACATCGGTCAGGAGAAGATAAAGAACAATCTTCGTCTGTTCATAGATGCCGCCAGGGGGCGCGGAGAAGCGCTCGATCATGTCCTGTTATACGGCCCGCCCGGCCTCGGCAAGACGACGCTGGCCAATATCATCGCCTGCGAGATGGGGGTCAACATCAAGTCGACATCCGGGCCGGTTATTGAACGTCCGGGCGATCTGGCCGCCATTCTCACCAACCTTGAGCCTCATGACGTTCTCTTTATCGACGAAATTCACCGTATTTCCCATATTGTCGAAGAAATCCTCTATCCGGCCATGGAGGATTATCAGCTCGATATCATGATCGGTCAGGGGCCGAGCGCCCGCTCGATCAAGCTGGATCTGCCCCGTTTTACCCTGGTCGGCGCCACTACCCGGGCCGGGCTTCTTTCTTCGCCGCTGCGCGACCGCTTCGGAGTTATATCCAGGCTTGAATTTTACACACATGATGAACTTGCCACCATTATCTGCCGTTCGTCCGGTATTCTCGGGATGGAGATCGATCCCCGCGGTGCCTCCGAACTGGCCCGCCGCAGCCGGGGAACCCCCCGGATTGCCAACCGCCTGCTCAGGCGCGTGCGCGACTACGCCCAGGTGCGTGCCGATGGTATCATCACTCTTGATGTCGTGCGGGAGACTCTCGATTTGCTTGAAATTGACGAAATGGGTTTTGACCAGATGGATCGCATGATCCTGCTGACGATAATCGACAAGTTCAGGGGGGGGCCGGTTGGTCTGGACACCATTGCCGCCGCCATCAGCGAAGAGAGTGATACCATCGAGGATGTCTACGAGCCGTTTCTGATTCAGAACGGCTTTATCAATCGCACCCCGCGCGGCAGAGTTGCCACACATGCCGCATACCTGCATTTCGGTCGCATCGCCTCTGAATCCTCCCAGGCGAATCTGTTCTAGCCATGCAGCAGTTCTTCAATTTTCCCGTTGTCCCGACTTTCAGCTTTGACAGCTTTGTCCCCTGTGAAGGAAATGCGGCGGCACTCCGGTTTGCGCTGAGGATTGCCGATCCTTCCGATTCCGAGTGCCTGCTGTACCTGTACGGCCCCTCCGGGTCAGGTAAAACCCATCTGCTGCGGGCCATTGCCGGCAACAATTTTCCGTACCTTTCGCTCCGTGAATCAATTTCTCCGGATCGGCTTGTGTCGATATTCGGAGCAGCCGGAGGTCTCGTGGTGGATGATCTGCAGGATATGCCCGATGATGACGACCTGCGGAGGGCTCTGTGGCAACTGTTCAATGATTTTCACACCTCCGGCCGTACGATCGCCATGGCCGGGGACGTCCCGCCGCGTGAATTATCCAACATGGATGATCATCTGACTTCGCGGCTGTTATGGGGGTTGGTCGCCAGGCTTGATACTACGGATGACAACTCCCGGAGGATGATTATCAAGAAGGTGGCTGACGATCATCAAATCAGAATTCCCGATGATGTGGTAGACTATGTTCTGGCAACCACCAGTCGTGAGGTTGGCGCATTGATAAACGCGTTCCATAGGTTATACCGTTTCTCGATGGCTGAAAAACGGCGCATCACACTGCCTCTTGCCCGCGAAGTGCGCGAAATGACCCTGACGGACCGCATGCCATGACCCCTTTCAAGAACCGGCTGAAGACTCCAGAAGAGGTCGAGCTGGAACACAAATATCAGCAGTTGGCCCGGGTCAAGGCGGAACTTCTGCGGCGCGAGCAGGATTACAGCCGCCTGAAGTCAGAAATACGTTCGTTTGAACAGGTATATGAGGATATACTCGGAGTCCGGATTCAGACACTGGAGGATCTTGAATGGCAATTAAAGGGCCTTCTTGGAGAATCAACGGTAGAAAGCTCGGCCGATCCGCTCAAACAGTCACCATCGTACACTCATTTCCAGCACGCAACCGACCTGCTCGATGATGACGAAGCAGTGCAGGAGGTGGCCAACCTCAGTCTCAAATCCCTTTATCGCGGCGTGGCCAAGGCTGTTCACCCCGATCTTGCCGCTGATGAGGTTGAACGTCTGCGCAGACAGGAACTGATGGCGCTTGCCAATGAAGCGTATCAAACCGGAAATCGGCAGGTGCTGATCGATCTCTTGAGCGAGTGGGAACAAGCGCCCGTTTCATATGGGTCTGAACTGGATATTGCCCTTGAGCTTGTGCGCATCATCCGCCAGCTTGCGGCGATTCAGCAAAATATCCACGCAGTTATTCGCCAGACCGAAGAGTTGAAACAGACCGATATTTATCATTTTAAACTCCGGGTGGAAGATGCTCTGACCGATGGTGTCGATCTCCTGGCAGAGATGGCCGCCGCCGCGGACCTCGATATAGCCCGGATTCACCGCCGCCTGGCAGCTCTTCGCGGCATGGCCGGTGAGCATGCCGGCGAGGAGATCACCCCCTTCGAGACGCGCATTGTCCGCTTTCCGCTCGATCAGAACTGCGGCTCTCTCTATGTCCGGAAGGCTTCTTCGGTCGATTATCGTGAGTGGCGGCGTATCGGGATCGCACGGGGCGCCAAAGAGGTGTTCCTTGATACATCGCTGCGGCTGGACATAAAAGTCGTCAACGGCATGGACATAAGTTTTTTGAATGATCTGAAGCAGGGCGATCTTCAGTCGTTGTTTCTTTACAATTGCAATGACGAAATACTCGCTCATATCGTGCATCTGACCGGGCTGGAGGAGCTGTACCTGTCCGACACCGGCGTCAGCGATCAGGGACTGGCGCTGTTGAGGCCCCTGGTTTCATTGCAGCGGGTATCGATCTACCACACCGCCATTGGCGATAAAGGAATATTGAATCTGGCGCTGCTGCCGGGCTTGAAATGGCTCACCTGCAGCGGGACCGCGGTGACGGAGGAGGGGTTCAATCTCTTCCGGAGGGTCATGCCAGGATGCAAAACGGTCAGCTTCAAGTGGCGCTATTAATTATCTCACTGAATAACCTTCGGCCTTAACAACTGAGTAGTTATGAATAGGGGAACTTATGCTTCAGATCGGCAACTACAATCGGCTGACAATTGCCCGTATCACCGCTTCCGGCGCTGTTTTCAAGTCGGACGAAGGTGATGTGCTGCTTCCGCTCAGGCTTGTTCCGAAAGGGGCGGAGGCGGGTAAGGAGCTTGAAGTTTTTGTGTACGTTGATTCCGACGGGCGTTTGACCGCTACCACCAAAAGACCGCGTGCAGTTGTGGGGGAGTTTGCGCTCCTGAAGGTCAAGGAGACGACTTCTGTCGGCTCGTTCCTCGACTGGGGCCTGGAAAAGGATCTGCTGCTGCCGTTTGGCGAGCAGACCGAACCGGTCAGGCGCGGGGACCAGGTGCTCGTACATATCTATCTGCACTCCAGCGGCCGGATTGCGGCGTCGGCAAAACTGGAGAAATTCATCAGACCGGTGGATGACAGCCTGTCGGAAGGTAAAGAGGTCGACCTGCTGGTCTATGCCTGCACGGATCTGGGCGCCAAGGTCCTTATCAATAACAGTTTCGGCGGGTTGATCTTTCATACCGAGTTTGTAGTCAAGCCGGCCTGTGGCGAGCGACTGCGCGGATATGTCAAAAAGATCAGGGAAGACGGCAAGGTTGATGTCATGCTCCGCAAGGGAGGGGCGCAGGAGGCGGCACAAGACCGCGAAATTATCCTTGCTGCTCTGGCAGCCCACAACGGCTTTCTCCCCCTGACCGACAAAAGCTCCCCAGATGCGATTGCCGGGCTGCTCCGCCTGAGTAAAAAGAGCTTCAAAAAAGCGGTCGGTGGTCTTTACAAAGAGAGTGCGATTTCTATGCTTCCCGACGGAATCCGGCTGCAAAGCGGACAGACTAAATAATGCAGACAATCGTACTCACGCGACGACGCACCAAAAGTAGGCGCTCTTAAGCGACGACGCGACGAAAGGCTTTTAAACTGAATTCTTGGTTCTTGGTTTTAAACGTTGCGTCGTCGCGTCGTTGCGTGAAACAGATTTTTGTTTCGGTTTATGGCTTCGAGAAGGAAGTGTTATGAAGATTCGAATTGTAGTTTTTTTTACGGTTGTTACATTTTGTGCCGCCCTGTTTGCAGCCGGCTGTAAAAAAGCCGATGTTAAACCAGCCGTCGGTCTGCAGGTGGTCACGACCCTGTTTCCGCTGTATGACTTTGCCCGCACGATCGGCGGCGACAAGGCTCAGGTGACCATGCTGCTCCCCCCCGGTGTCGAACCGCACACCTTTGAGCCGAAGCCGGAAGATATGATCAGGATCAGCCACGCCGGGCTGTTTGTCTATACAAACAGATACATGGAGCCGTGGGCGGAAAAGATTATCACCGGTATCGACAGCAAGGCATTGCGGGTCGTCAATGCGGGGGATCGGGTTACCTACCGCCCCGGAGTCGCTGAAGATGATCATGATCACGGCCATAAAGGGGACCATGATCACCATCATGATCATACCGGCATGGACCCGCATATCTGGCTCGATTTTGCCAACGCCGCGCTGATGGTCGATACCATTCTCGACGGGTTTGTCGTCGCCGATCCGGGCAACGAAGCGCTGTACCGCCGGAATGCCGCAGCCCTGAAAACGCGACTCGTTGCACTGGACGATCGGTACCGGAACACCCTTTCCTCCTGCTCCACCAGAAAACTGCTGCATGGCGGACATTACACCTTCGGCTATCTTGCCCACCGCTACGGGTTGGAGTACCATGCGCTGAGCGGGATTTCGTCCGACTCGGAACCGTCGGCCGAGCGCATGGTTGCGCTTGTCCGGGAAATCAGGTCGTCAGGCGCCACATATCTCTTTGCCGAAGAGCTGTTGTCCCCACGCCTGACCGAAACGCTGGCCCGGGAGGCGGGTGTCGGGGTGTTGTTGCTTCACGGCGCGCATAACCTGTCGCGGGATGATCTGTCACGGGGTGTTACCTTTTTCGATCTGATGGAGCGCAACCTGGAACAGCTTAGGAAAGGCCTGCAATGCCGGATAAAATAGTCACTACAGAGCTGCTGTCGTGCAGTTATCGCGAGGGGAGGGTGCTTGAGGATGTTTCCTTTCAGGTCGAGCGCGGCGATTATGTCGGCATCGTGGGGCCGAACGGCTCCGGCAAGAGTACGTTGATCAAGGCGCTGCTCGGGCTGGTAACGATCGGCACGGGGTCTGCGGCGTTGTTCGGCACCACCCTGGCTGATTTCCGTGACTGGCACAAGGTCGGTTACCTGCCGCAAAGCCTCCATCTGGTCAACCCGGTATTCCCAGCGACGGTGCATGAAACGGTCGGACTCGGCCTGTTATCGCTCAAACGCTTTCCAAAACGGCTTAGCCGTGCCGATCACGATAAAATAGACGAAATCCTCCATGAATTAGGTATTTCAGATCTGACACATAAATTGATAGGCGAACTGTCCGGCGGCCAGCTGCAGCGGGTTCTGCTGGCCCGCGCCATAGTGAACGATCCGGAACTGCTGGTGCTGGATGAACCGACCGCAGCCCTCGATCCGGAGACCAGGGGGCGTTTTTATGCCATGATCGCCGATATCAACCGCTCAAAGGGCGTTACCGTCCTGCTGGTGACTCACGACAGCGGTGCGATCGGGGCGCATGCTTCCAAGATGCTCTACCTTGACAAGAAGATTCTTTTCTATGGCAGCTTTGACGAGTTCTGTTGCTCACCGGAGATGTCGTCGATGTTCGGCGAGCACTCCCAGCATCTGATGTGCCACAGGCACTGACCATGAATCTATTGGAAATCCTCTCATACGGCTTTATTCAACGGGCTCTGCTGGCCGGGACGCTGATAGCCCTGCTCTGCTCGGTTCTGGGGGTCTTTCTGGTACTGCGTCGTCTGTCGTTGATCGGTGACGGTCTGGCCCATGTCACCTTCGGCAGCACCGCTATCGCCCTGGCGCTCAAGCTCTATTCAGCCATGTCACTGCTGGTGACGATGCCGATCGTGCTGCTCGCATCTCTCGGCATCCTCAAACTGACCGAAAAGGGGCGGCTGAGCGGTGATGCCGCAATCGGCCTTGTTTCCGCTCTCGGGATTTCGGCCGGGATCATCCTTGCCAGCGTGGGTGGGGGGTACAATGTCGATCTGCTGAGCTTTCTGTTCGGCAACATCCTGTCGATACGGAGTGAAGAGGTGGTGATTGCCGCGCTGCTCTGCGTCGGGGTGATGCTGCTGGTGACGCTCCATTACCACGAGCTGTTCGCCATTTCGTTCAGCGACGAGCTGGCAAAAGTTTCCGGAATCCGCACGTCATTCATCAACTCGATTCTGGTACTTTTGACCGCACTTTCGGTGGTGCTGGCGATGAAACTGGTCGGAATCATGCTTATTTCGTCGCTGCTGATCGTCCCGGCGGCGGGAGCCCTGCAGCTGGCGCGCGGTTTCAAGGTCTGCATCATCCTGGCCGCGCTTCAGGGATGCAGCTCGGTGATCATCGGCATCATCATTTCCATCATGTCCAACCTCCCGGCCAGCGCCTCCATCGTCGTGGTGAATCTGCTCTTTTTCGCCGCCGCCTGTGTAACCCGCCGGATTATCTATCCAAATAACAGTAACTGACATCAAGGAGAATCATCATGAATGAATTGCATTCTGTCTACACCCGTTCATCGGACCAGGTAATTGCCAGACAGAACACCCTCATCAGGCAGGTATATGCCTGGATGGGAGCAGGACTGGCCATCACAGCCTGTATGGCACTGGTCACGCTTTCTTCAACAGCAATTCTCAACGCAATTGTCGGAAACCGGCTGCTGTTCTTCGGGCTGATGATCGGAGAACTGGCGTTGGTGTTTACCCTGTCCGGCGCCATCAACAGGCTGAGCGCATCCGTTGCAACGCTTATATTCATTGCCTACTCGGCGCTCAACGGGGTCACCCTGTCCGTTGTGGCTCTGGTGTACACGGCCGACTCGATTACCTCCACCTTCGTTACCACGGCCGGCATGTTCGGAGCGATGAGTGCCTATGGGTACATGACCAGGCGTGACCTGACCTCATGGGGCAACTTCCTGTTCATGGGTCTGATCGGCGTCGTGATCGCCTCGGTCGTCAATATTTTCGTCGGGAGCAGCGCCGTTTCATGGTGCATATCCGGCGTCGGGGTGATCGTATTCACCGGATTGACGGCGTACGATACCTGGAAGATCAAGGAGATGGCGGCTCATGGCACAGAGGGGAGAAAACCGGCCATCCTCGGCGCGCTGACGCTCTATCTCGACTTCATCAACCTGTTTCTGATGCTGCTCAGGTTTACCGGCAACCGGCGGTGATTCTACATGTTCCGGAGCTGTGAGACTGAGAAATGAGTCGCTCCCGAAGCCGTAAACATATCGGCACAAAACCACACTCACGGGGTCTGCACGTTGTCGCCCTCTTTGAGGGGGCCAAAG
>DATNCC010000191.1:0-12632 GCA_035571735.1 Dongiaceae bacterium | reverse complement strand
TTTCATGTACGCATGCACCGGCGGGGCTTCAAGGGGAAGCTCTCCAGCGCCGAAGAGGAGCGTTTTCTGGACGAGATTTTGCTCCAACGGCTGGAGGATGCAGGCACACCCGGCAAGGTGGCCTTCGACGACCCGGATGTGATCATTGCCCTGGAAACCATTGGTCAGCAGGCAGGTCTTTCCCTGTTCGGAAGGGATGAACTGAAGCGTTATTCACTTTTGCACGTGGATTGATTCTTCCGGACAGAGAAATTGCAGTTTGAGATTTGTTGAGCGTATGAAACATGGAGGCGGGCGATGACATCCAGCTTGAGCAGTTCAAAAAGAAAAGAATCGGCTGAACCACCTGCACCCGCAGCAGACGGGGTGCTGATCGACCGTCGGGCCTTTCTGACAGGCGCGGTCAAGGTGGCTGGATTGGTGGCGGCAGGCGGCCTTGCGGGCGATCTTTTGGCGACGGCACAGGCAGCGGAGCCGGCGGCGCTGGAAACCCCTCCCTGGATGAAGAAGCCTGGACGGCCGTTCCGGGGTTATGGCCAACCTGCCGGATACGAAGAGGAGGTCAAGCGGATCATCGTCCAGCCTTACAAGGACATTGCTCCGGGTGCCGGGGAATCCATGACCCCGTTGCATCAGCTCCAGGGTACGATCACACCGAGCGGTTTGCACTACGAGCGGCATCACAGCGGCGTTCCGGACATCGATCCGGCCCGGCATGAACTGCTCATCCACGGCCTCATCCGGAGACCGCTGAAATTTTCCGTCGAGGCGTTGTTACGCTATCCCACCGTAAGCCGGATCTACTTTCTGGAATGTTCCGGCAACAGCTTTTTCAATGCTGCACCGGAACCACCCCAAAAATCCTGTGGAGCTATCCACGGGCTGATCTCAAACAGCGAATGGACCGGTATCCCTCTGGCTGTATTGCTGGACGAAGCCGGATTGGACCCCAGGGGCAAATGGATCGTGGCCGAAGCCGGAGACGCTGCCGCCATGAACCGGAGTATTCCCATGGGAAAATGCCTCGATGACGCCATGATCGCCCTTTACCAGAACGGCGAGCGTCTCCGTCCTGAACAGGGCTACCCCATGCGGCTCCTGCTGCCGGGCTGGGAGGGGAATATGTCCATCAAATGGCTCCGGCGGCTGACGGTCACTGAAGGCCCCGTTTACAGCCGGGAAGAGACCTCGAAGTATACCGATCTGATGCCGGATGGAAGGGCTCGTCAGTTCACCTTCCCCATGGGAGTCAAGTCGGTCATTACTCATCCTTCCGCTGGCATGACCATGAAGGGGAGAGGCTTTTACGAGATATCGGGTCTCGCCTGGTCCGGCTCCGGTCGCATCACCCGGGTGGAGGTCTCCGCAGACGGCGGCAGGAGCTGGGCCAAAGCAGCGCTGCAGGCTCCTGTTCTCCCGCTGGCGTTGACCCGGTTCCGACTTCCCTGGAATTGGGACGGGAGCCCCGTATTGCTGCAAAGCCGCGCCATTGATGAGAAAGGGAACATCCAGCCTACCCGTGAAAAATGGGCTGAGCAGTACTCGGCGGGCAACACATATCACTACAACGCGATTCAAACCTGGAGCATAAACCCGGAAGGAGAAATCTCAAATGTCTACCGGTAAACTTTTGAGCGCCCTGGTTCTGATGGCTGCCGTTATTTTCGTTATCGGGACCGCCTACGCCGGTCCCGATCTCGGCCGAGAAGTCAAGCCCGAAGAAATTGCCGCCTGGGATATCAGCATTCCGCCCGACGGCAGGGGACTCCCTCCCGGTGGTGGCACGGCTGCCGAAGGAGGTGCCGTTTATTCTGCCAGGTGCGCCGGTTGTCACGGGGTGAAGGGTATAGGAGGACCCGCCGATCCCCTCGTGGGAGGGATAGGCACGCTGGCCTCGAAGAAACCTGTAAAGACCGTCGGAAGCTATTGGCCCTTTGCTACCACGCTGTTCGACTATATTCGCAGGGCCATGCCTTACAACGCTCCCCGGTCCCTCTCGAACGACGAAGTTTACGCGGTGAGCGCTTACCTCCTTTCCCTCAACGGCATAATTGCCCCGGAGGCGCGGATGGACGCAAAAACGCTCCCTCAGGTTAAAATGCCGAACCGGGACGGCTTTGTCAGTTATTGGGGTCAAGGGGCAAAAATCAGGAGGTGACGTCATGAAGGTGACCAGACAAATCATCCGGAAGGCATGCTTGGGGATAAGTCTGGCAAGCTTACTGACAGGGTGAACGTGCCTGTTACAGGCGCGGTGACTGCTGTCGGTCGTTGATGGAGGGAGGACAAATGAAAATTACCATCCTGCATGTAGAAGATGAACCAGTTCTGGCGAAACTCGTGCATCTGGCCTTGACCAGTTTCGGTTTCAGCGGCACCATTCTTTCGGCGGATCGGGTGCAGAGCGCTCTGGAGCTCCTGGGTGAGCTGGCTCATAAACGCCAGCCGGTGGAACTCATCATCACGGATATGCAGCTTCCCGACGGAACCGGTCTGGATGTGGTGCGGGCAGTGAGGGCAGATCCGTACTGGCGCCTCACCCCGATCATCGTTCTCTCCGGTGAGACGGCGCCGGGTGTGGTCAGCAGGGCCTATGCTCTTGGCGCCAACTGCTACCTTCCCAAATCGGGGAAGGATACTACGAAGACGCTGCGCTCCCTCTACGAGTGCTGGATCGAAAATGCCATTCTCCCCTCTCCCCCGACCGTGGACCGGGTCCAGGAAGCCCTGTCCCGGGCGGTAAATTTCCGGGCACGCACCTCCGGCATCTTCCTCCGCCTGGCCGACCTTGCCATCGAAGACCCAGTGGAGATGCGGTTCTGGCTGGAGAGGTCCATGAGTGAGGGGAATCTTTCGAACCTGCTGGAGCTCTTCCGCCACAAGATCAATGAAACGGATTTCCCCTCCGCGGCAATCGAGCGCCTGGCGGAGATGCATGCCAGTGTCGACAATGCCCTGAGTGCAGCGGAAAATTGCCTGCAGACGACTTTTCCCGATGCTGGCAGAATTTACCGGATGGCCCTCGACCTGGCGGAGGTGATGGACGAGGAGATCATGGCGGAGAGCCTGGGCTACCTCTTCCCCAAGAGTCCGACGGCAACGATGGCCCTAAAGGAGCGTGCTGCCGCGCATTTCAACGCACTGGCCACCCACATACTGGAACGAACGGAGGAGCCGGAGATCCGGCAGCGGGCGGAAGCGCTCCGTAGCCGGGCCGGGCGGATGGATGGTGCTCTGGAGGAAGATCACCTGCAAGAATCAGCGAAATAAAAGGGGGAGTGTCATGAAGAACGATTGGACGAAACCGGCTGCCGCAGCGATACCGAAGGAGGGGTTCTTCAAGCTCGAAGAGGGCCGCTACGGCCCGATCTATCCCAAGACCCCCGCATGCTACGGCTTCACGATCATCGCGAAAATCAAGCCCGGGAGGGAGGAGACCATCCGCCAGTACGGCAAGACGATCGAGAAAACCATTGCCGAATTGCCCGACGCACTCGCCGTGCTCAAACTGCACTACCTGCGCTGGGTGCTTTTCGACATCGGCAAGGATACCTACTTCATGTACCAGGGAATCTTCGACACCGATTTCGACAAGTACACCGAGGATGCCGTGGCCCTCTTCTCGAAGTACGGAATAAGTACCGTTTTCGAAAATCTGGAGGGGTTTCCCGAGGACTGGAAGACGAACTCTGCCGCATTCGTCAAGTTCGTCCGCGAGCACCAATGTCCGAGCTTTCTGGAATACGGAGAGTATCCCTATGTGAGCGCCGACGAAATCAAGAAAGCGCTCAAGTTGAAGGCGGCCTTCTCGGACATGCTCGACCAAATGCAATAATTCCCGGGAGGATTTGCCATGCTTGAGTTCGAAGACATCCAGCACATCCTGCTGACACGCGTGCCTGCGCTCACGGGACGCTACGAATTTCTTACATTTCACAGCGCCGAAGGGGGACGAGCCTGGCTGGCCGAGATCATTGGAACGGTGCAATCATCCACACAGGTACGCGCCTCGGTCGAGAACGACAAGAGGTGGGTGACTGTGGCCTTCACCTGGAACGGTCTGCGAGCCCTGGGGGTGGACGAGGCTTCGCTGGCCACGTTTCCGCTGGAATTCAGGCAGGGGATGGCGGCCCGCGCGGAAATCATCGGCGACACCGGCGCCAATCAACCCGGCAACTGGGTGGGTGGACTGGCCAATCCCGACCTCCATGCCATCGTCATCCTCTTCGCCCGCGACAAGACGGAGCGCGAGCGGTGCCAGGCGGAGTACCAGAAACTTGTCGCCCGGTGCGAGGGGGTGGAGGCGCTCTCGTCGCTGGATCTGGAAGCAACGCCGCCGTTCGATTATGCGCACGACCACTTCGGCTACCGCGATCGCATGTCGCAGCCGGTCATCGAAGGGAGCGGAGAGGAGCCGACGCCGGGCACCGGCGCGCCGCTGAAAGCCGGAGAATTCATCCTCGGCTATCCGGACGAAGACGGCCCCCCGGCCAATCTCCCCCAGCCCGAAATTCTTTCCTGCAACGGCAGCTACATGGCTTATCGCCGCCTGCAGGAGCATGTAGGCGCATTTCGTGATTTCCTGCGCCGGCATGGCCGGACCCCGGAAGAGCAGGAACTTGTGGCGGCCAAGCTCATGGGCCGCTGGCGCAGCGGCGCACCGCTCGTCCTGGCACCCGACAGGGACGATCCCGAACTGGGCGCCGACCGCCAACGGAACAACAACTTCAACTACAAGCAGATGGACCCCATAGGTTATGCAGTGCCGCTCGGCTCTCACATGCGTCGCATGAACCCCAGGGACACGGCAGCGAATGTGAACCGCCGGCGGATTATCCGCCGCGGAGCCACCTATGGCCCGCCCTTGGCGGAGAACGCCCCGGAGGATGGCGTGGAGCGCGGCATAGCGGCCTTCGTGATCTGCGCGAGCTTGATCCGCCAGTTCGAGTTTCTGCAGAACGTGTGGGCGAACGACCGGAACTTTCACGAACTCTGCAACGAGCGCGACCCGATCATCGGCAACCAGGACGGCACTCTGGATTTCAAGATCCCGAAGCGTCCGATCAGGAAAACAATCACCGGCCTGCCGGCCTTCACCACCGTAAGAGGAGGCGCCTACTTCTTCCTCCCCGGCATCAAGGCGCTTCGCTATCTTGCGGCACTGGACGATGGACACAAGGTTCAGAGCTGAGGAAACATACCCACAAGAAAGGACAACGACATGAGCGCATCTAGACAAACCGGGCGAACTTACAATCAGAACCATGTGCCGCGGCCATACACGCCGGGAAAACGGCGCTTCAGCATCTACTGGACATGGAGCTATCCCTGGGAAGCCAACCGTGACGTTACCGAATTGGACAACCGCTATTCGACCATGACTGAGGTGCGTCGCGTTGGTTGGCCCAATTTCGAGGGAGAAGAGTGGGACAAGATGAATTTTCTGCAGGGCATTGCCGGTACGCTGGAGCTGTTCCATCGATCTACGCTGGCCTTTCAACAGATCGTGGGTGAGACGACCGGTAATCCGGTGGCCGTTTATCAGCGCATCGACCAGGCAGGGTACAAACTGCCTATCGACGAAAGAGTCCTTTCAGACACGGACACGCTGATGGTATTCGGCCTGGACCACCTGATATCCGAACAGGAAGCCGGGAAGGGGGAAATCGATGCGATCCGGGAGTGGCTCAGCCGGGAGGGCACCTGCCTGCTTCTTGCACCACACCATGACGTCGGCGCGACCTCTGACATGACGCAAAGGCAAATGGAATACCGCCACCATGGCGACGCGCTTGTCCCGCGCCAGCAGCGCTTCGGCCGGTACACACGTTCGCTGATGAATGGACTGGGCGTCCCCGTGCTGAATCAATACGGGCTCAGACCCGCCGTGGTCGAGGGGACCAAGCAGATTGCGCCCCTGACGATCAACAGGGACCTGGACAAACTCGACTTGCTGAAGGGCGTGACCACGTTTAACTTCCATCTGCACCTTCCCCACTACGCACTGACGACCGAGGATACCAAGTCCATTCACGTCCTCGCCAGGCAGCCGATCGAACTTTCCCGGCCCCATCCGTTCACAGCGGCAGGAAACCGGGAGTTCAATTCCTGCCTCTGGATGCCGCCGCAGGGGAGCCGCGGCGGCGATATCCTGCTCGCCGATTCGACCATCTTCACAACCCTGTTCGGAGGCACGGAGAGCCTGGAGCTCTTCTGGCGGAACATGGCGATGCTGCGGGTCGATGGGTGAGCATTGTATGAAAAGTTAATCTCACGCAGAGTCCTGGGTGTATAATTGAAGAAAAACGGAGGTGATGAGATATGAGAAGTGACATCTTGCACCATGGATACCACTACGGAGACGTCCTGTTCGGCGCGACTGATAGAGAGTGGGGTCGGCTCATGGCCCTCGGCATCCTCTTTGTAGCTCTCGGGACCGTCGGACTCGCCACGCTCTTCACGGCAACACTGGCGAGCATACTGTACCTCGGCGCTCTGCTCCTGATTGGCGGTACGGTGCAGACGGTGCAGGCGTTTACCTTTCACGGGTGGCGCAACATCGTGTCGCATCTGCTGATGGGGGCGCTCTACCTGCTCGCAGCATACCTGGTTGTCACGAATCCGGTGGCGATGTCGTTAACTTTGACCCTGGTCCTTGCCGCGACATTGGTTGGCCTGGGTGTTGTCCGGGGCGTTACGGCGGTCATGCACCGCGAATACTCCCGATGGGGGTGGCTGCTCTTCTCCGGCATCCTGACCACTCTTCTCGGCGCCATGATCATGGCGCAGTGGCCGATCAGCGGTTTCTGGGCGATTGGTCTCTTCGTGGCCATTGACCTGATCTTCCATGGCTGGTCCTATATCGGGCTTGCCCTGGCCGTGAAAGATGCCCATGCCCATTAAGCTCGGGTGCCTGAAGAGCCTCCGAGGCCCCGTCGACATCAGCCGACGGGGTTTTTTCTGCGCTTCGAAAGATGACGGTTGCCAGGAACGCCGTCTCAGGGGAGAGGCTCGGCCAGTTTCGCAGGTCGAGCATGGCCTGCTGGTTCACTTTTAGGAGCCCCCTCCTCCCTCTCTTACTACCCCCTGTTAACAAGGGAAATTTACGGGTCGGGATTGACATTTGAACTTACTCGATCAAGCTTAGAAAGCCGGACCCGCAATTCCGGATGATACCCGGACGCGGTCGGAGCCCCACTCCAAGGATGATCATCGGATGAACCCTATAAAGCGCATCTTCAGTCTGAGCCTTTCCACGCACGTGATAATAGCCCTGCTGTCAGGGATTGCCACCGGCCTGTTCTTCGGGGACCGGGTGGCGTTTCTCGACACCGTGGGGATCGCCTTCATCAAGCTGCTTCAGATGACGGTCATTCCCTACATTGCCACTTCGCTCATGCTCGGCATCGGCAGCATGAGCAGCGACCAGGCCAAGGGGATTGCCGCCAAGGTCGGTTTGCTCACCCTGGTCATGTGGCTGATCGGCTTCGCGGTCATCTTTCTCACCCCCCTCACCTTCCCCCACCTGGAAACGGCCTCCTTTTTCAGCGACACGACACTCCTCCCTCAGAAAGAGGTCGACTACCTGGATCTCTATATCCCGTCCAACCCGTTCAGATCACTCTCCGATACCGCCATCCCGGCGGTGGTGCTGTTCTTCGCCGCGGTAGGTGTGGCGCTGATCGGGACAAAGGACAAGGAACGCCTGCTGGCGCCCCTTGAAACCTTCTCCGCTGCGCTTAGCCGGGCTACCAAGGTTGTCATGCGGATGATCCCCATAGGGGTGTTCGCCATCTGTGCGGCAACTGCCGGCACCATGAGTCCCGAGCAGTTCGACCGGTTGTGGATCTTCTTCGCCGCCTACATAGTTGTTGCGCTGCTGCTCTCCTTCTGGATACTCCCCCTGTTCCTCACCACCTTCACGCCGTTCCGTTACCGCGACGTCGTGGGTATTTCCCGCAATGCGCTCGTTACGGCCTTTGTGACCGGCAACCTGTTCCTGGTCCTGCCGCTCTTGACGGAAGGGGCCAAGGAACTCTGCCGGAAATACTTCCCTGACAGCGCCGAAACTGAGGACTTTGCGGAAAGCATCATCCCGATCAGCTTCAATTTCCCCAGCTTGGGGAAGCTTGCGACGCTGATCTTCATCCTGTTTGCCGGGTGGTTCACCGGCAGGCCGGTCCCGGTGAAGGACTATCCCCTGCTTGCTCTGAACGGGCTCATGAACTTCTTCGGCAGTGCCAATCTGGCGATCCCGGCACTTCTGGACAGCATCCGCGTGCCGACAGACCTGTTCCAGCTCTTCATAGTGGCGCGGTTGATAACGGACAAATTTTCCAGCCTCCTCTCCGCCATGGGGCTCCTTGTGCTGACTCTCGGCGCCATCACCCTGCTGACCAATAACTCCCGGCTGCGGGTCAGAGAGTTTGTTGTCTTCGGCACTGCTTCACTCGCCATTGTAATGGTAGCACTTTTCACCACCCGCATCGTCCTGGCCCGGACGTTCCATCCCGAGTACACCCTGGGCAAGGCTCTGATGGAGATGCAGGTTGCAGATGCGCCTCACGTGTTGCCACCAGCTCCTGAACGCGGGAGCATTGCCCCTGGCAGTCCGCCAACAATCAGCACCATTGTCAAGCGAGGCGTCCTGAAGGTCGGCTACAATCCCGATCAGGTGCCGTTCTCCTACCACAACAGCCGGCAGGAACTGGTCGGTTTCGATGTTGCCCTGATCGGCCGTCTCGCTAATAACTTGAAAGTGCCGGTAGAGTTCATACCCTACGACCCGGACCAACTGGCAGCCGGTCTGAACGGCAACCGCTTCGATGTGGCCATCTCCGCGCTGCAGCTAAGTCCGGACCGCCTCGTCAGTCTCACCTTCACCGAGCCGGTGCTCGAACTGACCATGGCGCTGGTGGTCAAGGGGTATCGCCGGGAAGAGTTCTCCTCTCCGGAGCAGATTCGCAAGGCCGGCCCGCTGGTGATTGCCACGGTCGGTAGTTACCCTGTCATGGACAAGGCAAGGGGAAATTACCCAAATGCCGAGTTTGTCCACATCGATTCAGACCGGCAGTTCTTTGCGGGAAAAGACCGGTTTGACGGTCTGCTCATCAGTTTAGAGGCGGGCATGGCATGGACGGTGCTCCATCCCGATTACAAAGCGGTCTTCTTCAAAACGAACATCAACAAGTTCCCGGTGGCATTCGCCGTGGCGCACAACAATCTGGAACTGCAGGCATTCCTCAACAGCTGGCTCTCCGTGCAGAAATCGGCGGGAACAGTGCAGACACTCTATGACAAGTGGATTCTCGGCAAGGGAGCGGAAAAACACTCCCACCGCTGGTCGATCGTCAAGGATGTGCTGCACTGGGTCAAGGAGTAATCTTCTTTGCCAGGCCGGCACTTGCAACAGGCTCTCACTATGAAGTGGCCCCGGTGGTTGAGCGAAAGGCCGTGCGTTCTCTGACTTTGACAAAACTGAGGGATTAGGGAGGCGAGCAGTGCCGAAACTGGAATTCTTCAAGCCGCCGCGATTCCGCTCCGGACAGGAATCCGAAACAGAGCGGCATGTCACCTGGCTGGAGCTATTCTACGACCTGATCTTCGTAGCGGCGGTCGCGCAACTGGCCAGGAGCCTCAGCGACGATTATTCGTGGGTAGGTATGCTCCGGTTTGCCGTGCTCTTCGTCCCGGTTTGGTGGGCCTGGGTGGGGCACACCTTCTACCTCACACGTTTCGACACCGAGGACGTGGGGCACCGGCTTCTGACCATGGCCCAGATGGCAGCGGCCGCCTCGCTGGCCGTCCATGTGCCGGCAGCACTGGGCGCCACTTCGGTCGGTTTTGCCCTCTCCTATGCAGCAGTCCGTTTCATCCTGGTTGCGGAGTATCTGCGCGCAGGACACCACATCGCGGTGGTGCGGCCGTTGACCAGCCGCTACGCCGCAGGATTCGGCGGTGCAGCTTCACTCTGGGCAGTATCGGCGTTGGTGCCCGCTCCCTGGCGGTTCGGGATCTGGGGGGTAGCACTGGCCGTAGATTTCCTGACCCCGCTGACCGCCGGCCAGCTTCACGTCAACTTTCCGCCACATCTCATGCACCTTCCGGAGCGATTCGGACTCTTCACGATCATCGTCCTCGGCGAGGCGGTGGTGAGCGTAGTCATGGGGATCGGCACGGGAGGACTCACCATCGGATCCGGCTTTGCAGGGATCATGGGGCTCCTGGTCTCATTTGCCCTCTGGTGGGGGTATTTCGAAGGTGCGAAGGGGGCCGCAGTGCTGGCGTTGAGCACGAGCAGGCACTTGTGGCGCTACCAGCAGTGGCTGTACTCACACCTGCCGCTGCTGATGGGTATCACCGCCACGGCGGTGGGGATCAAGCACATCATCCGCCAGCCCCCCGGAACTGCGCTCCCTTTCCCGGAAGGATGGCTGCTCTCACTTTCAGTCGCAGCGGGCGTGCTCGCCCTCAACGCCATTTTCCTGGCAGCTTTTACGGGGAAGACCAGGCACCTCCACCGCTTCCTCATCCCCCACTACATCATCGCTTCCCTCGGGATCGTCACCGGGGCAATGAGCAGCATTCTTTCGGCAATCACTCTTCTGGGTATCCTGACCATCCTCTGTGTGGCGCAGATAATCTTCTCGCTGCGACCTATGCCGTCTGCGGATGCAGCTTAGTTTTTGCGGCGAAACGCGAGGAACAGACTTATATGACCGGGACAAGCACAATGCAGCAGATCGTGGATTTTATTCTGGAGCTGGACAAACTGAAGGGCGTAACGCGCAAAAACCGGCCGCTGGGCCTCGATCGGTTTGAGAATTCCGCTGAGCACAGCTGGCAGATTGCCCTCCTGGCATTTTCCCTGGAGCAGTATGCCGGGACTGCGATTGATATCAACCGGGTGATCGCCATGCTGCTGGTTCATGATATCGGCGAGATCGATACCGGGGACACGATCGTCTACGCGGAAGGCGGCTGGGAAGAGCGCAAGAAGGCAGAGCTGGCGGCGATGACTAGGATTTTCGGCATACTGCAGGAACCACAGCGTTCCAGTTTCATGGAGTTGTGGCTGGAATTCGAGAACGCCGAAACCCCTGAAGCGCGCTTTGCCCATGCTGCGGACCGGGCTATGCCCGCATTACTCAATCTCGCCAACCAGGGACAAAGCTGGCGGGAGAACGGCATACGCCATGAACAGGTAGTAAATCGAATCGGTCCGTCAATCAAGGCCGGCTGTCCTGCACTATGGGATTACCTGGAAGCCCGCCTCGAGGAAGAGCGCCAAAAAGGATGGTTCGGCAGCAGTCAGGCAAACTTGTAATGAAAAAAACAGGAGATATACTGATTGCATGCCCGCATTCCGCCTCTGCGACAGAAGCCGGAATCGGCTCAACTTATTCACGAAAGGAGACTTTATGAAAACTAACATCCTGGCACTTTGCATACTGTTCTGCGCCGTCAACGCAGGTGCCGAAACAACGGTCACACTGAACCTGGTTGACGCGAAAGGCATTGGGCCCTCTGTCGGTCAGGTCTCGATCACGGAAACAAAGTACGGACTCGTATTCACCCCGGCACTGAAAGGGCTGCCGCCCGGACTGCACGGGTTCCACCTGCACCAGAACCCCAGCTGTGCTCCCATGGAGAAGGATGGCGCCATGGTCCCCGCCCTGGCGGCGGGCGGCCACTACGATCCGACCAATTCCAAGCGCCACGACACACCATGGGGCGAGGGCCATCTGGGGGATCTGCCTGCTCTCTATGTGGATGCTGCCGGTAACGCGCAGCAACCGGTGCTGGCTCCGCGTCTGAAAGCGGCCGATCTGGCGGGCCGCTCGCTGATGGTACATGCCGGCGGCGATAATCATGCCGACCATCCTGCCCCGCTCGGTGGCGGCGGTGCGCGTTTCGCCTGCGGCGTCATCAAGTAAGGGACTGATCTGCACTGGAAGAGGACGCGCAAAAAAACGGCGCGTCCTCTTCATACAGAAAGGAAAATTCTAGAGACCGGTTCTTCAAAAAATAAAAAGGTGAATTTATGCACCTGATTCAACTGCTGCTCCCGCTTTGCGACAACGACGGGCACCCCTTTCCGCAGTCAATGTACCTCCAGGTGAGGGACGAGCTCACCGAACAGTTCGGAGGGATAACTACCTATGTCAGGTCTCCGGCTGAAGGGTTATGGAAAGAGGGAAAGTGTTGCACGGTAAGGGACGAGATCGTTATTTACGAAGTCATGGCAAAGGAATTGAACCGTGCATGGTGGAAAGAGTTCAGGGAGAAGCTGGAGCGGCTTTTCAGGCAGGAATCCATAATTGTCAGGGCAAGCCTGATAGACATGCTTTGAGGGTTGTCCACCATGAATACTCATGCCTGATAATGGCAGAGCCGGATTACGCTCCTTGTTCAAGGGCTTCTATGGGGGCAGGACCTGGGGGCACTCGGAATGATAAAACATGAATCCGTTTCCCCCCTTATACTTTGCCTGGTACATGGCCCTATCAGCCTTTTTCATAAGCTCTTTTTCATCATCGGTTCCAGCAACGGAGTAAACAGCTATCCCGATGCTCGTGGTTATGCGCAACTCTTTTTCCTGCAGAGAAATCGGTTCGCTTATGACTTCGATT